>JAWOGL010000237.1:0-8430 GCA_046496945.1 Desulfonatronovibrio sp.
TCTGATCGTTGGTGGTCCCGGTTTTGCCGGCCACAGGTCTGCCCAGAACCCTGGCTCTCCAGCCGGTGCCGTCGCGCACCACTTCCTGAAGCAGGTTGGTGATGATATACGCGTTTTCCGGACTCACGGCTCTGACAGGAAGATCCTCGTTCCTGTACAGTTCATGTCCCCATGAATCAGCCACACGGCTGATAAGACGAAGGGGCATATATGAGCCGTCCCGGGCAAAGGCTGTATATGATTGACACAGTTCCATGAGGCTTACCGGAACCGAACCAAGGCTTACGGACAGGTCTCTGGGAAAGTCTGCGTCAAAGCCGAACTCACTGAACCGGTTGATCATGGTGTTTATCCCGATTCGCTGGGCTATTCTGATGGTCACCAGGTTTCTGGATTTTACCAGGGCATTTCGCAGGAGGGTGGGGCCATGAAACACCCCTTCAAAATTCTTGGGCCTCCATGTGGTCATGGTCTCGTAGTTGTCATACACAATGGGCGCGTCCAGAACTATGGATGCCGGGGTGTATCCGTTTTCCAGGGCCACTGAGTATACAAAAGGCTTGAAGGCTGAACCGGGTTGCCTCCTGGCCTGGGTGGCCCGGTTAAAATGACTTTGGTTAAAATCATATCCGCCGTGAAGGGCCAGGACTTCTCCTGTTTTGGGATCCGCCGACAGGATGGCCCCTTCTACCAAGGGTTCCTGCTCCAGAGCCAGGTCCCAGGAACCTTCCGGGTCCTCCTCTTTTTCAATGATTGAAGCCCAGACTACGTCCCCCTCATCAAGCACCAGGCCGGCATCCCGGATTGCCCGGACTTCTTCCGGAGCCTTGGAAGGATCAGGAGTCCTGGCCCAGGACATGGTGGATACGTCAATTCTGCCTTTAATGTCTCCAAAGCTTACCAGAGCCCTGTCCTCAGAAACATCGGTAACCAGGACCCGCAGCCAAGAACCCTCTTCCATTTCCTGGAGATCATAGTCCATGTCTGTTAAAAACGATTCCCGGTTTTCCGGGGTGATATTATCCAGAGGCCCCTGCCAGCCTCTTCTTTTGGTGGAATCAATCAGGCCCTGGCGCAGGGCCGAGCGGGCAGCATCCAGATGCTTCAGGTCAGCGCCGGTGTCAACCACCAGGCCTCCTTCATAGACTTTGTCCTCACCATACATATGGATAAGCCGGCGCCTGACCTCTTCAAGGTAATAAGGGCCGCGTTTCCAGGACGGATCCGTCATCCTGGAAAGTTCCAGGGGTTCGTCCAGGGCCTCCTGATACTCCTCAGGGGTAATCCACTCCAGTTCCCTGAGTCTGGACAGCACATAGGCCTGTCTCTGTTTTGCTCCCTGAAAGTTGCGGTACGGATTAAGCCTGGACGGGGCCTTGGGCAGGGCTGCTATGAGGGCGCTCTGGGCCAGGGTCAGCTCATGGGCGTGCCTGCCGAAGTAGTCTCTGGCTGCGGCTTCCACTCCATAAGAACCATTGCCCAGAAAAATCTGGTTAAGGTAAATAGTCAGGATTTCATCTTTGGTCAGATGTTTTTCCAGGCGGTAAGCCAGAATGGCTTCCTTTATTTTTCTGGTGTAGCTTCTTTCCGGAGTCAGAAGCAGAGATTTAATTACCTGCTGAGTAATGGTACTGCCGCCCTGTACGATTTCTCCGGCTTTCCAGTTCTTGATGGCTGCCCTGAATATGCCGGGAAGATCCACTCCCTCATGCTGATAAAAACCTGAGTCTTCAGCCGCCAGGAAAGATTTGACCAGCCAGGGAGAGGTTTCAGACATGGAAACCAGAAAACGCTTTTCCCGGTAAAAATGTCCCAGAAGCCGGCCGTCTCTGGTCAGAACTTTGGTCACCAGGGGGGGGTTATAATCAGTTATTTCTTTGTAGTCGGGCAGATCCCGGGATGCCCATTTATACACACCGAGCAGGGCTGCGGCGCAAAAGACAAGCAGAAAAATGATCAATATGGAAAATATTTTTAAGAATTTCATGTTTTTTTATTAGTTATAATATGGAAAATATTTATCTACACTTCCGGCAGTCCAAGCTCGAGATTGTAAAGCATCAGGTCAAAATCCTGTTTCAATCTTAACGGGTTTATTCCAAAAAGCCTGATTAAGTCCCTGAGGTTATCTGCCTGTTCCTGGGCAAGGCATAAAGAATCCTTTAACCAGGTAAGTTTGTTGTTTTTAAACCAGAACGGGTATAACCGGCAATAGACAGGCCTTATTTCAGCGGGAAGAAGGCATCCATGACTGGTCAGCAGTACGCATTGTCCTTTATGGTCAGTTTTTAAACGGCTGTGGGCATTGTCAAGGGGGAAGCTCTTATAGATGAGTTTCCTGGGCCGTGGAATTATTCTGGTTAACCGGGCAATAAAGTCCTGGTCATTGACCTGACGGACAAAAAAATCATCTGTTTCCAAATAAGCGCTGATGATCTTGATTTCAGGGTCGGACAAGGGAAAAAAGGATTGTTTCCGGCCCGGAGCCAGCACGCAGCATGTCGGGTTGACCCTGCTGCATTTCAGGCAGATATAATCATCGTTTGCAGACATCAGACATATATTTCAAAGTAAAAGGTTAAATGGTCACCCGCCATTGGAAAACTTGTATTTACCTTTGCCCAGAAGGTCATGCAGGTGAATCAGTCCCAGGATTTTCTGGTGTTCATCCACTATGGGCAGTACTGTTACCGCGTTTTCCTCCATGATATCCAGGACCTCTGCAGCAGAAGAACCCGGATCCGCCTTGAGTGGTTCAGGGGTCATGTAGTTTTTCACGGGATCCTTTAGACAAAAAGTTTTCCCGCATACCATCCTGCGGACATCACCGTCGGTGATGACTCCAAGCAGAGATTTCTCCTGATCCACAATAAACACCACCCCAAATCCTTTTGAGTTGAGTACTTGAAGGGCTGTATCCAGATCTGTGTCCATGCGGGCCAGAGGCAGGGGGCGGGTATGCATAAGTTCAGGGATGCTTTTCCTGAGCCTCTGTCCCAGGAAGCCTCCTGGATGGTATCTCTTAAAGTCTTTCTGTTCAAAATGCTTGTGCTGCATCAGGCAGACCGCCAGGGCGTCTCCCATGGCCAGGGTGGCAGTGGTACTGGCGGTTGGAGCCAGATTAAGGGTGCAGGCTTCTCTGGGGACCCGTACCAGAAGGACAATGTCTGAAAGGGAGGCCATGGTGGATTCGGGATCGGAAGTCAGGGCGATGACCTTTACCTCCAGGGCCCGGAAACTGGGAATGATGGAGTTAAGCTCGTCGGTTTCCCCGCTGTTGGATATGGCCAGGATAAGGTCGTCCCTGGTCAGCATGCCCATATCTCCATGAGCTCCCTCCACCGGATGCAGAAAAAAAGAAGGTGATCCGGTGCTGCTCAGGGTGGCGGCAATTTTTCTGCCGATAAGCCCTGACTTGCCTATTCCGGTAATCACGATTCTGCCTTTGCATCCGGCCATTTCTTCCAGGGCCAGACAGAATGAGTTGTCCAGGTTTTTTTTTACCGCTTCAAGGCCTTCAATTTCAATATCCAGGACTTTCCCGGCCAGCTCAAGCCAGTTCATGGAAGAATTATTCATTTTTACCATTCAATACACATTTTATTACAATTGGGACCGGGAGGAACTGGGTACTCCTCGTTAAAGCAGGCCAGACAGAATCCCTGGTTCTGGTTGACTGAAGACAAAAGGCCTTCAACTGACAAATAATGCAGAGAATCAAGACCTATATATCTGGCAATATCCTCAACGCTGTGGTTGGCAGCGATGAGCTCGCCCTTGGAGGAAAAATCAATCCCGTAGTAACAGGGAAATCTGATGGGCGGACAGCTTACCCGCATATGAATTTCTCTGGCCCCGAGTTCTCTGAGTTTTTTGACTCTGGTTTTGATGGTGGTTCCCCGGACGATGGAATCCTCAATGATAATGATCCTGCTGTTTTTGATCATGCTTTTGGCTGGATTAAGCTTTACCCTGACCCCGAAATCACGCATATCCTGAGAAGGCTGGATAAATGTCCTGCCTACATAATGGTTCCGGATCATGGCCATTTCAAAGGGGAGTCCGGACTCATGGGCGTAACCCACTCCGGCGTACATGCCCGAATCAGGAAAGGGCATGACAAAGTCAGCATCTATAGGGGCTTCTCTGGCCAGGGTCTTGCCCATATTTTTTCTGGCATTATAAACTTCTTCACTGAATACAATGGAGTCGGGCCGGGCAAAATAAATCAGCTCAAAAATGCAGGACGTGTTTTTTTCAACTTCGGCAAATTGAAAACTGTAAAGGTTTCCCTGTTGAATAGTGACCATTTCTCCCGGCTTTACGCAACGCAAATATTCAGCTTCCAGCAGGTCAAAGGCGCAGGTTTCCGATGCAAATACATAAGAATCGCCCATCCTTCCTATGGACAAAGGCCGGAACCCGTTGGGGTCCCTCACGGCAATAAGCTTGTCATTAGCCAGAATAAGCAGGCTGTAGGCCCCTTTTACCCTGCTCAGGGCCAGGGTCAGTGCCTCTTCAAGGGTGTTGCCGTTAAGATATTTGGAGATGAGGTGGACGATTATTTCACTGTCCATGGTGGTTTGAAAAATCGATCCCTGTTCTTCCAGTTCCTTGCGCAGATCATAAGTGTTGATGATGTTGCCGTTATGTCCGATGGCGATGGACATGCCTTTGAACCGGACCAGGAAAGGCTGGGCGTTGCGGATAAGGGAGGCTCCGGTGGTTGAATACCTGATGTGGCCCAGGGATATTTCTCCCTTGAGCTGATGTCCCAGATGCTGTTCGTGGAAAACATCAGCTACCAGGCCCATGCCTTTCTGTTCTCTTATTTTCTGTCCGTCCCAGGTAACAATTCCCGCGCTTTCCTGTCCCCGGTGCTGCAGGGCGTAAAGACCGAAATAAGCCATTCTGGCGGCTTCAGTATGTCCATAAATGCCAAATAATCCACAATATTCTTTTTTCATGATTTAATCCAGGGACAGATATTCCTGCATGCTTTTTACACTCAGGCCCAGCAGGGACTTTTCCTTAATGGCCAGAGCCAGGGTTTGAGCCGCGGCAATGGTTGTGGTGTAAGGTATTCTGTATAAAACAGCGGCTTGTCTGAGCGACGATGAGTCGCTTACGGTTTTTTTGCCTGAAGATGTATTTATTACCAGTTGTATTTCTTTGTTCTTGATGCTGTCAATGACATTGGGGCGTCCTTCAAAGACTTTATTGACCACCCGGGCGCTGATTCCGTTCTCCCGCAGAAAAGCCGCGGTTCCTCTGGTAGCCAGGATGTCAAAGCCAAGCTCCTGGAATTGCCTTGCAGGCTCCAGACTGTAGGGCTTGTCATAGTCATTGACCGAGATAAACACGCAGCCCTTGTCCGGAAGCATCTGACCGGCCCCGAGCTGGCTTTTCATAAAGGCCAGACCCAGGTTGTCGTCAATTCCCATTACCTCGCCGGTGGAACGCATTTCAGGACCAAGAAGAACATCCACTCCAGGATATTTGTTGAACGGAAGGACCGCTTCCTTGACCGAGTAGTAGCCTTTTTTGCATGAGGACCAGGGGTCAAGTTCTTTAAGGCTGACTCCCATCATGACCCGGGTAGCCATTTTAGCCAGGGGCACACCAGTGGCCTTGCTTACAAATGGAGCAGTCCGGGATGCCCTGGGGTTGACTTCCAGGATAAATATCTGCTCATCCTTAACCGCGAACTGGATGTTGAGCAGTCCGACCACGCCCAGTTCCCGGGCCAGTTTTCTGGTCTGCTTGCTGATTTCGTTGACCACCGATTCAGAGATAGTGTGCGGAGGCAAAACACAGGCTGAATCCCCTGAATGGACGCCTGCTTCTTCAATATGTTCCATTACTCCGGCAACATAAGTATCCGTGCCATCACTCAGGGCATCCACGTCCACTTCTATGGCGTGTTCAAGAAACTTGTCGATAAGTATGGGATGCTGGGGGGATACCACCACAAACTGTTTGAAATAGGATTCCAGCTGTTCCTTATCGTATACGATTTCCATGGCCCGGCCACCCAGCACATAGGAAGGCCTGACCACCACAGGATAGCTGATGTTTTCAGCTACCTGGGCTGCCGCTTCAAATGATTTTGCCGTGCCGTTGGCAGGCTGGAGCAGGCCCAGTTTCTGGATCAGAGCCTGGAACCGCTCTCTGTCTTCAGCCCGGTCTATGCTGTCCGGAGAAGTGCCCAGTATAGGCACCCCGGCTTTCATAAGTGGAACCGCAAGGTTCAGCGGGGTCTGTCCTCCGAATTGGATAATGACCCCTTCAGGCTTTTCAAAGTCAATGATATTCATGACATCTTCAAAGGTCAGGGGTTCAAAATACAGATAATCAGAAGTGTCATAATCAGTGCTCACTGTCTCTGGATTGGAATTGACCATGATGGAACGTATTCCCATTGTCTTGAGGGAATAGGCCGCGTGCACGCAGCAGTAGTCGAATTCAATTCCCTGTCCTATGCGGTTGGGCCCTCCCCCGAGGATCATGACTTTTCTGGCATTTTCAGGTATGACTTCTTTTCCGTGTTCATAAGTGGAATAGAAATAAGGGGTATAAGCTTCAAATTCGCCGGCGCAGGTGTCCACCAGATAGTAAGTGGGCAGTATATTCATTTTTTTTCTGACGGCGCGTACGTCTATTTCGCTTTTGCCCCATAACAGGGCCAGTTGTTTGTCGGAAAAGCCAAGCTCTTTGGCCCGGGACAAAACAGCAGGCAGTCTGGGGTTGTTGACGGACAGGCTTTCTTTAGCGCTGAAGTCTGTCAGTTCGCGTTCAAAGGCAACCAGTTCTTCCAGCTGGCGGATGAACCAGGGATCTATGCCGGTGAGATCATGGATTTCCGCAACAGAGATGCCGGCTAAAACAGCCTTGCGCAGGGCATATATGCGCTGGGAATTGGGAACCCGGAGGGCGGTCTTGATTTCCTCCACAGGAGACGGTTCTTCCTCAAAACTTGAAGCCAGACCCAGGTTCCCGGTTTCCAGGGAGCGCAGACCTTTTTGCATGGCCTCTTTAAAGGTTCGGCCAATGGCCATGGTTTCTCCCACGCTTTTCATGGACGTGCCCAGGATATCCCTGGCGCCGGGAAATTTTTCAAAGGTGAACCTGGGGATCTTGACTACGCAGTAATCAATGGTCGGCTCAAAAGAAGCCATGGTTTCCCTGGTAATATCATTGGGAATTTCATCCAGGGTGTAGCCCACAGCCAGTTTGGCCGCGATCTTGGCAATGGGAAATCCAGTGGCTTTGGAAGCAAGGGCCGAGGACCTTGAAACCCTGGGGTTCATTTCTATGACCAGCATTTCTCCGTCGTCGGGATTCAGGGCGAATTGGACATTGGACCCTCCGGTTTCCACGCCGATTTCCCGCATGATATCCAGAGAAGCATTGCGCATGAGCTGATATTCCCGGTCGGTCAGGGTCTGAGCCGGGGCTACCGTTATGGAATCCCCGGTATGTACGCCCATGGCGTCAACATTTTCTATTGAACAGATAATCACGCAATTGTCGTTTTTGTCGCGCATGACCTCAAGCTCGAATTCCTTCCACCCCAGGACCGACTCTTCGATCATGATTTCATGAGTGAGGCTGGCAGCCAGACCCTGGGAACAGATTTCCTCAAGATCTTCAATGTTGTAGGCGATGCCTCCGCCGGTACCTCCCAGAGTGTACGCGGGACGGATAATCGCGGGAAAGGGAATGTTTCTGCCCAGCTCCCTGACCTGCTCCATACTTCTGGCGATGCCGCTTTTAGGGACTTTGAGTCCAATATTGGCCATGGCCTGGCGGAATTCTTCTCTGGATTCGGCTTTTTTGATGGCCTTAAGCGAGGCGCCAATGAGTTCTACTCCGTATTTGTCCAGGACTCCGTTTTCTGCCAGGGCAAAGGCTGTGTTCAGCCCGGTCTGCCCTCCCAGAGTGGGCAGCAGAGCATCGGGTCTTTCGCGCTGAATTATCCTGGCTACTGTTTCCGGTTCTATGGGTTCGATGTAGGTATGATCGGCCAGTTCGGGATCGGTCATAATGGTGGCGGGGTTGGAATTGACCAGGATTACTTCATATCCTTCTTCCTTGAGTGCCTTGAGTGCCTGAGTCCCTGAATAGTCGAATTCGCAGGCCTGGCCGATAACAATGGGTCCGGAACCGATGAGCATGATTTTTTTGATGTCTTTTCTTTTAGGCATAACTCTTGATGTGCTAAGGGTTGTGGTTCGGGAAAATGAATTTTTTGCTGCTGACAAACTTTTGCTTTTTACTTGGAATATCTGTCAAGGTCAATATTTATAAACCCCGGACCGTGGCAGGCCGCGGCAGGGCGTGCCGGTGTATGTGCATGGTCTATGGTTAGACAATTTTTAAAAAGAAACATATTCTGGTGCTGATTTTATAGGTCCCGGCCTGTGCGGG
>JAWOGL010000242.1:0-2807 GCA_046496945.1 Desulfonatronovibrio sp.
ATTTATCGGTATGAGTTGTTACTGCCAACTCAAGTGGGTGCCGGATAAACAGCAAAAAAAGTTCAAGGTCGCGGCGTATTCAGGATACGTAAGAATTTGAACTTTTTGTAGCGACACAGCAATTGGGAGATTTTCAACAACCTGGTATGGCCACAGTAATGAAGCAACCGGTCTTCAAACAGCAGACAGCCCAGGACCAGTGAAAATATATATTCATCCTTCAGAGGTAAAGAATGCCTGAAAAAATTTTTGGGACCCTTGATCCTTTTTACGAAAGCGGCCCTTTTCTGGGCCGTATTGCCGCCAACACAGGTTTCTTAGAAGCACTTCTTCAGCTTGATCCATTTGATAAATATCATTTTTTTGTTTCTTCAGGCAAGGTAGCCTCTAATTGTCGCTGGTACCTGAAAAACAAATTTCCATCCAGACTCTCAAAGGTAAGCTTTTATCCCAGGCTGGATATTATCAAATTTCTTGGCGAACACAGCTATCACGTTTTTCATCTTTCAGACTGCATCAATCATCCAGCTCACCTGGCAAGACTTAGAAACAAATGCAGCCGGACAATATTTCCCATTACCAGCATAACCCACAGTCTGAGCTATGCGGATTATTCCCACCAGCTGCTCAAACAACTCTGGCCGGGATGGTCCATAAAAGACGCCATAATCTGCTCCTCTGAATGTGCCAGAGAGGTCCTTGGTAAATACTTTACGCACCTGCAAAGCAGTTACAGGCTTGGTAATGATTTCAAACCTCCCCGGCTGGAACAGATCCCCCTTGGCATCAATTATAAAGAGATAGACTCCTCAACTGAGGATGAAGATACTCAAAAAAATCAGTTTGATAAAAAGAAGGTAAACATTCTCTGCCTGGGCCGAATTTCCAGTTACTCCAAAATGGATATCCTTCCCATACTTAAAAGCCTCCAATTAGCCAAAATTTATGGACTGAACCTGAATACAATAAGGCTGATACTGGCTGGAGGACTCGACCGGAAAGACGACACAGTAAAGAAACTCAGTCTTTTTGCCCGCAATATCGGACTGGAGACAATGGTTTTTCCAAATCCAGGCCACAGCATGAAAGTCAAGCTCCTGCGGGACTCAGACATATTCATATCTCTGGCTGACAATCCTCAGGAAACATTCGGCCTGACGATTCTGGAGGCCCAGGCTGCGGGTCTGCCTGTCATTGCGTCTGATTATAATGGATACAAAGAACTTATCACCCACGCAGAAAACGGGTTCCTTGTTCCTACCCTGGGGCCGGATTCCACTGATTATATAGATGACCTTGCTCCCCTGGTATATGACAGCGAATCCCATCTTCTGCTGGCTCAAAACTGCGCAGTGGATATTCACGCCCTTGCCGGCACTTTGACCAGACTTATCAGCAGTCCTGAACTGAGGGTCGCTGTTGCCCGAAAAGGCAGACAAAGCGCTAAGCAGTATGACTGGCCCGGAATAATAAAGCGTTATACTGATTTGTGGGATCAGCTGAACCTGGAAGATGACGACAGACACCTTCAGGAAATCAGGCATCCGGTCCATACCCCGTACGCGGATATTTTTTCCGGCCATACCACAGACTCCTGGATTAATTCCGTGGTCTGTCTTGGTAAACTGGGGCAGGCGGTATACCGCAAAAAAGATTTCCCGGTTATATATTCCGGCATATCCCATCTTGTGACACCGGACAGAATTAGAATGCTCCTCTTTCTGTCCAGGGCCCCCCTTAAAAGCTCCGCGCTTATTGCCCGGCTGTGCGCGGCCCTTGATATTGAACCTTCCACAGCAAGGATGCTCCTGGCCTGGTCAGTTAAACAGGGTCTTCTGCAGACTTCCTGAGTCATACCCTGACACCTGCCAGCTAGGAAATTTTGTCCTGTTTTTGACTATACAGACTTAACAGAGGTTCCATAAAATATATAAGATACTGAAATTAAACAATAAATATTAAATGGCATACTGATTGCTGCATGAGCAGAAAACAATCAAGGAGGTAAATCCTATGTCTTTGGTCATTAACACAAATTTAATGGCGCTCAATGCCAACAGAAACCTCGGGGACGCATACGGTCGTCTGGGTGTTTCTACCAGACGTCTTTCTTCCGGTCTCCGGGTGGGAACTGCTGCTGATGACGCCGCCGGGCTGGCTATCAGGGAACTGATGCGGGCTGATATCGCATCCATGAAACAGGGGGTTAGAAACGCCAACGACGCGGTGTCCATGATCCAGACCGCTGACGGCGCCCTTCAGGTTATCGATGAAAAACTCATCAGAATGAAGGAACTGGCTGAACAGGCATCCACTGGAACCTACAATTCAGATCAACGCCTGATTATTGATTCCGAATACCAGGCCATGGCCTCGGAAATCACCAGAATTGCCAATGCCACCAAATTCAACGGCACATACCTGCTCAACGGGAATCTCAGCGTATCAGTTGAAAACCAAAATCCAGCCAACTGGGGAGAAGATCATAGTGGAGAAGGAGTCTATTCCACTGGTCCAATGAAAGTACATTTTGGCACAGGCAATGACATCAAGGAAGACTACTACTATGTTTCCATAGGTAACGCCACCGCCTCCGCCCTGGGCCTTGGAAGCAGCAGTGATATTTCCGACGGTGTTACTGCAGGGCACAATATTTCCACCCAGGCCAACGCGCAGAACGCCCTGGATGCCATTAATGAGGCTATTATTTCCAAGCTGCCGACCGTTCCGACCGACTGCCGACCGTTCCGACCCACGAGGACGCACCGTGCCCGCCACCCACGCCGACTCGCCCCTGCTCGCCGGGC
>JAWOGL010000245.1:0-2678 GCA_046496945.1 Desulfonatronovibrio sp.
CACAATGCGGCAATGCTCAAGATAATACTGATTTACGCATTTTGAATATAAAAGACTTTGTTGGTCAATCGCTTTTAGCTGATTATTAAATTCCTTGAACAAATTTTTTATGATTGATAATAGGGACTAAAACAAAGGAATCAGATCATTGGAAATTTTTCATCAAGCTCGCAGAAGCAGGATGGTCCGCAATGTATAATCCAGGACAGAGCTATTGCGCCTTTACCCTGAAAACCTGCCTGATAAGGGATTATTAAAAACATCTATAAAACCTTTACCTTAGTACCTGCGTGAAAGAGTAATTTTTTCCAGGGAGGTCAAAATTTTATGAAAGAGATTAGACGCCGGCTCAAGTCCAGTATTCCCTCCAGAACCGCTCTGTTTTATTTATTGTTCGCAGGGCTGTGGATCGTTTTTTCAGATAAGGTGCTGGCCATGCTGGTTGCTGATCCGGCTGATCTGATCAGGTTTCAGACTTACAAAGGCTGGGCTTTTGTTCTGGTCACCGCGGGTTTTCTGTATTTGATTCTGAAAAAACAGGTTGTTCTCCTGGAGGATAAATCCATGAGTTTCATCAATCAGGAAAACGAATTCCACCAGATGGTGAACAACTCTCCCATGCCTATTTTTATCCAGACCCATGGCAGGTTTGCCTATCTGAATACCAAAGCCATGGAACTTTACAAGGCCGGTTCTGTTGAAGATCTGAAAGGACAACCGGTAATGGACCGGCTTCAACCCGAGTACCGGGAGGCGGTCCGGAAGAAAATGGATGCGCTGGATACGCAAAAGCAGAGTTTTTCCGGGATGGAACAGGTTCATACGGCTCTGGATGGAAGTGAGATATTGGCGGAAATAAGCGCGGCTCCTATTCATTTTCAGGATTACGACGGGGCAGTGGTGTTTGTCCGGGATGTAACTGAAAAGAGAAAGCAGGAGCGGGAACTGGGCAAAAACATCAGTCTGGTACATGCTTTACTGGACAACAGTCCCAACTACATTTCAGTGTTTGATAAGGATGGCCGTTACATCATGATCTCCCGCAAAATTGCTGAACTTATGAATACGGAACCTGACCAGGCAGAGGGCATGACATTTGAGCAGCTCCTTCCCGCAGGACTGGCAGAAAAATTTGCCAAGCGGACTAAAGAGATCGTGCAGACCGGCAGCGCCTTTTGTGTTGAGGATGAAATCGTCTTGAACGGGGAAACCCGTTATTTTGAATCCTGTCTTTTCCCGGTAGAACGGCGAAACAATCAGGTAGAGGTGATCGGCTGCATAGCCTCGGATGTTACCGAGCGCCGGGAATCAGACCGCAGACTCAAAGCCTGGTATGACCTGATGGGTTATATAATTCAGCATGATCTGGTGGGGATAGTAGTCCTGGACAATGAATTGAGGCATGTTTTTGTAAGTGCTCAGTTTCTGCGCGATTATAATGTTGAGGATGCAGAAGTCATAGGCAGGCATCATTATGAAGTGTTTCCGGATATACCGGAAAAATGGAAGCGGGCACATGAGCGGACCCTTGCAGGGGAAGTGGTTGAATCCGGGGATGATTATTTTCTGCGTTCTGACGGAACAGGGGAATACACGCGCTGGCAATGCCGTCCCTGGTACGAGTCCACCGGAGAGATCGGGGGCATTGTCATCTATACCGAGATCATTACAGAGCGAAAAATGGTTGAGGATTCCCTGATTAAGGCCAGAGCAAAAGCTGAAGTCGCGGAAAAAGTAAAGTCCGAGTTTCTGGCCAATATGAGTCATGAAATCCGCACCCCTTTAAACGGCATAATCGGAATGATGCAGCTGATGCAGTCCACAGAGCTTGATGCGGAACAAGCCCAGTATGCCAAGCTGGCAGTATCATCCGCCAGAAGGCTGACCACGCTGCTCTCCAATATCCTGGACTTGTGCAAGGCTGATTCCGGGCTGATGAAAATCCACGAGGATAAGTTCACTCCCCAGGGGATTTGTGAGACGATTACCGAGATTTTTATGATAACCGCCAGGGAAAAGGGGATTGATCTGAAATGCTCGGTGGACCCATCAGTTCCGCAGACCCTTGTGGGCGACAAAGCCAGGCTGGAGCAGATTCTTTTTAATCTGGTGGGCAATTCTTTGAAGTTTACCGATGAAGGCCGGGTCACCCTTGAAATCAGTCCGGTCCAGGTTGAACAAAACAGCTCCAGAATCATGTTTTCTGTGTCCGATACCGGAACAGGTATTCCTGATGATAAAATCGACGATCTGTTCAAGCCGTTTGTTCAGGCGGACGGGTCTTATACACGCAGATACGGGGGAGCTGGTCTTGGTCTGGTAATTATCCGCAGACTGGTGGAGCTAATGGGAGGAAATATTTCCGTGGAAAGCTTTCCTGATCAGGGCACCACCATGTATGTCGTTCTGACCTTTAAAACTTGGGAGCCGGAAACCGGTCCGTCGGAGCCTGCCCCGAACCAGTATAAAGAGTCCAGGGGAACGCTGCGGATTCTGGCTGCGGAAGATGATTCCCTTAATCAGATATTTATTAAGACTATCCTTGAAAAGGCCGGACACAAGGTAACCCTGGCCAACGACGGCAAGCAGGCTGTGGACCTGCTGTCCAGGTATGATTTTGACTGTGTCCTGATGGACGTGCAGATGCCGGTGATGACCGGAGTGGAGGCCACAAAGTG
>JAWOGL010000102.1:0-16914 GCA_046496945.1 Desulfonatronovibrio sp.
AGAATATCGTTAAAAGCTTTGTTCTTTCTATTGCCTAGCCCACAAACAGTTTCTTCTTGGGGTGAGTCTTCTGGGCTGCCGAATGGAATGTTAATGCCCCTTGATTTTAGGAACGATTCCACCCCTTTATAGCGAGGTTTTCCATGCCAGCCCTGGTTCATGTTTCTGTTGATACGAACTCCCTGTCGCGGTTCCCTAAGGCAAACCATCAGCCGGGCATGTTATACTGGATTGGAAATCTTGCATATTTGGAAAAAAATCCGCGGTTTTTAAGGTGTATGGTTTGCCTGAACGGAACCTGCGACGGTCAAACATCGCATCAATGGCGAAACCTGATACCTGGGACCGGCCTTAGATTCAGTGCTGATCATAATATGTGGTGAATAGATACAAAAAATCAAGGTTAATTATGGAAATCAAGAATGAGCTGATTAAGATCTTAGTGGTTGACGATGAAGAGAGTCTCCGGGAAATCTGCATGGATGCCCTCAAGGATGAAGATTACCAGGTGTTTCAGGCTGAAAATGGCCGGGAGGCATTAGAAGTGATTGCCTCCAATGAGATTGACCTGGTGATTTCCGATTTAAGAATGCCGGTGATGAACGGGCTGGAGCTTCTGGAGAAGATCAAACAGAAACAGCTGGATGTTGATTTTCTGGTGATGACCGGATTTGCCACTATTGAAACTGCGGTGGAGTGCATGAAAATGGGGGCCGCCGACTATCTGCCCAAGCCTTTTAATATAAATCATCTCCTGGTCAAGGTAGGCAAGGTTGTAAAAGACAGGTCCTACCGAAATGAACGTAAAAGACTCAGCAATATTGTCAGGCTTCTGAATCTCAGCAACGCCCTTAATTCCCAGCTTGACCTGAAATCAATCTGCTATGAGTTTGTATTACAGATGCAGAGAAATTTTGATCCTGACAGTGTAGTCCTTTTTCTGCGCAGAGACGATCAACCCCGTTTAAGGAAATCGGTAATCAGAGGCCGGCTGTTTCGTGAAGATCCGGATCTTTTTGCCAAGGTTCAAAAACTTTCTGAGGATTCTCTGGATAAAGGTGTGCCTTATATTCTGGACAGGGAAAAAGCCGCCGGGATGTCCCTGTTTTCTGGACAGGATTTCCCGTATTCCCTGATGCTGGTTCCTCTTTTTTCGCAGACGCATAAAGTGGGAGCAGTGGGGCTTCTGCGAAAGGAAAGCCGCGATTTCACCAATGAAGAACTTCAGCTGCTGAGCGTTTTTGCCGCCCACGTTGCCACTGCCATACAGAATGCCAAGATGTATTCGCGCATGAGGGATCAGAACGTGGATATAATTCGTTCTTATGCCAAAGCGGTTGAAGCCAAGGATTATTATACCAAAGGCCATTCAGAGCGGGTAGCTGTTTATTCCTTAAAGCTTGGCAGCCACCTCAAGCTGGGCTCGGATGAGCTGGAACTTCTGTATACCGCGGGCGTTCTCCATGACATCGGCAAGATCGGTATTCCTGATCACATCCTTAATAAACCTTCCAAGCTTGACGACGAAGAATTTGAAGTCATGAAATCTCATCCCACCATTGCCAGGGATATTCTGTCGCAGGTATGGAGTCTGAAACAGATTCTGCCGGTTGTTTACCACCATCATGAGCAGGTGGACGGCAAAGGCTATCCTGAGGGAATATCCAACGGACAGATTCCCGACCTGGCTAAACTCATCAGCGTTGTGGACGCTTTTGAGGCCATGACTTCAGACCGCGCTTACCGCAAGGCGCTGCCCTGGGAGACAGCCAGGGATATTCTGCTTAAAGGCAGCGGTACACAATGGGATGCTGAACTGGTTGAAAGTTGGATCAAGCTGGTTTCTGATACCGGATTTGATAATATCCAGAAAGAAAATGTGGTGATCAAGTCCCTCCGGCTTGATCACAGGCAAATCAACCGCTGATATTTTTAACATGTTCATGCCTGGATGGAATTTTTATGAGTAGAACTATTAAGGTTGTGGTGGTCGATGACTCTGCGTTCATGCGCAAGGCTATCAGCACCATGCTTAAGAAGGATCCTGATATTGAAGTGGCGGGTATAGCCAGAAACGGCCGGGAAGGCCTGGACTTGGTCCGGAAGCTGAATCCCGATGTGGTTACCCTGGATATCGAAATGCCGGTCATGGATGGTTTGACCGCGCTCAAGCATATAATGATGGAGATGCCCAGGCCTGTAATCATGGTCAGTTCTCTGACCACTGAAGGTGCGGAGGCCACTCTTAAGGCCATGGAGTCTGGAGCGGTGGATTTTATTCCCAAGCAGCTCTCCAAGGTCAGCCTGGATATTGTTAAAATCGAAGAAGAGCTTCAGTCCAAAGTTAAAGCGGTAGCCAGGAAAAAGGCCAGAACTTCCAGGCTTGCCGCGCTCCAGAAGCCCAAAAAGATACATAAAAGAGTTCCCGGTCCAGTTAAGCAGGGCGCCAAGCTGGTTCGCGATATAGTAGCCGTAGGGGTTTCCACTGGAGGTCCCCCGGCTGTTCAGAAGATTCTTTCAGAACTTCCAGAGACTTTTCCAGGATCCATATTGATTGCCCAGCACATGCCCAAGGCGTTTACCGGTCCTTTTGCCAAACGTCTAAATGACTCTACCAGGCTTAGGGTCAAGGAAGCTGAAAACGGGGATATAATAAGGCCCGGCCACGTTTTTATAGCTCCGGGCGGCCAGCATATTATGATAAATCAGCGGGTTTCCAGAATTGAGGTGGTAGTATCGCCTGAACCAGACGATGCCCTGTACAAGCCTTCTGCAAACGTGCTTTTCTCTTCCCTTGCCCAGGGAGCAGGGCAGAGGGCTTTGTGCGTAGTGCTGACCGGAATGGGTAATGACGGCTTGCTGGGAGCCAGGGATTTAAAGGCCAAAGGAGCCAGGATACTGGCGCAGAGCGAAGACACATGCGTGGTTTACGGGATGCCCAAGTCAATTGTGGATGACGGCCTGGCTGATCAGGTGGTTGATCTGGAAGATATGGCCCAGATGATTACTTCCGGTCTTTATCAGGATTGATTTTTGCGCAGTAAAGTCTTCTGAATTATCAACAACCCTTGAGGGTGGTTTTTTTATGAATGAATTGAGCAAAAGAGAAATTGCTGAACTTTTGAAAAGTGACAATCCCCAGCAGCAGCGTGAAGGCGCTTTCGCTGCCAGAGATCTGAACATGCTGGAAGCCGCTCCCTTGCTGGTGGAACTTTTGAAGAGTGAGAGCCTTGGAGTTCAGGAAGCGGCAGACATGGCTTTAAGAAAGATCGGCAGTCAGGAAAGCATCCATGCCCTGGTCCCCCTGCTGCGCAGTGAATCAGCGCAGATAAGAAACCTGGCCATGGATATTCTGCGCCATATCGGCCATCAGGACATTGAATTCCTGGTAGAGCTTCTTAGAGACGAGGACCCGGATATGCGTATTTTTGCGGCGGATATCCTGGGTTCTACAAAGTCATACCTGGCAGTAAGCTCCCTGTGTGAATCCCTGCTTAATGATCCGCAAGTCAATGCCCGTTACCAGGCTGCTGTCAGCCTTGGCGAATTAGGACGGGCCGAGGCCTCTGAATGCCTGAAAAAGGCTTTCCAGGATGAAGAATGGGTCCAGTACGCTGTGGTGGAGGCTCTCTCCAAAATCAGGGATGAATCATCCACCCATGCTTTGATTCAATCTCTGGCAGACAGCTCAGAGCTGGTCAGTTCAATGATAGTGGACGCCCTGGGCGAAATGGGAAATGTAAAATCTTTGCCTATGCTGCTCAAAAGAATGGAAACGTCTCCTGCTGCTTTGCGAAATAAGATTGTGCGGGCCATCATCAAAATCATGGGAGGCAAGGCTCTGATGTTTTTGAGTGATGAGGAAAAAAAGAAACTCAATGATTATCTTCTGGTGGCCATTGATGACGATGACCAGGATACCCAGGACGCAGCCATGACCGGTCTTGGTTATATAGGTGATGAGAAGGCGTCTGCAAAGATTTTACAGATAGCTGCGCGCCTGGACCAGGAAGAAGATGCGGACAGGGTGGATAAGTCCGAGACTGCTCTGGTCTCCATTGGCTATAACCGGGTTCTGGCTCAAGGACTCAAATCAGACAATGAGTCCGTTTCCCTGGTGGCAGTGCGGGCGCTGGGCAAAATAGGAGGCCCCGAGGCTGTAAGAGCACTCATTGACGCCTTCAAGCAAAAGAATCGGGATCTGCAAAGAGAGATCAGTAAAGAACTGTATTCTTCGGCCGGTCCGGAACTACGTGATTTTTTCCTGGAAGTTCTACAGACTCATGAGGACGGAGATGTCTTAAAAAACAGCCTCAAATTTATCGGGTATAAATTGCGTGATGAAGAATGCGTATCCCAACTCATGTCTTTTCTTGATCATTCCTGGGACGATGTAAAGGAAGTGGCTCTGGACGCAGTCCTGACCATTGGCGGTGACAGGGTTTTGGAGGAATTCAGACCCATGTTTGAAAGCAGTGATCCTCTGAAGAGGCTGATGGCGGTTTATGCCTTTGGCCGGCTGGGAGCGGGCAAAAGTATTTCCCTGCTGAAAAAGGCCCTGAGTGATGAGTTTGCAGATGTGCGCAAAATGGCCCTGGAGGCCATGGCAACAATATGCCCTGAAGATGAGGAAATTATTCCCCTGGCCATCGGAGTGATCAATGACCAGGACAGGGAGGTCAGGCTTTCTCTGGTGGAACTTCTTGGTAAATGTCCCCGGCAGGAGACCATCGCCTATATTCTGGAATTTCTGGAAGATCCTGACGAATGGGTCAGAATCAGGGCTATTGAAGCTTTGGGAGAAAAAAAGGATAAAACCATTGTCCCGGCAATTCTTGCTTTGTGGGAAAAAAGTTCAGAACTCCAGAAAATAAAAATAATCGAATCACTGGGTGTTATCGGTGGCCAGGAAGCGTTCAGATCGCTACTGGACATCCTTGATGATCCTGATCCGGATATTCAGGAGGCTGCGGAAAAGGCCCTGGATAAGCTCCAGGAAAAGAGCGCAGAGTAGTATATATGGCAGCTTCGCTTTTTTCCAAGAATATAACTCTTAGAAGAGAACTCACGATCCAGGATGATGAATTTATTCAGCTGCGCGATTTTATATATAAGCAAAGCGGGATTTTTATCGGGGATAACCGTAAGTATCTGCTGGAGAACAGGCTTATCAACAGACTCAAGGCAAACAATCTGAAAAATTTCGGGGAATATTATTATTTTCTGCGCTATGATAAAAACCGGAAAACCGAACTGAACAAACTCTTTGAGGTCATCACCACCAATGAAACCAGTTTTTATCGCAATCCTCCTCAGATTAAGGTGTTTCAGGATGTTATTTTAAAAAAGATCATTCAGGAGAAGAGGCGCGGATCCAAGAAAGATTTGCATATCTGGTCGGCAGGATGTTCCTCCGGAGAAGAGCCTTATACTCTATCCATTATCCTGCATGAAGTGTTAAAAAATGAACTGCCTTTATGGGACATCAAAATCACCGCCAATGATCTGTCGTCAGCAGTACTGCAGACTGCCCGGCATGGAATATATTCCCGGTATGCTCTGCGGACTACACCACCGGATATAGTCAGAAAATACTTTGAAGAATCAAGTCCGGGCAGGTTCATTGTCCAGGACAGGGTGAAAGAAATTATCGACTTCAAGCTGGCCAACCTTAATGACCGGATGCAGCTTAAAATGGTTCCGGCCTCAGACGTAATCTTCTGCCGCAATGTAATGATATATTTTGATGATGAAATGAAAAGAAACGTTGTAAGTTCCTTTTACGACAACCTGCATCCGGGAGGATATCTTTTTATCGGTCATTCAGAATCGCTGCACAGTATCAGCAGGACTTTTAAGCCGGTTCATCATCCTGGAGCAATAGTTTATCTGAAGGAAGGGTAGACTCATTAGAGATAATAATAACAGACGGGAAGATCTTCGAATCCCCAGGAAATTCAGGGTGGAAGTCCAGGAGCTGGCTTTTCCCTTGAACTCTCAGGAAAAAATTGAGGTGGAGTCTGCAGACATCAGCACTGGCGGAGTGAAAATTGTCTGCAATCATTTGTTTTCCGTTGGGGATAAAGTCCGGGTAAAAGTCTATATACCCAGTTTTAACAAGCTCCACTCAGGCTTTTTAAAGGCATTTGAAAGCGATCTGGGCCAGTATCTGCAGGCCGTGGCTCAGGTTGCCTGGACCAGTGAGGTGATTCCCCGGATCAGGTATGAAACGGGCATGAAATTCCTGGATGTTTATGAAGATGACTGGCATGCTCTGAGAAAATTGATTCTGCAGAAAAGATAATATGCGGGGTTATTCCGGTATATTTTGACAGGACATAACAGGTATTCACAGATTTATGGGGGTTTGATTTGCCGGCACAGGTAGTTTGCGTAGCCAATCAGAAAGGCGGCGTGGGCAAGACCACCACTGCACTCAATCTTGGATCTTCCTTTGCGCTTCTGAATAAGAGAGTCCTGGTCATGGATCTGGACCCCCACGCATGCGCATCCATTCATCTGGCTTTTTATCCTGACAAGCTTGAGTACTCGGCGCTGGATATTTTCAAGAGTTATCCTGATTTTTCATTGTCTGACCGTAAATTTATCTTTAAGGTTCATTCAGGCCCCGCGTTTGACTTTGTACCCAGCAGCATCCATCTTGCCGAACTTGATGCCGAGTTCAAAGATGTGGGGGCCAAGGGTCTGGTTTTAAAAAAGTGGCTGAAATCAGTCAGAGATAATTATGATGTGATTATTATTGATTGTCCGCCGCAAATGGGCATTATCCTTGTCAACGCTCTGGTAGCGGCTGATCTGGTGATAATCCCGACTCAGACGGACTTCCTGGCTTTACATGGTTTTAAACTCATTTTTGATTCCATGCGTTTGTTAAACAAAGCTTTAAAAAAACCGATAAAATATAAAATATTAGCAACCATGTATGATCGAAGGGCCGGCGCTTGCCGGAAAATACTCAATGTGCTCAGAAAAAAAATGGGTTCCAGACTTTTTGAAACCGTAATCAACACAGACACAAAATTCAGAGAGTCCAGCGCCAAAGGGCAAACCATTCATGAATATGCTCCCAAATCCAGGGGAGCCCTTGAGTACCTTCTGCTGGCGAAAGAAATATCCAGAGGTTTTTAACCATGAAAACACCCGAACAATATTTTGAAGAACAGGAATTTGATCTGGGCCGGGAAGACAAACCAGATTCTCTTTCTCCCAAGGAAAAGCTCTTTATAGATAAATATCTGGGAGATGCCAACGCGGAAATCCAAATACCTGAAGTCCGGAATCCGGAAAAAGCCCCCCCTCCTGTTTCAGAAGATAAGCCGGTCAGGCAGGCAGCGCCGGAGACAACCCCGGATACTGCTGACAAGCCCCGCCCGAAACCGGCTCCAGTACAAAAAAGTGTAGCGCCTGAGCGAAAAAAAGAATCCAGGCCGGGCCTGAGCGACAAAAAACATCTGGAGTCACTGGAAGAAATTCAGCTCATCAGTTTTTTTATGCGAAACCAGGAATATGCTCTGCCCATAGAAAAGGTCAAAGAAATAATTAAATATATTCAGCCTACCAAGCTCCCGTCCACCCCTTATTATCTGGACGGAGTCATCAATCTTCGACACAGGGTTACCCCCATTGTCAGCCTGGCCTCGCTGCTCAGTCCGGATAACGCGCGCGACAGTAAAAACCGGTTTATTGTAGTTTGCCATCATGATGGTTTGCAGCTGGGTCTTCTGGTGGAAAGGATTGCCACCATGTACAGAATGCCTCAGGAAGATATCGAGTGGAATGTGGAGTCCGCCCTGGCCATGAATTCAAGTTTTGTTACCGCCCTGATTAAAAACAGGGAAAAGATAATCTCGATTTTATCCATAGAAACCATTGTCAATCATCTGCTGGCCAGGTGATTTTTTATTATAAATACAAGATTCAGCCTTCTATCTCTTATGGGGAGGGATTATGTCCAAACATATAATGGTTGTGGACGACTCTAAAACGGTTCGCAATCTGATAGCCTTTATAGTCAAGAAAGAAGGCTTTCAGGTAACCACAGCTGAAGACGGGCTTGACGCGCTGGAAAAGCTCTACTCCATACCCGGCATCGACCTGATCATTTCAGACGTCAACATGCCGCGAATGGACGGTTTTACCTTTGTTAAAAATCTCAGGGAACAGGATGCTTTCAGGGATACACCTGTCATTATCCTTTCCACAGAGGGACGGGAAAAGGATATTCAGGAAGGACTGGGGCTGGGAGCGAACCTGTATATGGTCAAACCGGCACAGCCGGACAGTCTGGTCAAAAACGTCAAGATGCTGCTGGGATAAAGTCGTCCGGTTTACACGCAATCATAAGCAGGTCGAGTATTTCTAAATTTTATTAATCAATTAGGTCCGCCATGAATCAAGACTTTTTCGATCCTGAAATTTATTCTGACTTTGTCATCGAAGCCAGAGAACACCTGGAAACTATCGAGCCCAAACTGCTGGAGCTGGAAAAGAATCCTGAAGATCTTTCCCTTCTGGATGATATTTTCAGACCTATGCATTCACTCAAGGGAGCCTCCGGTTTTCTGGGGCTCAAGCAAATGAATTCCCTGGCCCACAAAGGTGAAAACATTCTGGATGAACTTAGAAAGGGTTTGATGAAAGTTACTCCGGCCATCATGGACCTTATTCTGGAAGCGACGGACGCACTCAGAGAAATGGTGGAAAATCTGGAAACCCAAGGCAGTGAAGGAGATGTTGATACTGCTCATATTATCGAACATATAGAACAACTGCTGGAGAATAAGGGAGAGACGCCTGCGCCGGAAAAAACAACCAAAGCAGAGGACAGGGAAACTGTCGCCAACGGCGATGACAGCTACAGCCTGAGTCTGGTCAGCCAGGAGCATCTGAATGATTTTATGGAAGAGGTCCAGGAGATACTCGCAGATGTAAGCTCCATGCTCCTCACCCTGGAAAGCGAAACAGGCCGGGATCCTGATACTGTTGATAACCTTTTCAGAAGTTTTCATAATATCAAAGGCAACAGCGGGATTATCGGGTTTAAGGAAATTAATGTTCTTTCTCATGAGGCCGAGACTATCCTGAACAGAATCAGGAATAATGAACTGGAAATAAGCCAGAGCCTTATTGATGCCCTGCTGGGACTGTGTGATACCATGGAGTCCATCCTCAATAAAGTGGACAGGGAAAAAGCAGAGGTAACTCCCACGGATGTTTCAGAAATGCTTGATCAGTTAAGGCGTTTTTCAGGCCCGGCGGAAACCGGAAAGTCAGAGCCGGAAAAGAAAGGGGTTGCTGCTGAGCAGAAAAAAACAGCCGGAGCCATTTCCGATTCTAAGGAATCTGCGGAGCAGGCACCGACTGGAGTTGAGGATCCCGAACTTGAAGGGGTTGATCCCGAGGATATTCAGATTTTTCAGCAGACAGTAGGTCAGCAGTTTGAAAACATGGAATCTGCTCTGGAAAATATCAAGGGAGGAGGCGCTGACAAAGAGCTTGCCGACGGCATATACAGATCCCTGGTTACTGTTCAGAATTCCACCGGATATATGGGGTTTGAAGATTTAAAGACTTACGCGGGCAGGACTGCGGATCTGGTGGATCAAGCCAGAAAATCAGACATGGACTTCTCCTTGATGGTTGATCTCCTGAAACAGGAGATAAGCATACTTAAATCCATGGTCAGCAAAAAGCTTGAAAATGCCGCGGTCGGGGAAAAGCCAGAGCAGACTGCTCCTCATGATAAACCTGAAGAAACTGCTGAGCCTGAGCAGGGCAGAGAAGGTTTTTCAGCAGACATTGACTCCGAGCCCCCTATTCAAGAGGGAGAGCCGGCGGATCAAAAGCCGGTATCTGAACCGGATCAGGCCAGGGCCAAAACTTCTGAACCGGAATCAGCCTGTTCCCCCACGAGTCCTCAGAAGCAGGACAAAGATAAGACCAAGCCCACTATTGCCTCCACCCTCAGGGTTGATCATTCCAAGCTGGACGACCTCATGAACCTTATTGGCGAGCTGATAATAAACCGCAACAGGTTTTCCATGCTTTCCAAGTCTCTGGAGGAAGGGCATGATGTGCTGGAGATTGCCCAGCAGCTTACCGAAACCACCAATTCCATGGCCAGGATTTCTGATGATCTGCAGGTAACCATCATGAACGTCCGCATGGTCCCGGTCCAGACTGTATTTAATAAGTTTCCCCGGCTGGTCAGGGATTTGAGCCGCAAAAGCGATAAAAAGGTCCAGCTCATTACCGAGGGCGAAGAGACTGAACTGGACAAGAGCGTGGTGGAGCTTATAGGCGATCCTCTGGTGCATCTGATCAGGAATTCTGTTGACCATGGTCTGGAACCGGAAGAAGACCGGAAGAAGGCCGGAAAAGACCCCATCGGAAATGTATGGCTCAGGGCGGCCCATCGGGGTAATTCAGTGGTCATAGAAGTGGAGGACGACGGCAGAGGCATAGATCCGGAAAAAATGAAGGCCAAGGCTCTGGAAAAGAATCTCATCTCCCAGGAAGAAGCTCAGAATATGGAGGATCAGGAAGCCATTGATCTGATTTTTGCACCCGGCTTTTCCACGGCTGAAAAAGTGACTGATATCTCCGGCCGGGGAGTGGGCATGGATGTGGTCAAAAACAACATCAAAAATCTTAAGGGCAATGTGGTGGTCAGTTCAGAACTGGGCAGGGGAAGCAAGTTCTCCATAACCCTGCCTCTTACTCTGGCCATTATTGAAGCCCTTATGGTCAAGGTTGCCGGACAGACTTACGCCATTCCCCTGGACGCTGTATCAGAAACCACCAAAATAGAAGCCGCCAAACTCAGTGAAATCAACAATCGCCAGGCGGTTACCCTGAGAGGCGAGGTTCTGGGTCTGGCGGATCTGGGTGTTCTTCTGGAACTGACCGAAAAGCAGGAAGAGCGCGAAGTCCTGCCTGTGGTGGTAATTATCGTGGGAGACCGCAGACTGGGTCTGGTGGTTGACACCCTTCTGGAGAGACAGGAAGTGGTAATCAAGTCTTTGGGGGAATACATGGGGGATCAGCCGGGTATTTCCGGGGCCACCATTATGGGAGATGGAAGCGTGGTGCTTATACTTGATCCCCACGAGGTTTATAAAATGGCTACCAGTAAATGAGCAGGCCCCGGCATGCATGAGAAAAAAATAAACAGGTTTTCGCGAAGGGATTTGTTCAAGGGTTTTATGAGGCATGTCCGGGGGCAGGACATGGAAGAGGAAGGTTCAGGCCTGTCTCCGGAAGTTTGCCGGGCGGATCAGCTGCTAAGAGAAAAGCAGTACAGGGAAGCCGCGGATATTTTTGCCGTTTGTCTGCAGGAGGAACCAGGGCATGTGGAGGCGCTGCGCAAGCTGGGGTACTGTCAGCTGAAACTTGATCAGTTAGCTCAGGCCAGACAGACCTGGGAAAAGCTGACCACCATTAAACCGGGCGATCATTTTGCCGTGCTGTACACCGGGCTCAGCCATGCCATGGAAAATGACGCTGACAGGGCAGTGGCTGTGTGGAAAAAATATTTTAATATCAAGCAGCCCTTTATCCAGAGAGAGATTAATCTGATCCTGGCTTTGCATGAGCGCGGAGACGCATTGGACCCGGCGCAGATGGTAAAATCAGTTGAAGAAGCCATAGCAGCGCAGAAGAAGAAATAGCCGTCAGCCTGCCGGGTATTTTGTAACCGATGCTGTCTCTTTGAAAAAGCAGGAAAACAGGCAGGGCTCAGTTTGTCTTTTTTGATCCGACCTGCTGCTCTTGCTGAGCTTCCTGCATGTTCAGAGAAAGTCCGATTTTCTGAGCGCTTTCAGATTGCTTCCATTCATCGTAAAGCTCTTTCCACTTTTCAAAGCCCAGGATATTCCTGTCCAGCTGTTCTTCGTGCAGATGCGCCCAGGTGTTGAAAAGCTGAATCTCAGCCTTGAACGCGGCATTGTCAAGAATTTTGGGGATATAGCCTATTTCATATTTATTGCCGTCAAACTTGTCCATCAAGTGTTCTACAATGGCTTTCTGACAGACCACAGGGCTTAATTCGGTATTGCTCAGGGCTGACGCCAGTTCCGCCAGATGTCCGTATTCCTGTTTCATTTTTTCCAGCACTTTTTCATCTAGATTTATCCTTAACTGCTCACCTTCTTCCTCAATAAAATAAAAGCGCAGCCAGAGTTCAAACTTGAACACTTCTGATATCTCTTTAAGGGCTTCCAGGGTTTCATCCTGCATATTATTCTCCGGTTTACTGTCTGTTGTTCTATGTTTACGGCAAAAGTTAATCCGTGTAGCCATAAGCTGTCATAAAGTCAATAAACACAGCGTATTGATAGTTTTTTGACTGTCTGCCACGCCTTTGCGGGCTGTCCCGGCCAAAGTGTTTCAGCAGGTTAATCAGTTGTGGATTCCTTAACCAGTGAAGGCGTTTTCTGCGAGTCGGCTTTTCCAGGTTTGCCGGTTATGGATACATATTTATTCCACTACTTTATAGCCTGCTTCCTCGATGGTCTGTTTAATTTTTTCCATGTCCGCTTCTTCGGATGAATTAAAAACCGCTTCACTGTTTTCCAGACTGACCTTGACGTTTGTGATGCCGTCCATGTCCGACAACGCGTTGGTAACGGCCTGTACACAATGCTGGCATGACATCCCCTGGATTTTTATTCTGATCATATTATCCTCCTGATAATAAAAATTAAGTAGTTTCCATCCGGAAGGTCCTCGTTTCCGGATGGAAACCAAGCATTTGCAGTATTGCAGTCAGCCATGGAACGCAAAGCCGCCCAGAAACTGCGGTGAACAGCTGCCAGGAATTAAACCCATACGATTTTTTATTTTTGCAGACATTCCCGGATGAGTCTGTCCAGTTCTTCTATACTGTAAGGCTTGACTATCATGGCTGAAAAACCATAGGCCTTATGTTCCGAAATTACAGGGTCATCTGCATAACCACTGGAAACGATAGCCCTGAGATCCGGATTAATATCTTTAAGCTCACGGATCAGTTCTTTTCCGCCCATTCCTCCCGGCACGGTGAGATCAGAAACAACTATATCAAAAGTTTGGTCATTGTTCAGCGCTGTCAAGTAAAGGGAAATGGCTTCATGTCCGTCCCGGGCCTTTTCCACACTGTATCCCATGGTTTCAAGATACTCGGCAGTTACTTCCAGGATGTCGGGTTCATCGTCCATGAGCAGTACCCTGGCGTTAACCGGTTTATGCCCGGCATGGGTGGACTCCTGTTTTGGAGCCTGGTCTGAAGCCTGCAGCACAATGGTGAACTCTGTCCCTTTTCCGGGAGTTGACTCTACCTTGATGAAAGCTCCGTGCTTTTTGACTATTGAATGGGTCACGGCCAGTCCCAAACCGCTGCCGTGCTGTTTGGTGGTAAAATAGGGATCAAAAATGCGGTTTATATCTTCAGGTCTGATTCCAGTGCCGTTATCCGCAAACTTCACCAGCACATGGTCGCCCGGAGGCAGAGCATAGTCATTCTGTATATCAAGGACAATGTTTCGGGCCTTAATTTTCAGCAGGCCTTTATCCGGCATGGCCTGATCAGCATTTATGGCCAGATTCTGAATAATCTGGGAAATCTGGCCCTGATCAGCAAAAACCGGTTTTAGAGGATGATCCATGTCAAAAGAAATACGGGATGATGATCCGCTCATGGCAAAACTCACTGTATCCTGCAACAGTTTTTTGAGATCAAAGGTGTCTTTGACCGGTTCTCCGCCTTTGGCAAAGGTGATAAGCTGTCTGGTCAGATCCTTGGCCCTCAGGGATGCATTTTCAATTTTATCCAGGTTGTCCTGTATTTGCGGGCTGTCTGGTGACAGGGTTTTTCCCAGGGAGGTGTTGGCCAGAATGATGGCCAGGATATTATTAAAGTCATGAGCTATGCCCCCTGCCAGCAGAGCGATGGATTCAAGTTTCTGCTGTCTGGCCAGATCCCGTTCCATGCGCAATTTTTCGGTGAGGTCGGAAAAAATACTGAAAAAACCATTAAACTTACCGTCAAAGGTAACCGGGACGCACAGCACCTCCACATCAATTATCTGTCCCGCCCTGGTTATTCGTCTGGTTTCAAAGTTTACTGGTTTGCCGTCTTGTACATGCTGCTCAATTTCTTTTTTTTCATGTCTTTGTTCCCGGGGGATGATCAGCTCATTAATGTCTTGTCCCGCAAGATCGCGGGATCTATATCCAAACAATGAGGTAAAAGCCTTATTTATATCCACAACCAGGAGATTTTCATCGGACAAAACCATGGCTTTGGGCGAATTGTCAAAGAGCTGTCTGTAAAAAGCGCGCTGCAGCTCAATTTCGTGTCTGGCTTTTTCCTGGTCAGTTATATTCCTGGCAATGAGAACCCCGTATCCATCAGGCTTCAGCCGGACATGCTTGCAGTTTATTTCCACTGGAATCGTCCGGTTGTCCGGGGTTATGAACCTGCTTTGGATGATGCGCGAGCAGGAATCTTTCTGTCTGAAAAAAGCATAAATTATATCAGCTTCGCGCTGATCCATGAAGGAATTCAGAGGCTGCCCGACTATCCGCACAGGTTCAAGGCCAAACAGGCTTTCAATGGTCTTGTTGGCATCGATTATTCTGCCTGAAGCCACGCTGATAAGGATGATCAGATCGTTGGTATTGTCCAGCAGGGTTTTGAACCTGGTCAGTTCATCAAGCCTGGCTTTGAGTTCAGGGTAGTAACTTTTCTGCATGGACCTGGGGCCAAGCCCGATGAGCTTTTCCAGGGTTTTTTGATCCCTGTCCCGGTCAGATGGTGTGGAGAAAGATTTTCTGGACATCTTGAGTGTTCATTTCCTTTGGATTTGTCAGCATGCAGGGATCATTAACCGCGTTTTCAGCCAGTTTGGGCACAAGGTTTTTATTCAGGCCCATCTCCCCCAGGGATTTGGTCAGACCGGCCCGGTGATGAAGATCATAAAGTTCTCTGGTCAGGCTGCGCCGGATTTCATCATTGTTCATTTCAGCAGTCTCAATTCCCAGGGTCCTGGCGATATTTGTGTATTTCTGGGGTGTACTGTCAAAATTGAAATCAACCACATGGGATAATAATAAAGCATTGCATATCCCATGTGGAAAGTCCATGAGGCCGCCCAGGCTGTGGGCCATGGCGTGAACCGCTCCCAGAATGGCGTTGGAAAAAGCCAGTCCCGCATGAAGGCTGGCCAGCATGAGTTTGTCCCGGTAAAAAATATTATCCGGGTTTTGCACTGCTCCCAGGATATTATCTTTGACCAGCCTGATTGTTTCCAAGGCATGGGCATCGGTTATGGAAAAAGAGGCCTTGGAAACGTAAGCTTCAACGGCATGGGTCAGGGCGTCCATTGCAGTGGCCGCGGTCAGTTCAGGGTCCATGGTCAGGGTGGTTTCCGGGTCAATAAGGGCTATGTCCGGAACAACCGCTTTGCTGACAATAGCGATTTTAACATTTCGCTCTGTGTCGTTGATAATGGCGAACTGGGATACATCAGCGGAACTGCCGGCTGTAGTGGGCACGCAGACAAGAGGCGGAGAAGAGACCTCCACCTGGTCAATACCTTCAAACTCCAGAATGCTTTTCCGGTTGGAAGCTACTATGCCGACCCCTTTGGCCAGGTCCATGGGGCTGCCGCCGCCCACAGCCACTATAGCCTCACAGGCCTCCCGCTGATATTTCTCCGCACCGCGCATGACCTGAAAATCCCTCGGGTTGGGTGATACCTGGTCAAAATAAACATACGCGATTCCAGCGTCATGCAGTCCTCTGGAGATATCCTCGACCCATCCGGCTTTTTCCACGCCAGGATCAGAAACCAGCATGACTTTACCAACACCGAGTCTGGAAATGAAATGACCCGCCAGAAACCTTGCTTCCGGCCCGTAAATAAATTCCGGGGCCACGAATTTACGAAGACTTGCCTTGTGTTTTTCCATGATTGCTCCGGGTTAAAAATGAAAGAAAATGGTAGCTATTCACCAAGATCAAATAAGAAGACCTGGACCCCGGATCTGGTCCGGGGTGACGGTTAAAGCAGGCCATTACTCTTTTCCGTCATTCCGGCGAAAGCCGGAATCCAGTGCCGCTGAATACCCATATTCCGTATGTGGTGAATAGTTACAAAAAATGTATCTGTTCACCATGTTTTGAGGTAAACCATAAGTTGTGCTGAATAGTTACAGAAAAATTGTAATACGGCAGTTTTTTTCAATAGCCTGCCAGAGAATTTAAAAGCCTGCCCATGATTTTAAGTTAAGCACAATATGAAAATATTTCAAGAGCATAATATGTAGCCCCAGTTAAAGATTGACAGAGCAGGAAAATTTGAGGAGATTTTATCCTTACTTGACCCTTGACCCTTGACCCTTGACCCTTGACCCTTGAACTTTGAACTTTGAACCTTGAACCTTGAACCTTGACCCTTGACCCTTGAACTTTGAACTTTGAACCTTGAACTTTGAACTTTGAACCCGGATCCTGTCCTTTGGCAGGCAGCAGGGGTACCCGCATGTTTTGTCTGTGATCATTTAACCCCAAGAGGAATACCTTGTCGGAAAATTCAACTGATAATTATCGTTTCGGAGCAGTGGCTCTGGTAGGCCTGCCCAATGCGCGCAAATGAAGCCTGATGAACCACCTGGTGGGGGAAAAGGTGGCTATTGTCACACACCGTCCGCAGACTACCCGCAATAGAATTACGGGCATCCTCACCGCGGACAACTATCAGATAGTTTTTCTGGATACCCCGGGCTTAAATCAGGACGAAATTCCGGAACTTACCTATGGCGAAGGTATCCAAAGCCATTACCAGGGCCAGAGCCTGAAGCTAAGCAAACATTTTAAGTGATGCCGGCCGTTTTTCGATTCATTATCCTTCA
>JAWOGL010000131.1:0-4819 GCA_046496945.1 Desulfonatronovibrio sp.
CTTTTACAGGAGGAAACAGCGGATCTCCTTAACAAGAATATAAAAGAACTTATGCCCAGTCTGAATGAAAAGGAAAAGGACATAATTGAAAAAAGGCTTCTGGCGGAATCACCGGTCACTCTCCGGGAAATCGGGGAAAAATACGGAATTACCAGAGAAAGGGTCCGGCAGATCGAAGCAAGACTCCTGGAAAAGATTAAGGTCCATATCCAGGGCAATGTCAGTGATTTTTCCAGGGAGTGGATAGACAATGATTAACAGTCTGACCAGGGTCAGAAACAGGGCAAAAACTTTAGCCGGACAGTGCGATCTGGACTTTTACAATCATTTTTCTTCAGAACTGGCCAGATCCAGAGAGGTTTTTTTCAGTCACCCTATGATTCTCCGGCTTCGCGAAGATGTATTGCCTTTTTTGAATGACGGCTTTGGCCACGGAATTGAACACTCCAAAAAGGTTGCCCTGGACGCGGGTATCCTGGCCCAGGTTGAAACCAGGCTTTGGAAAAATCCTTTGGAAACCAAAAGGCTTTGCGTTTTAGGACAGATGGCTGGTCTGCTTCATGATATCTGCAGGCAGGATGAAGACCATGCCCGTGAAGGCGCGGAATTTTCTGCGGTCATCCTGGCGGATTATCCTGTCTCAGACCAGGACCGAAGCGATATCGCCTTTGCAGTTAGAAACCATGAAGCTTTTAAAGGCTTTGACCAGGCTGAGGACCAGAGCAGGCAGCTGCTAAGCGACATCCTTTATGACGCGGACAAGTTTCGGTGGGGTCCGGATAATTTTATTACAACTTTATGGGAGATTTGTTGCTTTGAGGAATGGTCTCTGCAGGAAATTGTAGACAGGTTCCCCAGAGGGATGGAATTTATTGAAAAGATAAGCGACACTTTCAGATCGGAAACCGGGAGAATTTACGGACCGGAATTTATCCGCTGCGGCCTGGAAGTGGGCACCCAGGTCTACAGGTTTCTCCTGGAGGATTGTCAACTGGAAGAAGCCGGCTGCAGTCAGGGTTTTTAAATACTCTGAATATGATCCTGATGAACAACAGGCCGTGATCCAGCCGGAAAAAGTTAAAATGCACGGGTTTAATATTCCCAAGGTACTTAAACGATAAAATTAATGTTAAATAAATTTTTAATTCTTTTTTTTCTGGTACTGTCAGCCGCGCCCGGCTGCGCTCCAAAGCAGGAACCAGCAACCGCCCCGCACCAATGGGAACTGTCTTCAGAAGCCACTGTTACCTATTATTATCTTAAAGCCCAGGATAAGCATTCCCAGGGCAGATTCCTCGAAGCAGCAGCATTATTGGAAAGAGCCGTTGAAGCCGGCCCCAAGCCTTATTTGTATATAGACATGGCCAGATCCTACTGGCGGGGCCGGGACAGAGACATGGCCGTCAAATCCATGAAAGAGGCGGTTTCAGCCTTTCCGGAAGAGCCGGACGTGTACTTTGTCCTGGCCGAACTTTACCTGGCGGACAATAATGAAAGTAAGGCCCTGGAAGTTATAGATCAGTTCAGCAGGATAGCTCCGGATCATCCGGATGTTTACCAGGATCTGGCCTCTTTTTATCATGAGACCGGGGATTATCCCAAGGTTCTGGATCTGCTGCAGCAGGTGCCGGATGAGGATAAGACTCCGGAAATGCTCTACCATATGGGCCGGGCCAGCTATGAACTGGGAGATATTAAAAAGGCGGTCCGGTTTTTGAGAAGGGCGGTGGATAAAAAGCCCATGTTTGTTCAGGGATGGGCGGAACTTGCATTTATTTTCGAACGGGAAAGGGATTATGTTCAGGCTGAGGAAATTTATGAGAAGCTTTACAGCATTGGCGAAACCAACCCTGATCTGATTCTGCGCATTATCGAGCTGAATCTTAAATTAAACGATCCGGATAAAGCCCGCCGCTTTCTGGACAAAGGGCCAAATGATCTGCAGTTTCACCTTGATGCCGCCAAGCAGTTCATCAACAACAGTTTTTATGATCACGCTTACGATATTCTGAGCAAAATTACCCGGCGATCCAGTTACCCTCCCACTGTATTTTTTTATATGGCCCTGGTTGCCTATGAAGGATGGTCTGATCCGGACAGGGCACTGGAATATCTTCAATATGTTCCGGAAGACGATCCTTATCACGTGCAGGCTTTGTTGTTCAGCATTGAAATACACTTTGAGCAGAAACAATACCGGCAAGCTCTTGAACTGACCAGGCAGGGCAGTAATATTCATCCGGACGAGAGCAGGTTTGTTTTGTTTGAGTCAGTAATTCTGGAGATTCTTGGTGAATACTCCCGGGCGCTGGAAGCAGTTGATTCCGGCCTGAAGAAATGGCCTTCAAATACGGATCTGCATTTCAGAAAAGGCGTGCTTCTGGATAAAAAAGGAAAAAAAGACCAAGCCCTTGAGACCATGGAAGATATTGTGGCCATGGATCAGGATCATCATGAAGCCCTTAACTACGTAGGTTATACCCTTGCCGAGCAGGACAGGGATCTGGACAGAGCCCTGGTGCTTATCAAAAGAGCCCTCAAGCTGGATCCAGGCAATGGCTACTATATGGATTCTCTGGCCTGGACTTATTATGTTCGGGGAGAATATGAAAAAGCCTGGAAAGAGATCAGCCGGGCCGTGGAATTTGCTGCTGATGACCCCATTATCTGGGAGCATTACGCTGACATTGCCCTGGCCGTGAATAATCCTGAGCAGGCCCTGCGTGGATATGAAACAGCACTGGAAATGGACCCTGACGACCTGGATGAAATCCAGAAAAAAATTAAAAAACTTCTGGATAAGTATCCTGAGCTGCAAAACCGGGATGAGTCATAATGGCTTTTTTAATCCGTCTTTTCCTCTGGGGTCTGGCTGCAGCCCTTTTTTTCGGGTGCGCCCCGCCGCAGATACCTGTTGAGAGGCCTCCCGAGGTAGTCTGGAATAAATTCAAACTGGACTCGGAACGAATCGCTCCAGATCAGTCTTTTCTGATCAGCGCTTCCATAAGTTATGACAGTCCCGGGCGCAGCCACCGAGTCCAGTCTTCTCTGTGGGGCTATACGGATTATCCCATCCGCATGGATCTTAGCGCGGGATTTGGTCAAACTATTGCCATGTGGCACGAAGATGAGCAATCCTGGCAGGCTTACTTTCCAGGCGAAAATACCATGTACATTCACCCTGATGGAAGTGAGGGAGCCAGTATTCTGGGTTATCCCACTCCTTTTGATCTCAAGCAGACCGTAAAGATTCTGCTTGGAGATTTTAAAGATTTTATCCCGGAAGCCTATTATAAGGCTGAGACTTATGACGGCGGATGGAAATATTATTTCAGGGAACACGAAGTTGAAAATATAGTTCTGGACCAGGACGGCTCAGTGAACTCTGTCAGCGGCAGAGGTTGGAAGGTTGAATTTTCAGCCAGAAAAAATGAAGGTCTGTTCCCATATTATTCCAGGATTGACATTCAGTTTTCAGAAGAACAAAGGGCTTTGGTCAGGATTAAGTCAGTGGAGCTGGACGGGCAGCAATGGGATGAAAAGCAGCTTGAACTGAAGATTCCTCCGGAAGCAGATACTGTCCATCTGCACGGGCTTTAGGGCTGTCTAATATGCAGTTTTTGCCTGACCGGACCGATGACGGTCAAACATCGCATTAACGGCCAAAACGAAGCCGGGGCAATCCTTAAATTCAGTTGTCGATTATATAATATGGTAAACATATACGATATTTTAAGAGAATTATTATGACCATAAGAAATCAGAGTTTAACACCCAGTACCAAAGTTCAGGGGCTGGGGCCATTTGAATTATTTCCGGCAGGCTGGAAGCTCATACTGAGTGAAACTGGCTGGTTCTTAAAGAGTAGATTCAGGCTCTGGGAGATAAGACAGCTGGATAAGCGTCTGAATATGGAAAAAATTACTCTGGCTGAGCAGATTCTAAGAAAAAATTCCGCAAATGAACAAACCCTTGATCTAAAAGATCCCGACATTGAACTGGCTTTGGGCCAGGTTGCCCTTTTAGAGGAAGAGATTTCCTATCTGCTGGAAGAGATAAAGGCCAAACGCGATATTTTTGTGGAAAAACGCAGAAGGAAATATTTAAAAACCCAGGACTGACCCTAAATCTGCCAGTTGACAAGAATATGTAGTTAATAGTTGCCAGGAGTCTGACTAAGAGGAAGAATATGAATATGGAAAACATTATATTTGGATCTGATCATGCAGGAATGGATCTAAAAAGATTTTTAATGGACCAGGTAGAAAATGATTACAAACTGATTGATGTCGGGCCTGCCCGGAAAGAGAGCTGCGATTATCCGGTTTACGCCAGGGCTCTTTGCCGGAAGGTGCTGGATCTCCAATGCCCCGGAGTTTTGATCTGCGGTTCAGGGATCGGCATGTCCATCACAGCCAACCGGATAAAAGGGATAAGAGCGGCCCTTTGCCTGAATGAGTATATGGCCAGAATGTCCAGGATGCACAACAACGCAAATGTGCTTTGTCTAGGAGAGAGGATAGTGGGTGTTGATCTGGCCGGGAGTATACTGCAGGCTTTTCTGGGGGCCTCCTTTGAAGGAGGAAGACACCAGAAAAGGATAGAGCTGATTGAAGAAGATATCTGAGCCTTATTTGTAGTTAATTGCCTAATTTTTATACATTTTTTTCATTTTTTTGCGCATGTCCGGGTTGAATAATCAACAAGCTGTTAGGACAATTTCCATTTTTTTGTTTGAAATCTTGTAACTATTCACCATAGCTAGCGGCCAGTCCCCGGTTCATGTTTCTGTTGATACGAACTCCCTGTCGCGGTTCCC
>JAWOGL010000159.1:0-5120 GCA_046496945.1 Desulfonatronovibrio sp.
CTTTGGAGGACCACTGCCCTAAATCCTTGGCGTTTTTACTGGTGGCGCAATTCATTTGCAGGAATTGTACAAGGCTGTCAAAGGTAAAGAAGATTACATAAAAGCCGAATATGATTACAGTTTTGCCAAAGTATTTTTGAGATTTTTTGTTTTCGGAAAATAAATCCAGAAAAATATCCGGGATTTTTGAAGTCTTGTATTTGCTTTTGAGATAGGAATGGACATGTTCTTTTATCTCATCACCGGATAAATCGCAGAAACAGACGGTTCCCAGAAGTTTGTCCTCTTCCACAAAGCGTTTCAGATTCTCGCTGGAGCCCAGATCCAGATTGCCGTAATCCAGTTTGTTGATGAAATCCTGTTTTATCAGCCAGGAATAGAAAGTGTTTTCTTTGAGGTCGATTTTTTTGGAGGTGAGAAACTCGGCAAAATTTTTGGAACCAAGTGCATCCGTTTCCAGCCATAACTGGAAATGATCAAGCAGTTGATGAAAAATAATCGGCTTGTAGATATACGCGCGCATACTTTTTTCAAAAAAAGATAAGCCGTCTTCTTCCGGCAGGTTTGCGAGCTGTTCACTTGCCTTCCGGATGAGAAAATCCGGGAGAAACGGCTGTATCTGAGCCGGAAAAGGCTGTCCCTGAATTCTGGCTGTGGACGGTTGGGTGTCCTGATTGTCCGCAGTGTTTTTCCGAAAAAAAGTTCTGCACCGGTTCAGGATGCTGGTCGAAGCCTCGGTATTTTCTTTGAGGTTTTGGCCTTTTTGATTGGCAAACTGAACTTGAGAGTATTGACTTTGCTCCAGTATGATTTCACAGATTGTTTTTACCGGATCAAAGTATCCAGAAGGCGGTGACTGCCTGGAGTTATTTTTCAGAACTTCTCTAATAAAAATCTGAAGTATTTTTTCTTTTTTTCTTGTATTCATACTGGTGATTGCAACAGATTGAAATTTAGTTCTTTGATGACTTCAGCAAGGTGATAGTAATTGCTGAAGTCAGGTTTCTAAAACAATTATAGTTGGATCTCAAACTGGAGAGATGTTGAGCACAACATGATTTTATAAAAATTACAAGCACAAAAGGATATTGTCTGACAGCGGACAGGTAATTTCCTGAGCTGTCTTTATAGTTTGTGCTTTGTTGACCGATAATATTTGTCATGATAGAAATATATGTATTATCCAGTATTTTATCCAGGGCTTTGCGCTTGCGGCACAAAAGATGCCATTTATGGAATAAATATTCCGGATCACGATAAATTTTTATATTGGAAAACCCTTTAATCAGGATCACAGGCCTTGTTCTCCTTTTTCATCAGCAAAACTGAGAACCAAGCCTTTTCTTCCTGCAAGGCTAACCTGAAATAGTGAGGATTTAATAATCCATGTCTTTTTTCGGCTCACAATCACTCAGTCTGCGCAAGACCGCACCTCTGTCGGATAAAGAATTCGATGATCTGCGTGATTTAATTTATAAAGTCGCCGGGATAGATATTCCTAAACAGCGCAGGTATCTCCTGGAAAACCGGCTTCGCGGCAGACTTAATGAGCTGAATTTGAAGAATTTTTCCGAGTATTACCAGTATCTTCGTTACGGTGCTGATAAGAGAAATGAGCTGGAGTATTTCTGTGAAAAAATGACCACCAATGAAACCAGTTTTTTTCGCGATCCCAAGCAGCTTGGGGTTTTCCGGGTCTATGTGCTTATTCCCCTGCTGGAAAAATTAAAGACCATGGGCAGGAAAAGACTGCATATCTGGTCAGCCGGGTGTTCGTCCGGAGAAGAAGCTTATACCCTTGGCATAATGCTTCATGAAATTCTCAAAACTTCCATTATCAGCTGGAACATCCGCATAACCGCCAATGACATATCTTCCACCATGCTCGAGAAAGCCAGGCAGGGGCTTTACAATGAACATTCTTTGAGAAATACACCCAAAGACGTTGTCCAAAGTTATTTCAGCAAAGAGCCCGGTGGTTTCAAAATAGACCCCAAGATTCAAAAAATTATCAAGTTTGAAAAACTCAACCTTAATGACAGCGCGGCAATTAAAAGGATTCCCAGGTCCGAGATAGTCTTCTGCCGCAATGTAATTATATATTTTGATGAGGCCATGAAGAAAAAAGTGGTCAACTCGTTTTACGACAATCTGATTCCCAAAGGTTTTCTGGTCATGGGGCATTCAGAATCATTGCACAGTGTTACCAGGGTCTTTAATCCCATTAGAAAACCAGGCGGCATTGTATATCAGAAAACTGAATAATGCTGCTCTTGGGAGTGGAAAAGGCAAGCAGAATGTGCTCCTGGTGAACTCTTTGGCGAGCATTTGGTTACGGGTTCAGCCGGATTTAGTTTTGGGAAGTAATTGTTGCTTGCGGATATCAGTCAGATGTTAAAGGCTGATGGCTAGTATCAGAATCATGGAGGCTCAAGGGTGAAAAGAGTTTGTGTCGAACATCTCCAGCCGGGAATGGAACTTTACAGGGATGTGCCTGGAGCGGATGGAAGTGTTTTCCTGGCCAAAGGATCGCTCCTGTCCCCGGATCATATCGAATGGCTGGCGGATCTTGGCGTGGGTTCAGTAAAGATTGCTTACCAGGATCCCGAACAATATAAACAGGATCTGGCCAGGCGATGTGAGGAATATGTCCATCAGTTCTTTTATTATGTTAATCCCGAAAGCCCGGTTTTCAACCAGTTGTATGCCGAAACCCTGCAGATGACCTTTGATAAACTTCTTTTGAAAGAAGACTGGTTCCTGCCTTGTGATCAGGAACTGCGCGCCAATATTCATCAGTCAAAGCGCGATCTTTTTTTCAAGGGTGAAGGTGGTCTGGAAGATATAGTGAATCATGAAATGGAGCTGATTTCAGTTCCTGACACCTATTTCAAACTTCAGGATATTCTCAAGAATCCGGACAGTTCAGCAAAGCATGTGGCTGAGGTGGTTCGCCTGGATGTGAATCTGGTAGCCAAGCTCATGCGCCTGGTCAACAGCCCTTTGTACCGGGCTTACGAAAATGTTGACAGCATTGAACGGGCTGTGGCCAGAATAGGAGTGGAAGGGGTTTCCAGTCTGGCCCTGGGCATAACCGCCATGCCCATGTTCAAGGATATTCCGCCTGATTTGATTGATGTGTCCACCTTCTGGAGACATTCCATCAGCTGCGCTATTTTTTCCCAGGAACTGGCCAGAGAGATCGGCTTGGAAGGAGAACAGTTTTTTACTGCCGGGCTGCTCCACGATGTGGGGCGTCTGCTGCTTTTAAAAAACCTGCCTCAGGCATCTGTCCAGTTTCTGCTTTATGCCAGAGGCAGTATGGTTCCCCTGGTGGAAGCCGAAGAAGTGATCCTCGGGTATAACCATGCCCAGGTAGGAGAAAAGCTGTTGAATGAATGGGGGTGTCCGGAAAAGCTGGTTGACCTGGTCAGCGCTCACCATTCCCCCGGCAAAACCAAACGAACTAAAGAAGCCGCCATTATTCAGCTTGCCGACAATATGGCCAACGCCTTTGCCATTGCCTCCAGAGGCTCGTATGTCCTGCCGGGCATGGAGGATGAAATGTGGGAACTGCTGGGATTGACCAGAAATGTTGTGGCTGGTATTTACAGGTCTCACGAAAAAACTCTCGCAGAGATATCCAAGCTGCTTGTCTAGCAGCGAACATTCTATTTTTTATAGTATCCTCACATTGTTGAACATCTGTTAACCTGATACAATATACCCAGGCTCATGTCCGAGCAATACACTGTCCAATTTATAAATCCCATTCTAAGCGGCGTGCTAAGCGTTCTTTCCACAATGGCTGCTATTGAGGTGGAACCCGGCAAGCCCTATCTTAACCGGGAAGGTACAGCCTTTGGAGATATTACCGGAAGTATTGAAATAGAAGGGTATGCCAGCGGAGTGATTTCAGTATCTTTGAGCGAAAGCATCGCGCTTTCCATAGTCAATAATATGCTTTATGAGGATTATACTGAGATAAATGAGGAAATCGCGGACGCGGTGGGCGAACTGACCAACATGATTTCCGGGCAGGCCCGCAGCGTGCTCTCAGAATCGGGAATGAGCTTCAGTGCCGGTACCCCCAGAATTATCATGGGCAAGGGTGAAGAGCTGAACCATATTCCTGACGCGCCTATACTTTCTGTGCCTTTTTCCTGTGCTGACGGAGATCTGGTAGTGGAAATCAGCCTGGCTGGAGAGGATTAGCAGGCTGGGTTTCAATGAGATACAAATGAAAAGGAACATGAAATTGGATGCCAGTGCCAGGGGTTAGTATATAAGTCATTGTGAAATGTTTTGTATCTATTCACCAAGATCGAACAAGAAGACCTGGACCCCGGATCCGTCATCCCGGACTCGATCCGGGACCGGGGTGACGGTTAAAGCCGGCCGTTACTCTTTTCCGTCATTCCGGCGAAAGCCGGAATCCAGTGCTGCTGAATAGCCATATTCTGTAGGTGGTGAATAGTTACAATATTTTCCCCCTGGGGAATTCCAAGCCCCAGCTTGGCATCTTGCAGCTGAGCCGGTGCTCAGCACTCCCCAGAAAAAATACATTGGTATAGTGATCATTACAGTTTCAACTATCACGCAGTGATGGCAGGTTTTGACAAAGCAGTATGGCTTATTTGAGCTCGCAGTCCGGGTGAGATCAAATAAGACTACCCGGGTTTGTTAATTCTTCCCTTGGCGACCCTTGCGCCTTGAGAGAGTATGCGAACGGGCGGTTTAAATTTTTCAAGATTCTATACAGTCGAAGTATGCTTTAACCGGATGAAGCAAAAATTTTCCCCTGGGGAATTCCAAGCCCCGGCTTGGCATCTTGCAGCTGAGCCGGTGCTCGGCCCTCCCCAGAAAAAGTACATTGGTATAGTGATCATTACAGTTTCAACTATCACGCAGTGATGGCAGGTTTTGACAAAGCAGTATGGCTTGTTTGAGCTCGCTGTCCGGGTGAGATCAAATAAGACTACCCTGGTTTGTTAATTTTTACCTTGGTGACCCTTGCGCCTTGAGAGAGTATGCGAACGGGCGGTTTAAATTTTTCAAGATTCTATACAGTCAAAGTATGCTTTAACCGGATGAACCAAATATTTTCCCCCTGGGGAATT
>JAWOGL010000189.1:0-5883 GCA_046496945.1 Desulfonatronovibrio sp.
AGAAAACCAAAAACAAAGGTTAAAAACAAAGGAACTGATACCAGCGAGGGGAATGCGGACGCTAAAAAGCGCATTACTGAACTCAGGCAGGAATTGCGGGACAAGGAGGAATACCTCCAGGCCACCAACGAGGAATTGAAGACTTCCAATGAAGAATTGAAGTCTTATAATGAAGAAATGCAGTCCATTAACGAAGAATTGCAATCAACCAATGAGGAACTGGAGACTTCCAAAGAGGAGCTGCAATCTACTAATGAGGAACTAGCCACGGTCAATTCTGAACTGCAAACTAAGGTGGCAGACCTGGCCAGGGCCAATAATGATATGAACAATCTCCTTGCCGGAACCGGAATAGCCACAGTGTTCGTGGATCAAGAACTGCGTATCCTGCGCTTCACTCCTTTTGCCACCAAAATCATCAACCTGATCCAGAGCGATGTGGGACGTCCTGTGGGACATATAGTTTCCAACCTGGTGAATTACGACCATCTGGTGCAGGACATTCAGACAGTTATGGACACCCTGGTCCTCAGGGAAAATGAGGTTCAGACCATAGATGATCAATGGTACACCATGCGCATCCTGCCCTACCGCACCCTGGACAACGTGATTGAGGGGGCAGTGCTCACTTTTGTGAACATTACAGAGTCACGCAAACTGCAGGATGATCTGCACCGGGAAAAGCAGCGGCTGCAAATTGCGCTCAATGCCTCTCTCATTGTTCTTTCCAACCAGGATACAGAACTGCGGTATACCTGGATACATAATGCCGAACTCCTCTTTTCAGCCAAACAGATCATAGGCAAGACCGACGCCGACCTTTTTCCTGAACAGGAAGCATCACAGCTGGCTGAAATAAAGATGCGGGTGCTGGAAAACGGTCAGGGCACACGTGAAAATTTGCCGCTCACTTATCAAGGCAAATCAATGCTGCTCAACATTACTGTTGAACCGCTGCGCAACAGTGCCGGAACCATTGTCGGCATCACCAGCGCATCACTGACAATTAGTGGACAGGAAGGAACAGATACTGATGTGAAAAAACCGTCGGCTGGTCAAAAATGATGGAGACATCCCATGACAAACCAGGATAAGTCATAGCAGACTGTTGAAAATCTCCCAATTGCTGCGTCGCCACAAAAAATTCAAACTCTTACGTATCCTAAATACGCCCCAGTGAAACAAAAGAAGGTTTCACGGGGTAAACTTTGATCTTGAACTTTTTTTGCTTTTTTATCCGGCACCCACTTGGGACGTGACTTAAGACCTATGCCGGGACAATACCTGCGCAAGTGGGTGCCGGACTGTCGCTTGGAATTTTTGAACAGTCTGCTGGGTAAGGACTTTTTCAACAGTCTGATAGGGTCCGACCTGAAGTCACTAATTTTAAGATACATCAATAGTCTGACTTTTAGCAGGCAAATAAATTTAACACCCGGAAAGCTGCTTTATGAAATCGGAAAAACATGCTTTAATTTTATCGGCAGTAGCCGCGCTCGTTATTGGCGCGATGGCAACCGCGTTTACGCTCATGGCCAACTCCCGCGCCATTCTGCTTGATGGGCTGTTCAATGTCAGTTACTTTGCGATTGCGCTTCTAACAATCAGGGTAGCGCGGATGAGTGCCCGGCCTGATGATGACTTGTTTCCTTTCGGATATGGATATTTTGAAGCCTTTATCAATGCCTTCAAAGGGCTGTTGATTCTCGGGGTATCCTTATTTGCCCTGTTTGATTCGCTTGTCACAATCTTCAAAGGCGGGCGCGATATTATAGCCGGTCCCGCAGTCATTTATTCAGGTTTAGCCAGTCTCATTTGTGTTGTCGTCTTACTTCTTCTGCGTTCTCAGCGAAAAGGCGCGAGTCCGCTGGTTCAGGCTGACATTCAGAACTGGACCGTCAATAGCGCCATATCCATCACTGTCCTGTTGGCGTTCTGCTTAGTCTGGATACTTGAGGGAACGGATTGGACGCACCTGCTCGGCTATGTCGATCCGGTTCTTGTGAGCCTTGTTGTTTGTATTTCGATTGGCATTCCCGTCCGGATGGCTTGGAGCGCCGGCATGGCGCTCTTGAACAGGGCTCCACCGCCGAAGGTCCGACAGCCGGTTGAAGCGGCCATCCGCTCTGTGCTCGCCAACCTCGCAGCCAGAGAAGTTTACGTGCGAATAACTCAGCCGGGACGAGTACCTTACATACTTGTCCATGTTTTGCTGCCTGAAGATCATGAACCTTTGACAATCAATATTATGGATTCTTACCGTTTTCGCATCCTTGAAGCTGTCGCGAAAATTCATCAGCCAGTTGTCATTGATGTAGTTTTTACAATGATTGAGAAATTTGCTTCCCCTACTGCTGGTTTTTCGCAGGCGGACACAAAGGACTAAGCCGGGAAAAGATTTTCGCGTGGCCGCCTTTCAATTCTTGAAAAAATCATCCGATCCCGGACACTTGCCGGTGCAGTCGGCTGGATTCTGCGGACAACCTGAATTTTTGTCTTTACAATCCTCGCATCCACATACACGGCCTCCGGCAATCTTTTTGTATGAGCGGTAAAATTTTCTTAGAACAAAAATCAGGGAAAATCCCACCAGTAGAATTATTATTATATTCTCAATCATTTTCATGTGTTAATCTGGCAATAATTTTTTCCGCAAAATTTCTGCCTAGAACAAGTTCTGTGTCCCTGAATTTCAATCTGACCGGACCTTGACCGTTTTTAAAGACCTGTACCAGGGTCCCGGGTACCAGGCCCATGGCGCAAAGCCTTGAAAAAGCACACTTTCCCGCGTCCAGACTGACAACTCTGACTGTACTGCCGCTGGGAAAATGACTTATGGGCTGTTCTTCTGTTTTTTGTTCCAGATTCATAATCAGATAAAAAGTTTAAGGGTTTGATAAGTGAGGGTTGAAAACGCAAAGGCAAATAAGGTATTAAAAACCATGGAAAATCCGGCCCATTTCCATGATCCTGACTCTCTGGCAATAGCCACAACCGCCACAAAACAGGGCGCGTAAAGCAGCACGAAAATGATCAGGCTTATGGCTCTCTTGGCGTCCCAGTCTGGATCCTGTCTGATATGACCGGAAAGGGATGAGGCTTCTTCGTCCGCTGCCCCCAGGGAATAAGCAGTCCCCAGAGTGGAAATAATCACTTCCTTGGCAGCGAAGCCTCCCACAAGAGAAATGTTTATTTTCCTGTCAAACCCGGCCCAGCTGGTGACCGGTTCCAGAAACGATCCTATCCTTCCCGCAAAAGAATAGGCTAGCTGGCTTTGCGCCCCGGCAAATTCACTTTGCCTGGTTCCGGATAAATTTTCATCCGGGCTTTCCTGTGAGGCGGCTTCTCCTGAAATTTGGGCTTCACTCATAGATGCGGCCTTGGTTCCGCTCCGGTCCTGGTATTCATCAGGCAGCTGCGGAAAGGTCATGGCTGCCCAGATCAAAATGGATATGGCCAGAATAATTGTCCCGGCCTTTTTTATATACTGCCAGGTCCGCTCCCACGTATGAATCAAAAGCCCCTGCAGGGTGGGTATCCGGTAAGGCGGAAGTTCCATGACAAAAGGAGTGGCCGGTCCTCTTATAATCGTCGAACGCAGAAGTTTGGAAATAAGAAGAGCTGTTCCCCAGGCCAGAAAAGTGATCATAAAAAGTGCCAAAGCCTGATTTGCCGGGAAAAAAATACCTGCCAGAAGCAGAAAAACAGGCAGCTTGGCTCCGCAGGTCATAAAAGGTGCTGTCAGAATGGTGGCCAGTTTTTCCCTGGGGCTTCTGAGAGTCCTGGCGGCCATGATACCAGGGACTGCGCACCCTCCGGCAATCCCTCCGGAAACAATAAAAGGCATGATGGAGCAGCCGTGCAGCCCGAAGTATCTGAACACGCGGTCCAGCATATAGGCTACCCTGGCCATGTATCCGGAGTCCTCCAGAAAGGCTATGCAGAAAAATATGATCATCAAAAGAGGAACAAAACTCAGCACCGCTCCTACTCCGTCAATCATTCCCGAAGTGATGAGAGACTGCAGCAGGCCGTCAGGCATAATAGCCCTGACTGAGTCACCAAGCCAGCCAAAGAAGTCTTCTATCAGCCCCAGGGGAATGTCGCCCACCAGAAAAGTCAGGCTGTAGACCATGTAGAGAACAAAGACCATAAAAGCAGGTCCCAGAAGTCTGTGGGTCAGAAACTTATCCACCTGATCCGACATTTCAATACGCTGGCGCTGCTCATCCCTGGTCACCACATCCTTTAACAGGGAAGAGATAAACCCGTACCTGTAATCAGCAATAATTGCCTCGGGATATGTTTTCATGGTTTTCAGACAATGCTCGGCCACGCTTTCTGACGCGCTTTTTAATCTTTCTGAAATATCAGGATATTTCCTGGTGCCTTCTGCAACGATTTCCTCGTCCTGTTCCAGATATTTCAGGGCGATCCATCTGGCAGGATAAATATCCGTTAAAAAGCTGTTATCCCGGATCAGATCCTCCATTTCCTTAAGCACCGGATCCAGATCAGGACCATAGGATATTTCCAGCGGGGCCTTAAAATCCTGTTTCTGATTATTAAGGCTGATAATGGATTCAATGAGTTCCTGTTTCCCTTTGCCCACTCTGGCCACTGTCTCAACCACCCGGCAGCCCATTCTCTGCTCCAGGAGATCGGTGTCCAGGGTTATGCCTTTTTTCCTGACCTCATCCATCATGTTTAAGGCCAGAATCAGGGGGGCGCCAAGCTCCAGTATCTGAACGGCCAGAAAAAGATTCCTTTCCAGCGAGGCCGCGTTAACCACATCCACTACCAGATCAGGATTTTCCCGGACCATATAATTTCTGGCCACAAGTTCTTCCTGGGAATAAGCAGTCAGGGAGTAAGTCCCGGGAAGATCCACAAAATGCAGCATGTGCTCCGGTCTTTCAACAAACCCTTCCTTTTTTTCAACGGTGATTCCGGGGTAATTGCCTACATGCTGTCTGGAGCCGGTCAAAGTGTTGAAGAGAGTGGTCTTGCCGGAGTTGGGATTGCCTGTCAGGGCGATGGTTATCTTCTGCTTATTGTTTTTCATCATCAACCTCGACATAAATATAATCTGCTTCATTATTTCGCAGTGTCAGGGTAAAGTCCCTCAATCTGAGAGCCACAGGATCATTGAGCGGGGCACGCCCAACTACCTTGACCTCAACTCCGGGGACCAGACCCATATCCCTGATTCTTCTTCCCATCTCTCCGTGCCCGCCTACAATTCTGATAACCCCTTTCTGGTTGACTGCCATATGCCGCAGACAAATCGAACGTTTCATATATTCCTCATATTCAAAAATATTAATATTAATTAGTTTCCATCCGGAAAGTTTTTCTTTCAGGATGCTGAAACTGTCGGTTTTCTTTCCGGAAACGAGGAGTTTTTTCTTTTGGCAAGGAAATCAAGCAATTATGAGGAGGCGTATCTTAATACGTTGACAAATAATTGTGCAGTTTGACGTCGCCAAAAGGAAAAAGAACCGTTTCCGGATGAAAACTAATTAGCCATATACTTATGATCAGGGGCTGAACTTAAATCCCGCTCCTGCCTGTGGTGAATAGTTACAGAAATTGTAACTATTCACCACATACGGCATATGTCCATTCAACCACCCTGGATTCCGGCTTTCGCCGGAATGACGGAATAAGGCAACTGCCTGCTTTAACCTGGACCCCGGACCAGATCCAGGGTCCAGGTTTTCTTATTCGATCTTGCTGAATAGTTACAGAAATTATCAGAAATCTGAAAAAATGATTGAAGCACTGATTTTCAATATCATCTTCTAAATGTCAAGCAAATTTTTTAACAGCCGCTTATCCCTTGTATTTTTTTCCATAGATGCTTATGATTTAATGCAACAA
>JAWOGL010000201.1:0-2886 GCA_046496945.1 Desulfonatronovibrio sp.
CTCAGTGGATATGGATATTGAAACTCTTACTCCTGCCTTGCTCGGTGGCTCTAGGCCTTCTTAGGCCGGGCGTGAGATATTCTTATTCTTTATGAGAAAGGGATAGTTCAATTTACCAAAGTACGCTCCAACCGGATGAACCTTATTTTATCATTCCGGCGAAGGCAGGTATCCTGTTCTTCTTATTTGATTTTACAGAGCAGACCCCAGGTTTTTAACTCAAACCCGCAAGGATAATTATCAGTCATGGATTTTACTTTCCTCTGCGAATCTCCCCCCGCAAAAAACGGACGCAAGGTAGCCATTATCGGCGCCGGACCATCAGGGCTGGCCGCCACCGGTTATCTGGCCTGCAAGGGCTACCAGGTCGAGGTATACGACAAACTTCCCAGTGCGGGCGGTCTGATGGTATTTGGTATCCCCGGGCACAGGATTCCCCAAGCCGGTATCGAGTCAGCTGTTAACCGGCTGAAAAACGAATACAATGTAAAATTCCTCCTTCAAACCAAGATCTGCGGTTCCGAACCCATGAATCAGGAGGCGGGAGACGATTTCGTATATACTTACAAAAGTCTGGGCGGAAGAGTTGAGGATAATGACGCTGTCCTGATCTGCACGGGTACATGGCAATCCAGAAGACTGAACATTCCAGGTTCACACCTGCCCGGTGTATATTCAGGCCTGGAGTTCCTGTTTCCGGTCCGGGCTGCCAGATATAATGTGGACAGGATGAAAGTTCCGGAAATCAAAGGGAAAAAAATAGCTGTGATCGGGGCGGGATTTACTGCTGTTGACGTAGTACATGAGGCCCTGGCCGGAGGTGCTGAAAACGTTACCCTTATTTACCGTCGGACCAAAAAAGAGGCTCCATGCGGGACCCTGGAGATGAACCTGCTGGAAAAAACCGGGGCAGAATGCATGGAACTGGTTTCTCCGGTAAGAATTACCGGGGATGAGCGTGTTCAAGGACTTGAACTCGCCCGGTGCAGGCTTGCCGGCCCGGATGAATCCGGACGCTGCAGGTCCCTGGTTTGTGACGGTGAACTGATCCATCTGGAAGCGGATTTGATAATAACCGCCATAGGTGAGATAGCCACTCCGCCTTTTGCCCATGATCTGGGACTGGAAAATGTGCGCAAAGGACAGGTCCGGTGGCTTCAGATGACCAGCATGGAATCAGTATTCGTTGCTGGAGACGCTCTTACCGGACCAAGCAGGATCGGCAACGCGGTTTTCAGCGGTCTCAAGGCAGCCAAATCCCTTGATGAGTGGATAACTCTCAACGCTCAGAACCGCCTGGATGAATACAAAGAGGAAATAATTCAGAGACAGGATCTCAGATAACAGGCGGATCAGAAACATGAAAACACTATTTATCGACTACAGCAAATGCATTGGATGCGGCACATGCGAAACAGTGTGCAAATTTATTTATCAGTTTCCCAGGATAATAATGTCCAGAACCAGCTACGGCCTGCATGTACCCCTGTACTGCCAGCATTGCGATGAACCTAAATGCATGAGGGTATGCAGAAAAAATGCTGTCTATAAAGACGACAGCGGCATTGTAAGATTGGATGAGAGCCTTTGCCGTACCTGTGATTCCAGGGACTGCCTGCTGGCCTGTCCTTATGTAGCCATGATATGCACCGGCCAGGACAATCCGGTGACCAAATGCGATCTCTGCGTTTCCCGGGGCAACCTGGGACCGGCCTGCGTGGCCATGTGTCCATGCGATGCCATTATGTTTGTGGAAAGACAGGAGATCAATACCCTTGCCAACACTCAGGCAAGGCAGGCTTATCAGCGGGTTAGAAAGCACATAATCTGTCCGGAATGTCCAGCTCCCTGACAGTCAGGCCCTTGTCAGGATCGATTTCAGGCCTTATAGTAGAACTTCGGACTGATTAAAAAATGGCAATCGTTTATTAGCTATAAATCCTCGGCTCAACACATTGCAGCGGGCTCAGGGATTGATGAACAAACAGTATTACCAATGGAGATCGAAAATGAAAAAACCAATAAAAATCCTGCTGACTTTAATGCTCGTGGTCGCCCTGATGGGATGTGCCGGAATGTCAAGGCAACAAAAAGGCACTGCCGGAGGTGCAGCGGCGGGAGCAGGCGTTGGCGCCATTCTGGGCCAGGTCATCGGCGGAGATACTGAAGGTACACTGATCGGTGCCGGCATCGGCGCGGCTCTCGGCGGCATTGCCGGAAACCGCATCGGCGCTTATATGGATAGCCAGGAACAGGAACTGCAGAATACAGTTGCAACTTCCGAAGCCGCCAGCGTCCAGCGGCAGCAGGATGTACTGGTCGCCACGTTCAGGTCAGAACTCATGTTTGATTTTGACTCTGCCACCATCAAGCCCGGCGGCATGAGAGAAATCGCCCGGGCGGCCGAGGTGTTCAACAAATATCCTCACACCATGCTCAGGGTGGAAGGCCATACCGACCAGACAGGTCCGGAAGAATACAATCAGCGGCTTTCTGAAAGACGGGCCGAAGCCGTCAAAAACGCCCTGATCCAGCATAATGTGAATCCCAGAAGAATCAGTGCTGTGGGCTACGGTGAAAGTCAGCCCATTTCATCAGAGGATGCTGTCAACCGAAGAGTGGAAGTCCGGATTACCCCCATTCGCAAGGGTGAAGGATAAGCTGCAGGCGGGAAACTTCAGCGGCGGTTGCATTCAGCGTTTGAATCAATCGTCGTTAAAAGAACCTGATTCTCTTTTTTCACAATATCCGTAACTATTCAGCAAAATTGAATAAGAAAACCTGGACCCCGGATCCGTCATCCCGGTCCCGGATCGAGTCCGGGATGACGGATCCGGGACCGGGGTGACGGTTAAAGCAGACAGTTGCCTTTTCCCGTCATTCCGG
>JAWOGL010000207.1:0-11865 GCA_046496945.1 Desulfonatronovibrio sp.
GTCAGGGTACTGGTCTGGGGCTGGCCACGGTTTATGGAATTATTACCGGGCACGGGGGCAGCGTGCATTGTTACAGCGATCCGGGCCAGGGCACCACATTCAGGCTTTATTGGCCGGCAGCCACTGATCCGGATGAGTCAGCCGGAGAAGATCAGGCGTGTAAAGTCCAGGAAAATTTTGGAGGAACGGAAACCATCCTGGTGGTGGACGATGAAACAGACATCCGGCAGGTGACAGCCGAGGCATTGCAGTCTTGCGGGTACTCGGTTCTTGAGGCGGTCAGCGGGGAAGAGGCCCTGGCCGTGTATGCCGAAAAGGGCAGCAATGTGGACCTGATCATCATGGACCTGGGCATGCCCGGCATGGGTGGCCGTCAATGCCTGCGGGAACTGGTTGGTCTTGATCCAGAGGTCCGGGTGCTCATCGCCAGCGGGTATGTGACAGGTAAGCTGGACCAGGAAGTGCAAAAGGACGGAGCAGCAGGCTTTATCAGCAAACCGTTTCAATTTACGGAACTGCTGGGCATGGTCCGCCAGGTGCTGGCTGGAGCAGAGAAATGATTGTTCAAGTGTATTTATTCACCATATATTATGATCAGCACTGAGTCTAAGGCCGGCCCCCGGTTCATGTTTCGCCATTGATGCGATGTTTGACCGTCGCAGGGTCCCTTCAGGCAAACCATACACATTAAAAACTGCCGATTTTTTTCCAAAATATGCAAGATTTCCAATCCAGTATAACATGCCCAGCTAATGGTTTGCCTTAGGGAACCGCGACAGGGAGTTCGCATCAACAGAAACATGAATCGGGGACTGGCCACTGGCTTTGGTGAATAGTTACGTTCAAGTAATACTTTTCACTGGTCACTGCCGTAAAAATAATCGGCCAGGTGGACCATTTCCCAGTCTGAGTAATCACACCCGCGTATCCAGATGGTTCGATCTGCCGGTACAGCAACCACCTGCAGGACTGTTCCGGCATGAAAGGCACCGCCTTGTTCCACCGGCACCTCAAGATATTTTTGCATGGACCAGGGCGTGAACTGTCCTTTGTAGGTTGGAGACCGGGCCAGTTCAAGCATGTTTTCATAGCGCGGATCAATCTCCACAGGTTTGGGCGGATTTACCCTGCCTTCCCAATGAGCAGGATAAGGCGGGACAAAGCTGTTATAGGCGATGACCAGTCCATTATCGTCAGGCTGGCGGACCCTGGCGTCAAAAGTGGGGCGCTCCAGGGACACGGCATGGGTCTCATCAGCTATCTGCAGAATATATGAAATATCCGCGGGTATATTTTTGAGCATATCCACGGCTTCTTCGACATTTGCGCTCTGGTTGAGCGCCCGGACCAGGATGGATGTGGTGTCCTCCCGGTCTTCATAATATTCAGGATCAGAATATTCACCGTTATTGAGCTCAATGAAGAGACCTTGGCTGTTCATTCCGGTTTCCAGGTAAACATTGCCCAGGGGGTGGATGTTGGCAAAGGGGTACCCCTGATCCGGATGAAAGACGGCCACGGCCAGATAGCGCATATACCGGCTCATGGCTTCCCTGCTGATGTCCCAGTTGCGGCCGAAAATAAGACCTCCATCCTCTGTGTAGCCATCCCAGACAGCGATGCCGCTGCAGGCAGCAGGCGGTTCTCCCCCAAGTACAGCCTGAGCCAGATACATCATGCCGAAATTAAGTGTCAGGGTCTGTTCAAGAGACAAACCCGAAGTCTGGCTGATTCCCAGGAGCAGGTCCTGAAGCTGCCAAGAATACAGCTCCTGAACAGCATCCCAGGTGGTCACCATTTCCTGTTCAGGAAAACCGCGTTCCAGCAGATCTGTGGTCAGTTCCTCATGAAACCGGCGCAGTTCAGGCCCCATCAAGCCTCCATACTGTCGGCCCATCTCCATCCAGGTGCCGGCCAGGTCCAGAACCCAGTATGTGCCTGAAGCGGTCGGGACAGCCTGTCCATTTTCAAAATAACGGGATTCGTTTTCCTGTCCGTCGCCGCCTCCGCATGCTGATATAATGAACAGAAGAATGAGTGCAGCAGCACAGATATGCAAACGCTTTGAAATTTCAGCAGTCAGGGAAGGAGGAAAGCAAAGGAACGGTTGTAGATTCATGATTTTATCCAGTGAAAATATTTAAAGGGGCGGGCAAACCAGTAACTGCCCTCTTATCCTTTCGCTTCAGGCTTCTATACAGGATCGAGGCCCTGTTTTTCAGTCTCTTAAGGTCTGTGCTTTTACAAATTATGCTGATCTTGGATCGGGATAAGTGTTGAACACAGATATATCAGCCTGTTGAGTAAGGACTTTTTCAGCAGGCTGATATATCGGGAAAGCAGGCTGTTGCGATAAGCGCTTATTTTAATGATTAAAAATAAATAAATCCTGCCTGATAAGTTATCTTTATTGTTATCTGCCTGTCAAGAAAGCTGGTCAGTTTTCCCTGTGCACGTCTTTCCCCTTTAGAAAACTTAAAGAGGGTTCGATGAGCATTATCCATGATGGCCTGGGTTTGGCTTTTTCCTTGTAATGTGTATAGAAAAGTGGTTAAATAAATACAATCTGGTTAAACAGGATTTTGCTTGTGGTTTTTTTGGTTATTAAATTTTTTCGGATTGGTTTGATCCATGACCATACTGGTCAAAACGCAGGTGTCAGGATGTGAATTAACCGGCTGGAGAATTGCAAGTTTTCGAAACAGAGTCGGGTCAGGTTTTACTGACAATTAAAGAACCTTCTATAACCCACATATACCATGAAGATCTATCCGAAAATCCTTTTGATCACCCTCCCTTTGATCATCCTGACCGCACTGCTGGTGGGGTCGATTACCTATCGGGTCTCCCGCGAGGCCATGTTTCAGGCCGTTCAGGACAATCTGCGTATCCAACTGGACCGGGCCGTCACGCTCTGCGAACGGGAAAGCGGACGCGGTTCTCTAGATCAGGAGAATTGCATGCTGGCAGTGGGTAAATCCAAAATAGCGGAATCCTTCAAAAATTTTCGCTTCGGTTCCACCGGACATGTTTTTGTCCTGGACCCTTCCGGAACTGTTGTCATCCACCCTGACCAGAGTATGGTGGGCACTAAATTCGGGACCCGGGGGTGGTTTACAGAAATGCGGGACAGGGACGAGGGACAGATTCAATTTATCCTTGACAGTGAGGAATACTGGGGATCCTACACCTATTTCTCCCCCTGGTCATGGTATATCGTCAGTAGCGGCCAGGAGAGCGAACTGGCCGGTCCTATCCAGCAAATGGGCGTGTATACTCTCATTCTTGCTTTGGTCAGCCTGCTTCTGGCCACCGTGCCCTTACTTATCCTGGCCCGAAGGATCACCGCTCCCATTAAGGCGCTTATCACCGGGACTGATCAGATCCGGCAGGGAGATCTCACCACGCATATCCCTATTACCTCCAGCGATGAAACCGGTATTCTTGCCGGTGCTTTTAACGTTATGACAACACGGTTGCGGACTCTGATAACAGCCCTGGAGGAAAACAACAAGCAACTGCGAAACGAGGTGGCCGAACGCAAGCAGACGGAAAAAGCCCTTAAGGAAAGCGAACGCAACTACCGGTCTATTTTTGAAAACGCCCTGGAAGGCATATTCCAATCTACTTTGGATGGCCGGTTTATTCGGGTCAGTCCGTCTTTTGCCAGGATGTTCGGATATTCTACCCCGGAGGAGATGATCTCCTCCGTCACGGACATCGCCGGCCAACTCTACGCTGATCCGCAGGACAGACATGAGTTCGCAGATATTCTGACCCGCGACGGCATGGTGGACAATTTTGTAGTGTCTCTGCGGCGCAAGGACGGCACCATCTTCTGGGGCATGGAATGGGCCAGGGCGATCCCCGACGATCACGGGACAATCGAGCGCATTGAGGGTTTCTGCCTGGATGTCACGGCCCAGAAAAACGCGGAAGAACAAAAGGACCGTCTGGAAGAGCAGCTCCTGCAATCCCAGAAAATGGAAGCCCTGGGCACTCTGGCCGGCGGAATTACCCACGACTTCAACAACCTGCTCCAGGTCATGTCCGCCAACATTCAGATGCTGCTGCGTAAAAAGGAGGACGACCCGGATTACAAATATCTGGCCGAAGTGGACCGGGGTGTTGCCCGGGCCGGGGACCTGGTCCGTCAGCTGTTGACATTCAGTCGCAAGACCGAGGTAAAGCTGCAGGAAGTGAACCTGAATGAGATTCTCCAGGACACAGCCAATATGCTGGAGCGAACCATTCCCAAAATGATCTCTCTGGAAACAAGGATGGAGCCGGATCTCTACCGTATTCTGGCCGATCCCCTGCACCTGGAGCAGGTTCTGGTAAATCTGGCAACCAACGCAGTGGCCGCCATGGAGTCCGGAGGCAGGCTGATTATTGAAACCGAAAACTACTCAGCCGACCAAACCTATGGGATGCAATATCTGGACATGCCGCCGGGTGAATATGTTCTGCTCAAGGTTACGGATACGGGCAAAGGCATGAGCCAGGCAGTTCGCAAGCGTATTTTTGAACCCTTTTTCACCACCAAGGAAGTAGGCAAGGGCACCGGTCTGGGGCTTTCCATGGTTTACGGCATTGTCAAGAGCCACAAAGGTATCATCAACTGCTATTCCGAGCCGGGCAAAGGGACTACTTTCAAGATGTATTTCCCTGCGGTGTCCGGCGAGAGAGTGAAAGAGGCCTCACCGCTTGTAAAGTCTCTGGAAAAAATTCCTGCCGGAGGCAGCGAGACCATCCTGCTGGTAGACGACGAGGAACTCATCCTAGAGATAACCAGTGAATATCTCACCCAATGCGGCTACACTGTACTCAACGCCTCCAGCGGCGAGAGCGCTTTGGAACTGTTCAAGATAAAACAACAGGACATCGGCCTGATAATCATGGACCTGGGCATGCCCGGTATGGGCGGGGAACGGTGCCTGGAAGAGCTGCGGGCCTTGCAGCCGGAGGTGAAGGTCATCGTGGCCAGCGGATACGGAACTCACAAGATAGCCCTGCATCCTGAAAAGTTCGGGGCCGCCGGTTTTCTCGGCAAGCCTTATCGCGTAAATGAATTACTGTTGAAAATCCGCAAGACCCTGGACGCTGCTATCCATGGACCGGCTGGAACGAGCGGATCCCCTGAGCATCCAGACTGATTAGAAAGCCGGATAGAATGCCCATCCCGCAAAGGCTTCCTGGGTTAAGACACAATGTCCGCCCGAGGTGCGTCTGACGCCTGCTGCCCTGGGTCAACCCATGCAGGCTGAGCAGCGGCTGATACTTCTCGATCACCCGGCGCACGGCCCGACTGCCCATGGGCGCGTACCGGGGGCCTGTGAGGGCGGTATTTGGGATTTCACCGACCGGTACGTCATCCAGTCCGGAATCAAAAGGGGGGGCGTGCAGATTGAACACGGCCCCGTACACGTCGCTTATTTCGCTAATCTGGCTTTCCAGCGCATCCAGAAGGAGATCCTCCTCCATTTCCCATGCCCGCTTCCAGGCAGTGGGCTCAGAAAAACCCTGATTGATCACCGGACAGCCGTTGTCCAGATGCAGCACCTTGTCTTGAGCCCAGATAACCGTATCTGAGTCGGGAAAGAGTTCACCCAGATAAGGGGGATCCGCGCCCCCTGAAACAACGAGTAATCGCCTGCCTGAACCGGCAAGCTTTTCCCGGGCCTGTTTCAACCAGGAAGAGACGGACAAGTTGATTAATTTTTGCAGCAATTTGTCCCGCGCTTGAGCTGATGTCCGCAAGACTTCGCTCTCCTCAGGAGTAACCCTGTGGGGATAGAACCCGGCATCCCTGGCCCGTGATTCCAATTCCGAAATGATCGCCTTATCCCTGGTTCGAATATCTTCCTGGTCCCACCCGGCTGTCCAGTATCCGTTCTTAGCGCCCTCAATCAAAAAGATCTTCCCCCCGACCAGGTCTCCGCCCAGAATGATGGTTTGGACCCCATAGAAAGAACCTGCGTTGACCAGTTTTTTCCAGCACCGCTCTGAGCCGCGGATGCCGGTGGCGAATAAGATTGTTTGCATGTGCCGTCTCGGGGGTGAATTTTTATTAAATTGGCGAATCCTTCCCGCCGCCGTCTATTTTTACAGGTATTTCCAGATGCGTGACCTCGATATCCATACCTTGTCTGCGCCGCCTGGATTTATACCAGAGATAAACCAGCGCGCTTAAAGTGACTGATCCGATGATGAACCAGGCCGACAACGGATCATTGGTACCGTAACGGTCGTCGGTGATGTACAGATAGAACATGACCGCGAAATAGGCCAGGCCCAGTACCCCTGCCACACTGATCAGGGGAATTCCCAGCAGGGTATGCCGGGATATGGGTGAATTCTCATAGACCGACCGGGTATTCTTGAGGAACGGAAACAGGGTGCCGGCCAGGGTGGTGGCGGCAAAGGCTATGGAGGTCATGAAAGGCATGTTCAGGGTCAGCCGGGAAAAGCCGGTGAAAAAATAAAGCCAGCCAAGCAGCAGCGCTCCAATATAGCAGATCAGCACCGCTGTCACGGGAGTCCCCAGAAATCTGGAAAGGGCTCCAACCTGGGCCGGAAGGACCCGGTCGTTGGACATGGCCATCATAATCCGGGTGGACATGACCATGTTATTAGTGGGCCAGATCCAGAACCAGGCGTTCAGACCGATTGCAATCCATAGCCAGAACCAGGGGCTTTGGGACAAGGCCATCAGGTAGAGGCCGTAGTGCGGTGGGACTGGAATGTGTTCGCCGCCTGTGGCCCAAAGAAAATTGGCGGAAGTGAAAAACTCGTTGCCGACTCTGGAAATAAGCAGCCACATGAACCCCGCGCAGAGGATCATGGAGAAGATGTTGCCGCCCAGGAAGATGGCGGAGGAATGCTTGAGCTTGTGAATCCCGCGAATTTCACCCACGAGGGTTCCGGTCCAGGCTATGTACATGAAGGTATAGGCCAAAACCGGACCGATGAGAAAGCTCGATTTGACACTGGTTTCGGCCAGAGGAACAGCGGAAAAACCATCTTCCCCGGCCGCGTCCAGAATACGCTGGTACGCCTCTCCGTCCCCCCAGTGCAATGTTCTCTGGATAAAATCGCTGAAGGATATCTGGAACTCAGTGCTGCCAGTGGCCAGGAGCATCACTGTCCAGCTGCCCAGGGCTATTATTCCCACAAAAAAACTCCATCGTTGAAACCCGGCGTAAAAACGCATGCCCAAAAGCATCACGCCGGCAGCGAAGCTGACGTAGAACACATAGAACCACCAGGTCCCGGCAGGGGTGGAAACCCGGATGGCCAGGTCTACTAAAATCGGCATGTCCAAGAGGCCGGCCAGACTGATCAAAAGCGGAGCCACTACCATGGCAGATCCCGGCGCTACATTGGAGGCCATGTAGAACCAGGGACCCAGTACCAGAGGCGTGAAAATAAATACACAGGCCCAGAATCCCCCGAAGGCGCGCGCCTTCCAGACGTATTCTCCGCCTGCTCTGGGCATAAGCGCGGTAAGCATGGCGTAGACCGTGAACATGGGGATAAAGGCCAGACAGACCATAAGTATGCCTAAGGGGATGTTGGCATCGTTCCAGGGCCAGGTCAGGGAGTAGGTCAATGCCGCTGCGATGACTATGGAGTTGGCATAGATACCGTAGATAAATCCGTCAAAAACGGAGAAGGAGCGGGGCTTGCCCATGGCATAATCTTGAGCCGGGGTTCCTGATCCGGCTAACAATGACGGCATCACAATCTCCCTGGAAAAAACAGGGCTGAAAAACAGGTAGAATGAAAACGTAACTATTCACCATGTTCGATCAAGAAGACCTGGACCCCGGATCTGGTCCGGGGTGACGGTTACAGAAAATTGTTGATCTTTTCCGTCATTCCGGCGAAAGCCGGAATCCAGTGCCTTTGAATAGCCATATTCCGTATGTGGTGAATAGTTACATGAAAACAAATATTAATTTTTTTCGTAACTATTCACCATATCCAGCGGCCAGCCCTGGTTCATGTTTCTGTTGATACGAACTCCCTGTCGCGGTTCCCTAAGGCAAACCATTGGCTGGACATGTTATACTGGATTGGAAATCTTGCATATTTTGGAAAAAAAACGGCGGTTTTTAATGTGTATGGTTTGCCTGAACGGAACCTGCGACGGTCAAACATCGCATCAATGGCGAAACATGATACCTGGGACCGGCCTTAGATTCAGTGCTGATCATAATATATGGAGAATAGATACATTTCTTCTTATTGAAGCAGAATGTGGAGTAAAGCGCAAGAGGTGAAAAGAACTAATTTGTATTTGCAGGATAAATTCATCAGCATTCCTTTACTGTCTTTTCAGACAAGTCCTGCTATCAAATCTTTTTTGCCGTTTATCTTGCCTTTTTTATGTTTCGTCGAATTCAGATTGAATTTATGCCTGAAAATATAAATTTTAATAATATTATAAAAAATATCACATCAGGCGCATCCCGGCATCCACTCTCAATTAAGGTGTATTGTTTTCGCGGATCGCGATAAACTGCATCATTCATTACCAAAGGGAGGCGCGCATGTTTAGAAAACTTCTAAGAGAAATATTTTCCCCTGACCTGGTCAGTCTTGAACCTGGGGCTACTACCCTTGATGCTGTGCGGCTGATGCGCCAGCGCGATGTTTCCTGCGTGGTAATTCTGGAAAAAGGATGGCCCGTGGGCATCTTTACTGAACGCTCCATTGTCCAGGCGGCGTCAAAGCTCGGTCCTGACTTCCTGGACCGTCCCATTACAGAAGTGATGAGTTCTCCGGTGCTTTCTGCCGAGGAAACCACCCTGATCTATGAGGCATACAACCTGCTGGCCCAGCGCAGGTTCCGTCATCTGGTGGTGGTGGACCAGGCCGGCAAGGCTTTGGGCGTGGTCACCCAGTCTGATCTGGTGACTCACCTGGGGTTCGAATATTTTGTGGAGGTCAAGAAAACCGGTCAGATTATGACCAGGACCGTGTCCACACTCTCTCCAGGAGCTTCCCTGGCACGAGCCCTGGAAATCATGGCTCACAGGTCCATCAGCTGTCTTATCGTGGTTGAAGATGATCGTCCCGTGGGGATGATCAGTGAACGGGACATGGCCCGGATACTGCTTGACCAAAGGGAAATCCACGACGTCAAAGTGGGTGTCATCATGTCCTCCCCGGTGCATATGGTGGAATCGGACGTGTCCGTGCATGAAGCCTCCAACGTGATGCGCACCATGCATGTTCGTCGTCTGGTAGTCACGGACAATGACGGCATAATTATGGGAGTGGTCACCCAGTCGGATATTGTCAAAGGATTGGAGGCCAGATACATCGAAATTCTCCGGGAAATCATCCAGGAAAAGGATACCCGCCTGCAGATCGTGAACCAGGATCTGGCTGAAAAGACCATTTACCTGGACAATATTCTCACATCTTCCGTGGAAATGGGCATTGTTGCCGTGGATCGCCAGGGCACTGTCACCTACTGCAATCCCGCGGCCCAGGAAATTCTGGGACTGAATCCTGATCTTACCCTGAAACGCTCTATTCGCGAGATCCACAAAAGTCTGGGGGTGGATGAGTTCCGCTTTGATCGGGCCATGGCCGCGATCCAGGTCCGCACCGACCGCCATTCCTTTGAATTCACCCACCCCCACACAGCCGGACCGCGTCATATCCGGGCCCGGGTTTCGGGCATCTGGGACCGGGATGAAAAACTTATCGGACATGTATTAATGATCCGCGACGTCACCGAACAGAAGGCCGCTGAGGAAACCATCCGGCATCTGGCCTATCACGACATGCTCACCGGACTGCCCAATCGTACGTTATTCCTGGACCGCCTGAACCAGGAAATTGCCAGGGCGGACCGCAACCGGTCCGGCCTGGCGCTGATGCTCCTGGACCTGGACCGGTTCAAGGAGATCAACGACACCATGGGTCATCATGTAGGAGACGGGGTTCTCAAACAAATGGCCCTACGTCTGAAATCCCTGCTGCGTGACAGCGACACTGTGGCCCGGATTGGCGGTGACGAGTTCATGTTCCTCCTGCCGGGTGTACGCGACCAGCAGGAGGCAGCCACTGTGGCTGAAAAGATCCTGGAAGCTCTGGACCGGCCGCTACGAGTACTCAACCATGAACTCGACATGGCCGGAAGTCTCGGCATGGCGTTCTATCCCGCGGACGCTTTGACCCCGGAAGAATTGATGTGCCAGGCTGATCAGGCCATGTACCAGGCAAAGCAAAAAGGCCGCAGGAATTGCCGTTCCAACGCCAATCTTTTCGCGGCCTGCCCTGCTTCCGCAGCGACCGTTAAATCCGTCTGACCCAGCCTGTTTACTTATCTTTACCTGCTGCAAGCTTTAGAACCTGGATGTAATAGTTACTGACCCATAGCTGTCATGGCCTTTCTGGGTTTTGAATTCTCTGGATCTGACAACATGAGTATAGGCCAGGCGAAAACGGCTGAAAGTGAGAACCGCACCGCCCATAAGATCCCCTACAAAATATCTTTTATCAACACTGCGGCTCTTTCTGAAGGTGTTGCCGTCAAGAAATATATTTCTGGCGACAGCTCTTCCTTCAAAACCGGCAAATAGATACCAGCCGAATTTGGTGGCGGGAACAAAGAAGTTGGTTCCGGCCATGCTCGGACTTAACAGCGGAGGCCCATAGTCCTGAGGAAGATCAAAGCCTATTCTGAAAATTCCGCCTCCGCTCAGATAGGTATGAACATTTCCCAACGATCCTCCAATGTATGGAGAAAAGTCAAGTCCAAGCCCTGCAATGTCCAGGAATCTTTTGCCGGCCTTCCATTTTCTCTGGTAAGAAAGGATAATGCCCGGTTCATTCTTAAGCTGAGTGTGCCATCCTTCAGGATCAGGGGAATCAATGATGGAATGAAGGTTTTTTTGCGATTTTTCCGCTAGAGAAAGCGGGCCTACAATGCCCAGGGTTATCTGGAACTGATCAAGTCTGCGACCGGTATCAGAGCTGACTTCCATGGTAGTGTAAAGCCATCCCGCGTAGGGGCGTTCATCCTCTGGAGGATCATGGACTGAGATGTCTTCAGATGTGAACATGCTCTGACCGATCTGAAATCCAAACCGTTTTTTGCCTTCTTCCGGGAAAAAGGGAATCCTGTTCAGATTTTTGTGGAAGATTCCGGGCAGCCTGCCTTCACCCCGGAGGGCGGACACTCTGACTCCGCTGGTATAGCGTTTATCCCTGTTGGCAAAAAGATCATTTTCCACACTCAGGCTGTAATACACTCCATGATCCGTGGGGGCATCATCTCCGGCCTGAATATGGTAAACCCAGGGAACCAGTATAATTGACAGTGTTAGTAATAGTATTTTTATCATAACAGTTCGGACCTTTCGCCCAATAGAAGTTTATTCTTTATTCTGCAAGTTGCTTTTGTCAGTCTATCGCAAAAAGCTGTCCGGATCAGTATATTCCAGGTTAAAGGCCCTGGCTACTCCCTGGCAGGTTATATTTCCGTTAACCACATTGAGTCCGGGTTTGATTTCGGGGTTTTCCCGGATTGCGTGCTTCCAGCCTTTGTCCGCGATCTGCAGGGCGTAAGGCAGAGTCGCATTGGTCAGGGCCAGGGTGGAGGTTTTGGCCACTGCTCCGGGCATATTGGCCACACAGTAGACAACTACGCCCTCCTTTTTAAAGACCGGGTTGGAATGGGTGGTGGGCCGGGAGCATTCAAAACAGCCCCCCTGGTCAATGGCCACATCCACCATGACCGCGCCTTCTTTCATTTCTTTCAGCATTTCATTGCTTACCAGCCTGGGTGCTTTGGCTCCGGAGACCAGTACAGCGCCCACCACCAGATCGGCACGGCGCAGGAGT
>JAWOGL010000220.1:0-37644 GCA_046496945.1 Desulfonatronovibrio sp.
GCCTCGATGATAGTATTAGCCTTCAAGAAGACCTACTCCGATAGAGAGGAACCGTAATATGCCAGCAATGACTGGACAGCTTTATGATCTGGATGACAACTATGAAGAGGGGCTGAAGCAGGCAGTCAATAACAACCAACCAGCACTTGCCTTTCAGTATCTTCTACGCAAACTAGAAGATCAGGAAAACCGTCTTCAAGAGCTTGAAAGAACACAGAAGCCCACGACTACAACTGCCACCAAGAAGACAGCTTCTAAGAAGACCACTAAGAAGACGGCGGAAACAACAGAAGAGTGAACTACATCATTGAGCTCTCTCAGAGCCAGCTTAGAGCCGTAGGTAAGGGTCTGCATCTACTAGTCGCAGAAAACCCCAAATACCATGCTGCAGAAAGCGCTTTGCAAGAGCTTATCTCAGGTTTTTCCCGGACACTGCAGGTATTGACGATAAAGAGATCTGCTTCATCCTCGTTATATGTCTGATCAAAACCCTGCGCGTTCAGGCTGCGCTCAAGCCAGCTGGAATCGGATACATTCATCTGGCATCCAAAGGTTTGAATATGGTATTTCATTATTAGAAAAGTAACCTGTCAGGAAGAAGAGTCAATACGGCAAGACTCAGGTTGAAAAGTTTTTAAGAATGTACTCCATGGCCTGGTTCACAGCCTGGTCCAGGGTCAGATCGTCGTTTTTAATGGTCAATTCGGCGTCAGGATCCTTTTCAAAGGGCACGTCCACCCCAATGACCTGCCCCAGCCCGGGAAAATCTTTCCCTGTCTGTTTTCTTTCCAGGGCTTTTTTATAGAGATCGGCCATGACCGGACCTTCCGGTCTCTGACTTTCGCGTTTCATGGCGTTTTCCAGAGAACAGTCTATATGGATCTCCGCAAAGTTGTCTATAAGGCTTCTGGCCAGATCGCGCATGGATTTTCTAGGAGCGGTGGCGTCCATGATCACAAAAAAACCTTTCCCGGCCAGCTGCGCGGCTTCTCTGGCAAACATGGAATAGGCCTGTTCTCTTTCACTGCTGGAATAATCAGGGTCGGGAAAATAGACTTTGCGCCGTTGATCCATCTGCAAATAATGGATGTCCAGACCCTGGTCCTTCAGTTTTTGAGAAACCTTCCTGCTGATGCTGCTTTTGCCGGAACCGGGAAGGCCGGTAAACCAGACTGCCCGGCCCGGACCAGAGGATGTAGTCATAATAATCCTGGTTTTATTCGGGAATTAAATCCCAAAAGTTTTGCTCTGACGATCATCCTGTCAGATATTTATTAAGGTTCTTGTAATCAAAAACATCGTCTTCCAGGATATTCTCCAGGAACCTGAACAGGGCCTGCCTTACCTCCAGGGGATGTCCCGGATACCACTCAGGCGAAGCAATGACCAGGCCTCTGAAGACATAAAAAGGGGCAATGACTTCCAGCATTTCAAGGTCATTGGTTTTTTCCAGATATGTATCCCAGAGAGCGCGGTAAAGTTTTTCAAAATCACCAGAAAGGCTGGGGCCGGAATAAAGAGAATAAAGCAGATAATTGCAGGTCATGGTGGAAACATCATCCGCGGGTTCTCCCCACTGGCCGCGACTTCGGTCCAGAACGGAAAAATCTCCGTCTTCCCTGACTAAAACATTCCAGGGATGGAAATCTCCGTGAACCTCGCTTAAACGGTGGGAATACTTTTTCAGTTTCCAGCGCCATTTAATAAGTTTCTGCTCCAGGCCAATTATTCTATCTTCGGGAAAATGTTCGTATGGACAGGGATAAGCATCAACGATTCCGAAAATACATTCTGAATCGCCTATAAGCTGCCTGATCCTTCTTTCGTACAGATCAGGCCGGGAGCTTTTGCTGGAGTGAATATCCGCCAGCCACAGAGCAAATCTGCCGGCCATGTCAACATCGCTGTCCAGAAGCTGATTGTTTTTGATTCTTTCCAGATCCAGGAAATAATCGCTGCCTTCAATCTTTTCATTAACAATAAAGAACTCATTAATGTCCTTGACCGGGATCAAGGTGCCGGAATTATCAATATATCCAAGGCCCAGAGGTTTGACGTGTTTTTTCATCAGCCCTCCGGTTTCGTACTGAAACATTAGAATAGCAGCCCGGTCCCAGTAATACTGGTGACCGTAGCGGTCGCCCTTCATGGCTGAAAGCACGGCCTGGACAGGTTTGCCGTCCTGCTTGTAATTGACAAGCATGGGTTTGCCGTATCCGAAATCCTTCATGCCCTGCTCATCCAGGGAACCTATTTCCCCAATTCCGGTAAGTTCGATTTTGCCGGGTAAAACCGATTTTAAATAAGTTTCCAGGTTTTCAAGTTTCATATCAAACATAAAGTATACCTCTGCGGGCCTGCGGCAAACAGGTGTTTGCCCGGCAGACGATTTAAAGTTTTGTGGCTGAAGCAGTAACTAAATCGTAACTATTCACCATGATGCGAAGATATCCTGCAACCTGATTCGTTTTCTGTTGCTGTAAACTCCCAGTAATGGCGAAAACCAATCAGGATGCAGGTTCTATTCATAAACAAATAGATGTGCTGAACGGATTACACCAAATCTAAATATATGACATGGAAACCAGCCTGAAAATCATGGACCGGTTGTCTGATCTATCCATTGCAGAAATTCAGGGTTGCCTCCCTGGACCGGAAGAAAGACCACGCAGGGACATTCATAGCTGTGAACCGCCATCACCTGTTCCAGAAACCTGTCCCTTAGCTGTTCAGTGGTTTTGGCGATAATAACTGTTTCATGTGCTTTTTCCACCCGGCCTTTCCACATATACATGGACTGCATGCCGGAAAACACATTGACACACGCGGCAAGACCTTTTTCAACCAGGACCGCGCCTATTTTTTCCGCTTCAGCCATATCCGCGGCTGTTATATAGGCAAACAGGTAAGACATAATTGCTCCCGGGTATTCTTTTTTGCCTGCTTATTGCTGACTTATATGTTCATAAACAGGCAGACCGGTTTACCGGCTGAGATACTTAATGAGAGTTTTTTTCTCATCAGGGGTAACGCTGGCCCCTATATTCATCATCTTTTCCACGGTTTCAGTCCAGCCTTCATGATCTTTGTCCGCATCTTCCACTCTTTCCAGATCATGGCATTTCATGCACCTGAGGGTCAGGATCCTTTGGCCTTCTTCCTGGTCCTGGGCTTGAATTAGTGTTCCCTGGAAAAACACAATTAATGTCGAGATACATACGATAAAAAGTAAAGCCTTTCTCATTATCACTCTCCTGAGTTAAATTATGCCGGCAAAACAATGTCCCTGGCTATTTACTGCAGCCGGAACTGTTCCTTATTTCTCTGACTGACCAAAAAATGAGGATACATGTCCTGACCATGCAGCAATGAAAAAATGGAAAGCCCGGCCCAGCAAGGAAGCTTAATTTATTTGCTGGGCGCACGCAACCGGTTCATTTCAGGATATAACCACAGGCTTTTAAGACCAGCTTGAGAACAGCAGAAAACCGGCTGAAACGGCAATCATTCCCAGGATCAGGGATATGTAGGCTTTTTTGATTCGCAGGGCTGCCAGCGCGCTTAGTGAGGCTGTCAGCAGCAAATGAGACCACGACAGGTCGTTATTAACAGGCAGGTAAATATGAATCATATTCAGCAGCAGAACAAGGGCGTATATTCCGGATATACCAAGCACAAGATAAATCAGCAGCAGGTGTAAGGCCGAAGTTTTTATCATTGCCCCGGGCCTGAAACTGTCCGCATTTTTTCTGCTCTGCTGCAGGATCATGTTATAATTTCTGTTTTGAGCGGCACGCTGAGCGCCTTCCAGCCAGGAAGACAGAAATGCCAGGGGAACGGTGGCAATCATGACCGGAAAAATTTGAGAAGGGGATTCCAGGGTGAATATTTCAACAAGGATTATAGTGGCCACTACACAGAATATCGCGTTGGGGGGAATAAAAGTGCCGGCCGGAATGATATCTATCCACAGCAGTTCAAAGAAAACCGCAATATACATAACAGGAAATACATCCCCGGTGAGCAGGGAAATAAAAAAACCTATTACAATGGGCCGCTCAATAAGGCTGATATTTATGGTGAAACGGCTCAGGGAAAATAAGGCAAAAAAAAACCGCCCGCCATTACAGCCCAATGGATACTCATAGCCTGAAAATTTACCATTCATCCACCTGAATCTGTTTGTAGGGTACGCATCTGAAATCGAGATCGATACCTTTTTTATTGAAATAATTCAGGCATGTCCGGTCGTCCCGACTCAGGGCGACGTGGGAGCATATCTGTTTCTTTCCTGGCGCGTAATGCAGATTGCCGATGTTCAGTGAATTGAAGGACAGTCCGTTTTCAAACGCCTGTCTGGCGTCAGCGCATCTGGAAAAGAGTATAAAAACCGAGGTCAGGTGATCATCAAATCTTTTGTGTACCAGATCAGCGGCTTCGCTGACCGGACTGAAGAGAATTTCAATCCCATTGGGTACTGCCAGGCCCATTATTTCCTGGCGGACAGGATCTGCGGCCAGTTCATTGTTTATTACCAGCAGGATGCTGGTCCTGGTGAACGGGAGCCAGGTTTCTATGACCTGTCCATGAATAAGTCGATTATCAATGCGTACCCAAAACATATTCTTTGTCAGCCCTTTTTTGGAGAACCCGGAGCCGGCCTTTTCAGGACATCTCCAGCTACCAAAATTCCCTGCTTGCCTGCTGCCTTAATTTCCTGGGCCAGCTGTTCCAGGTTTTTGTCTCTGCCCCCCAGAGCCTTGAGCACCATGGGCAGATTAACCCCGGTTATGACTTCTGTCTGGGTGTGGCTTAAAAGAGAAAGACTGATATTGGTGGGAGTTCCTCCGAACATGTCTGTCAGGATCAGCACTCCGCTGCCGGTATCCATTTTTTTGACTGTTTGCTGAAGTTCTTCAATAATTTCATTCATGGGGCGGGATACATCTATCCCCAGAGCGGTACAGTTTTCATCCTGCCCCATGATCATTGTGGCCGCGTCCAGAAGACTTTCTCCAAAGTTGCCATGTGTAACCAGAATTATTCCGAGCATAGTTTTGTTTCTGTTGTCTGTTGCTGATTATGGGTTAGCCCAGGTTGAGATGCCGATGTTCTGTTGAAACAAGGTATCCTTTATCCTTAAGAAAATCGGCCATATTTTCAACCACGGCCACTGATCTGTGCCGGCCTCCAGTGCATCCAAAAGCAAGGGTCAGCCTGTATCTGCCTTCATTTACAATTAAAGGGATGAGGAAGGCAAGATAGTCCTCGGTGCGGGAAATAAAGTCCGCTCCAGTATTGCCGGACAGGACATATTTTTTAATAGCCGGGTCTTGCCCTGACAATTCACTGAGATCCGGATCAAAAAAAGGATTAGGCAGGAATCTGAGATCCAGAACCATGTCCGCTTCAGAAGGAACCCCGTATTTGAAGCCAAAAGAAATTAAATGGATTCTCATTCCTGAGAAGGACTGTCCGAAACATTCCCATTTTTCCTGTATAACCCTTCTAAGATCATGAATGGAGAATCCTGAGGTGTCAATGACCAAATGGGCGTCAGAACGAAGCAGGGTCAAAATGTCTTTTTCCTGAGCCAGGGCTTGCTCCAGTCCCTGATGCAGGGTCTGGAGCGGATGAGGCCGCCTTGTAGTGGCATACCTGCGGACCAGGGTATTTTCAGAAGCTTCCAGAAATATAATCTGCAGACAGATGCTGGATTTTCTGAGTTTGTCCCTGACTTTTTGCCACTCCGAGGCAAAATCGGTCTGCCGCAGATCCATTCCCAGAGCAAGGCCCCGGTACTCCCTGGGGTTCTCATGCGCGAACAGATTAAGCATTGAAGGAACCAGGGTAACAGGCAGACCGTCCACAGTAAAAAAGCCCAGATCTTCAAACACGTTGAGGGCTGTGCTTTTGCCGGCGCCGGACAGGCCGGTGACAATGATCAGGGGATAGCAGCGTCCGTGGGCGGGGGTGTTCCTGGAGCCGGCAGGATTCACGTGCTGGTTATCAGTTCCCATAGCTCCTCTCTGCTTTCAGCGTACATAAAGGATTCCTTGAAAGAGGGATCCTGAAGCAGTCTTGAAATATAAGCCAGGACCTTAAGGTGCTTGCCCGCGCTCTTTTCCGGAGCCAGGACCAGAAAAAAGATGTGGGCCGGCTTGTGGTCCAGGGCTGCGAAATCAAGACCCTCTATGCTCCTTCCCACGGCGATGAGTACCTGGTCCAGTCCCTCAATTTTCCCGTGAGGTATGGCTACTCCATCTCCTATTCCGGTGGTTCCCAGATTTTCCCGGGTGAGAAGAACTTCAAAGACATTGTCCCGGGCAAGAGAGGGATATTTATTTACCAGGGGGGTAATAAGTTCAGCCAGGACATCGTTTTTGGTCCTGGCTGAAAGCATGGGTATTACCTGATCTTTATGAATATATTGAGCAAGATTCATATGTTTATTCTTTACATGCCCGGATCAATAAAGCCGAAGTCTCCATTTTTTCTCCGGTAAACCACGTTGATGAGGTCTGTGTCGGCGTTGCGAAAGACCAGGAATTCATAATTCAGGGACTCCAGCTGCATCGCCGCTTCTTCCAGGCCCATGGGTTTGGGTTCATATTGGTCAGTGGCCACAATTCTGGGTTCTCTCGGGCCGCTTTCAACAGGTGCGAAGTTAATAATGTCCATGCGGACCTGTTTTTCCTGGGTTTTTTTCTTCTTGTCCTTTATCTTTTCCCGCTGCTTTCTAAGCTGAGCTTCCAGCTTGTCCAGGCTTAAGTCTACAGTGGAATACATATCCTCGGTTTCTTCAGTGGCGGATATGTGCATGTCCTTGGCTGTGAGAATTACCTCGGCGCGGTGTCTGAATTTTTCAACTTCAAGATTTACCTGGAGCTCGGCTGCGTCGTTTTCGTGCAGGTACTTGGAAAGTTTTTCAAATCTTTCCTGCGCATATTTTTTCAGGTGCTCAGAAGGCTCAAAGCTCTTGAAATTGAATTTGATCTTCATGCGGATCCTCCTTTGAGATGTGTAATTATAAAATCAGAAAAATTTTTTACGTCTGGATGATGATGGAATACGCAGGGCGGCCCTGTATTTTGCCACTGTTCTCCTGGCGATATTTACTTCCAGCTTTTTCTTCAAACCGGCGGCTATGGCCTCATCGCTGAGAGGTTTTTGGGGGCTTTCCTCAGCCACCATTTTCTTGATGGCGTCTTTAACACTTTCCGAACCCACTGAACCGCCACTGTCCATGGTCAGGGCACTATTGAAAAAGAATTTCAGCTCAAAGATTCCAAAGGGTGTGGATACATACTTGTTGGTGGTAATGCGGCTGACGGTTGATTCATGCATGGCGATATCTTCTGCTACTTCTTTTAGAATCAGAGGTCTTAATTTGCTGACGCCCTGCTCAAAAAAATCTCCTTGAAATTTCAGAATGCTTTCCATGACTTTATAAAGAGTTCTCTGACGTTGATGCAGACTTTTCATGAGCCATATTGCCGAGCGGGTTTTTTCCTGGATGTATTCATTATCCCGTTTATGGTTATTGTTTTTCAGGTTCAGATCCTGATAAAGAGTGCTCAGCTGAATGGCCGGGATGCCATCCTCATTAAGGACAACCGCAAAGTCGTCTTCAAATTTGTACACGTAGATGTCCGGACTGACATAAACAACATCACCTGTTCCATAACTTGAACCTGGATAGGGATCAAGACTTTGCAGGAGTTCTATGTATTCTCTTAATAATTCTTTGCTGATCTTAAATTTTTTAAGCAGAGGTCCCAGCCTGTTTTTTTCAATATCTTCAAGGTGCTGGGTGACCAGTTCTTTTAATATGGGATCGGTTTCGTTAAGTGCATTCAATTGAATAAGCAGACAGTCCCTGAGATCACGGGCAGCTATGCCAACCGGGTCGAAATGCTGGATTTTCTCCAGGATACTTTCTACATCCGGCTGGGAGACGGAACACGCCCGGGCCAATTCTTCAGCAGTGGCTTTAAGATAACCCCGGGAGTCGATATTTCCGATAATTTCCTCTCCGATCATTAATTCCTGGTCAGTGAAGTTCTGAAGGTGTAACTGCCACAGCAAATGCCCATCCAGGGAAGGTTTGGAGGAATATCTGGCCTCATAGCTCTGCATCTCTTCGGGAACTTCCCATTCCCGGGAACCGGCCTGCCTGGAAGTGCTGGAAAAGTGCCCCAGATAATCTTCCCAGTCAGCATTGTTGACCATCTCTTTTTCTTCGCTGGTCAGTTTGGAAATCTGTTCCTGATCGTTAAGTACGTCCCTTTCCTTTTCTTCGTCAGCCACAGGCTGCTTCTCTTCCAGTATAGGGTTTTCCAGAAGCTCCTGCTGAACCACTTCCAGAAGTTCCAGCCGGGATAACTGCAAAAGCTTGATGGCTTGCTGAAGCTGTGGCGTCATCACCAGCTGCTGGGTGAGCTTAAGGTTTTGTCTGAGTTCAAGAGCCATGCTTAAATACCGTTATGCTGGTCAAAGTTGAGGATCATGATAAAAATCATAGAGAATAAAACCATATTATACAAGGATAAAAATGTTATTGCCGTGTTTACAGGTTTGAGTTTGTCGTACTCAAAAAAAATAGCCTACAAGCAAAAGGATTCACCCAGATAAACAGATCTGGCCCTGGTGTCCGCGATTATTTCTGAAGGCGTTCCGTCCAGAATTACCTGTCCGTCATAAACAATGGAGGCCCGGTCGCATATCTTCAAAGTTTCTCTGACATTGTGATCTGAAATGAGGATGCCAATGTTTTTTTCTTTAAGCTGCAAAATGATCTTCTGGATATCGTCCACTGCTATGGGATCGATGCCGGCAAAAGGTTCATCCAGAAGGATGAACTTGGGATTCTGGATCAGGGCCCGGGCTATTTCCAGTCGTCTGCGTTCGCCTCCGGATAGTAAAGAGGCTTTCTGGTGTGCCAGCCTGGATATGCCGAGCTCATTCATCAATTCCTCAGCCTTTTTTTTCTGGTCCTGCCTGGATTTTTCTGTGTATTCCAGGATAAGCATCAGGTTTTCAAGCACGCTCAATTTTCTGAAAATTGAGCTTTCCTGAGGTAAATAACTTATTCCCAGGGCGGCCCTTCTGGGCAGGGAAAGCCCGGTTATGTCAATGCCCTCAAAAATCACACTGCCTTTGCTCGGGGAGACAATGCCCACGAGCATATAGAAGGTGGTGGTCTTGCCCGCGCCGTTGGGCCCTAAAAGACCCGCGATCTGACCCTGTCGTATGTCCAGGGAAATTCCCTTGACCACGAGTCTTTTGCTGTACTGTTTATATACGTCAACCGCTTGAAAACTCTCCATGGGCATGATTATTCCTGGGTTTCCCCGTCAGAGTGAAAGATCACCCTGACCCGTTTGTCAGCACCGCCCAGGACTTCGGATGTATTGTCTTTCATGTTGAGGATAATGGTTTCACCTTCCACGCTGTTCTGATCTTCAACCAGCCTGGGGTTTTCTTCAAGCCTGGCTACACCGGTTTGAGGGTAATAAGTAAGCAGATCGCTGAAGCCTTGTCTTTGTTCGCTCTGGATGCGAACCTTTCCTGATGCAACAATTTTTTCAATGCTTTCCTGCTGTTCCCGGTCGTCCTCCATCTGACCCTCTTTGAGAAAAACCCGGAGTTCATCAGCCCACAGCTCAAAATCAGGTCTGACAACATGAACATTTCCGGAAAAAACCACTATGTTGTCCTGCCCGGAATAAGTCATTTTATCTGAAACAATATCAGTAGATCCGTCTATGTCTTCCTGAGCAGCCAATGGAATTGGAACTGAAAAAAAAGCAAATATAAGAAGTAGGAAAATTGCGGATATCTTTTTCATAAAAAACCTTTGCGTACTTAAGTTGTCTGTACAGATGTCTGTTTGATAACCGGAACCTGCTTGATTGCCTGCAAAAAAGACTTCTCACGGATTCAACCGGTACTATATGCGTCAGTCTTGCCCTGCTGAATATTGTTTAGGATACTGGACTTAATTTTGCAAGAGGGAAACGCCAGGCCGGGTCAGTCCAGCCTGGTTTTGACTCCTCCGGCAGCGGTTATCCGGTTGTTGTCCAGGTTAATCCTTGCTTCAGGACTGTTAACCCGGACCCCTCTTCCGCTGAAGATTACATTACCTTCAAGAAGCACGAACCCGTCTTTTCCCCTGTAGGTAGCTTTTTGAGAGTTTACTTTTATTTTGTTTTGCTCAGCCTGTACATCCGGCCAGAGCTGAACAATATTATCCTTTTGAAAGGCCTTTCCCTGAGAAGCGCTGACCACCAGAGGATCGGAATCGTCCTGGCCGTGATAAGTAATAACCGGATTGTCCAGAGTAAAAACCTGCTGATCCTTTAGAAAACCCGCGTTGTCGGAAACCAGCTCCCATCGGCTTTTGTCCTTCCGGCCCTGGATAAGACTGAAATTTTTTATGTTCATGTCCACTTCCATTTCCTGGTTTATTCTGGTCAGCGAAGGCCCGGGGCCTCTCTGCCAGAAGATCACAAACAGAATAAACAAGACAGCTGTGCTGAATAAAATGGGGGTGAATTTTTTAATCATTTTGCGGGGCCCATTTCCGCCATTGCCGGTCTATTTTATTTTGAGCCCTGAGAATATACATAATGGCTTCCCTGACCGCCCCATGACCTCCGGAAGCCCGGCTGGTCCACCTGGCAATCCGTAATATTTCCGGCTGAGCATTGGCAACTGCCATGGGCAAACCCACCCTGAGCATGGCGGAAGCGTCCACCCAGTCGTCGGCCAGATAGGCTGTCTGCTGGAGGGAAATATTGTTTTCCGCCCCCAGGTTTTGAATAAGGGGGAGTTTATCTTTATGCCCCTGAAAATAATTGGTGATGCCCAGTTCCATAATCCTGAATTCCACGGCAGGAGAAGACAGACCACTAATGACAGCCAGTTCCAGCCCGGCTGCCTGAGCCAGTTTAATCCCCAGACCATCCTGAACATTAAATCTTTTCATAATCCGGCCTTCTGAGTCATAATAAAGGCCGCCATCAGTCAGAACTCCGTCCACATCTATGATCAGCATTCTGATTCCGGCGGCGATGGGCAAAATATCCTGATCCATTTTTACTCCTTAAATGGTTCGCAACTGAACAGACAAAAGATTATCTGGAATTTCTGATTCTGTTGAATAGGTTGCAGGTTTTAACTGTCCCTGGCAATAACGGATTTTAATCCTCTGAATATTGCCTCCGGCGTCGGACCCGGAATCCTCACTCCCGCGGAAAAAATTAATTCGATTCAGGAGCAGAGAAGCAATGGCTGATATCCAACAGATTGTTCAGCAGGGGTTTGAGCTGGTCCAGGGGCCAGGAATTCGGACCATCGCACAAAGCTTTGTCCGGGGCGGGATGAACTTCCATAAAGACGCCATTAGCGCCCGCGGCAACAGAAGCCCGGGCCAGGACCGGAACAAACTCTCTCTGCCCTCCAGAACAGGAGCCTTTGCCCCCGGGGGTCTGGACAGAATGGGTGGCATCAAAAATTACTGGATATCCAAAGCTCTTCATAACCGGCAAAGATCTGAAGTCCACCACCAGATTGTTGTAGCCAAAGGCTGCCCCGCGTTCGGTGAGCCATATTCTGTGATTTCCGGTGGAACTTAGTTTGGAGACCACCTGGTTCATGTCCCAGGGAGCCAGAAACTGTCCTTTTTTAACGTTTATTATCTTGCCGGTGCGGGAGGCTGTCAGCAAAAGATCAGTCTGCCTGCATAAAAAGGCAGGAATCTGAATGATGTCGGCTACCTCGGCCACAGAAAATATCTGGTCAGGCAAATGAACATCCGTCACCACAGGCAGGCCGGTGGAGTCTTTGATTTTCTGCAGCCATTGCAGTCCCTTCTCCAGACCGGGGCCGCGAAAGCTGTTTACTGATGTCCGGTTGGCTTTATCAAAGGAACTTTTAAAGACCATGGTGGTGTTCAGTTCATGGCCCAGGGCAGAGATCTTCTCCGCAATTCTCAGGGCCTGGTCAAGTCCTTCCAGGACGCAGGGACCCAGAATAAAAAAAAGACTGTTTTTGGTTTCCGCAAAAAGATCATTCATAAAGCTGTCCGGCTACTCTGTTTTTCCCGCGGCATAGACAAATTCTCTGAACAGGGGATGAGCGCGCATGGGATTTGACTGGAATTCAGGATGAAATTGACAGCCAAGGAACCATGGATGGTCTTTTACTTCAATGATTTCCACCAGGCTTTCATCGGGTGACAGACCGCTGAATAACATGCCTTTTTCTTCAAGTTCCGGGGCATATTTCTTGTTGAATTCGTACCTGTGCCGGTGTCTTTCCATGATCTGCTCCGTCTGATAGGCTTTTTCAGCCAAAGTGTCCGGAGCGATGACACAGGGATAGGCCCCCAGGCGCATGGTCCCCCCTTTATTGCTTTCTTCACACCTTTTCTGCAGGAGGTTTCTCCTGAAATCAAACCATTCCTTCATCAGGTAGATTACTGGATGTTCTGTAAGGGAATCAAATTCCTGGGAGTTTGCCTGGCTGTATCCCAGAACATTTCTGGTAAATTCAATTACCGCGCACTGCATGCCCAGGCAGATTCCAAAAAATGGGATCCGGTTTTCCCGGGCATGCCGGATTGCCAGTATCTTGCCTTCGATTCCCCTGGAACCGAAACCCCCGGGCACCAGAATTCCCTGCATCCCTTCCAGATTTTTAGAGACGTCTGCAGGGGAAATGTTTTCAGAGTTAACATATGTCAGATCCACTTCCAGTTCATTTTCAAGGCCTGCGTGAATCAGGGCCTCGTGCAGACTTTTATAGGATTCTTTGAGGTCCACATACTTGCCGACTATGGCAATGTTGACCTTGCCCCGGGGGTGATGGATGCGGCGGACAATATTCTTCCATTTTTTCAGATTTGGGTTTTTGGCCGGAAGTTTAAGCATTATTGCTATCTTCTGGTCCAGTCCTTCCCCGTACAGGGTCATGGGCAGTTCATAAATGCTGGTGACGTCTTTGGCGGTGAAGACCGCGTCCGGATCAACATTGCAGAAAAGGGCTATTTTAGATTTGATGTCCTGATTCAGGTCGACTTCTGAGCGGCACAGGATGATATCCGCCTGAATGCCTATGCTTCTGAGTTCTTTTACGCTGTGCTGAGTGGGTTTGGTCTTCAGTTCTCCTGCGGCCTTCATGTATGGAACCAGGGTCAGGTGGATATACAGGATGTTTTCCTTGCCGAGCTCCCCCCGTAATTGCCTGATAGCCTCAAGAAAAGGCAGTCCTTCTATGTCGCCCACGGTCCCGCCTATTTCGATGATGGCCACGTCTTCATTGTTGCAGGCGACACTCTTAACGGCATTTTTTATTTCATCGGTTATATGGGGAATGACCTGGACTGTTCCCCCAAGATAATCCCCGCGACGTTCTTTGGTAATGACCGAATGATAAATCCTGCCCGATGTAAAATTGTTGATCTGCCCCATGGGCTGATCCAGATAACGTTCATAATGACCAAGATCCAGGTCGGTTTCAGCTCCGTCGTCGGTTACATACACTTCTCCGTGCTGAAATGGATTCATGGTTCCAGGATCAACATTTATATAGGGATCCAGCTTTTGAATGGTGACCTTTAGCCCTCTGGCTTTCAGCAGAGCCCCCATGGACGCGGCGGCCAGTCCTTTTCCAAGGGATGAAAGTACTCCTCCGGTAACAAATATGAATTTTGTCTGCATCTGAATTATCCACCTTTTAGCTAAGATTTTTTTCCGGTTCAACCCGGGCTCAACAATTGATTGTATGAAAATATCCTGCTGGAGCCGGCGCGACCAGGTCAGCCAGAAATCTTTTTATCCCAACACCGCATAAATGCCAAGCCTGTTCCACTCTTAAACTGAAATTGAATGATAACAGCGTGTTGAAAAAGTCCTTACCAGACAGGTTGTTCAAAAATTCCAAGCGACAGTCCGGCACCCACTTAGGACGCCACTAAAGACTTATGCCGGAATAATACTCACTTAAGTGGGTGCCGGATAAACAGCAAAAAAAGTTCAAGGTCGCGGCGTATTTACACTGGTGCGAGTTTGATTTTTTTTGCAGCGACAAAGCCAATTGGAAGATTTTCAACAACCTGTTAACCCCTGTTATTGACAGGCAGGGCAGGAGCAGGTACTTCTTGTGAAATTTTTTTCAAGGAGGTATACATTGAATATTTTAATTTTTGGTCCGAACGGAAGTGGAAAGGGCACCCAGGGCTCACTGATTAAACAAAAGTATGATCTGGCTCATATTGAATCAGGGGCCATTTTCAGGCAGCACATAGGCCAGGGAACAGAACTGGGCAAGAAAGCCAAGGAATTTATTGACCGCGGAGAACTGGTTCCTGATGACATCACTATACCCATGGTTCTGGAGACCCTCAAGGAAAAAGGTGAAGGAGGCTGGCTTCTGGACGGTTTTCCCAGAAACATTGTCCAGGCTCAGAAATTGTGGGAAGCTCTCAAAGAGGCTGGAATGGGCCTTGATTATGTCATTGAAATCCTGCTGCCCAGGGAAGTGGCCAAAAACAGGATTATGGGACGGCGTCTTTGTGTAAACGACCCCAATCATCCCAACAATATCTATATAGACGCTATTAAACCGGATGGCGACAAGTGCCGGGTATGCGGCGGCGAGCTTAAAACCAGGTCTGATGACCAGGATGAGGAAGCCATAGATAAGAGACACAATATTTACTACGATGAAAACACCGGTACCCTGGCAGCAGCGTATTTTTATAAGGATCTGGCCAAGACCGAAGGCTTTAAATATATTGAGCTGAACGGCGAGGGAAGCATTGATCAGATCAAGGACATTCTGCTGAAACAGCTGGATTAGTTTATCTATCCTGAAAAAGGTTTCTTGTCAGCGTGCCAGAAAAGTCCTTACCAGGCAGGTTGTTCCGGCCTGGCGTCTGATCTGCAAGGTATTTATTAAACCGGGGCGCAAGCAGCGCCCCGTATTCCATGGTGATCTGATGGAAGTCAATATTATTTCTCCGGAACAAAAGCTTCCCCTGGACAGGGCTTTTGTGGTCAATGTAATTATCCGGTCCTTCAAAGGCAGAAGAGATGTAGAGGTCCATCTTTACAGGCCTGCCTGGGATAGCTTAGAAGAAAAAAAATATAATTGGGACCTGATTCTGGCCCAGTCTCCCGGACAGATGCAAAAGGAAATGCAGAATTCCAGGCATGTGGTTATGGAATCTTTTACCATGGAAGAAAGGGATGTGCTGGTGGAATATCTTAGAAACAGGTACAGCCGTAAAATCAGCCTGGTCAACAGCGCTCCTCTTTCCTTTCCTGTGCCTCAGGGGCTTGTTCCTCTGTCCATGATGCCGGAAAATGAAAATTACGGGCGCATCAGGTTTGAGCGCGTTCCCAACTATACCCTGCCATTTGACGTCCACGGCTTCTACGATTTAAGCGTTCACGCGCCTATTCTGGCTGAGGAAGGTATCTGAGGAACCCTGTACCCGGCTCTGGAGTCTGATCCTGACTGTGCTTAACAGCGTGCCAGAAAAGTCCTTACCAGACAGGTTGTTCAAAAATTCCAAGGGACAGTCCCGCTACCCACTTAGGACGCCACTAAAGACTTATGCCGGAATAATACTCACTTAAGTGGGTGCCGGATAAACAGCAAAAAAAGTTCAAGGTCGCGGCGTATTTAGCAGGTGCGAGTTTGAACTTTTTGCAGCGACAAAGCCAATTGGAAGATTTTCCACAACCTGTTAACAGATAGGGATTATGTAATTGTAAATCAGGCTTTGTACCGCCACTTTCCAGGCTGGTTTGTTTGAGTGGCGGCGGTTTCCAGTTGTCTGAGAAAAGATTTCCTGGGTATTTCAACCGCCCCGAATCTGAGCATATGGGATGTGGTCTGCTGGCAATCCATAAAATGAAAATCATTGTTTTCCAGATAACGCATCAGGTGGACCAGGGCTGTTTTTGAAGCGTCAGGCACCTGATAATACATGGATTCTCCAAAAAAGGCCTTCCCCAGAGCAACTCCGTAAATTCCCCCTGCCAGACGCGAACCCTGCCAGGCTTCAAAAGAATGGGCGATCCCTGCCTGGTGCAGGCGGATGTAGGCGTCGATCATCTCCGGGACAATCCAGGTCCCGCTGTCACCGTTTCTGGGTACACACGCGCATTTTTCGATAACCTTTTCAAATGCCGTATCGCAGGATATGCTGAATTTTCCGGAGTTTAGAACCCGTCTCAGACTTCCTGGAATATGAAGGCGGTCCGGGTAAAGAAGCAGCCGGGGATCCGGAGACCACCACAAGATAGGTGATCCTGGTCCGTACCACGGAAAGATACCTCCGGCATAGGCGTTGCACAGTCTGGTGGTGCCAAGGTCGCCTCCTATGGCCAGAAGACCGTCAGAATCCGCGTGACTGGGATGAGGAAAGACCGGGGCCCTTGTCAGGAAAAAAGTGCTCACTTGAATTGCAGCTGGTTTTTCTTCTTGCTCAGTTCAACCTTGAGGGTGTTCTTTTTGCTCAGGTCCTCAAAAAGCAGCTTGTCCGCAAGCGGGTCCTTGATTTCTTCCTGTATAACCCTGGACAATGGGCGTGCTCCAAATACAGGGTCATAACCTTTTTCAGCCAGCCAGGACCGGGCGGACCGGGAAAGAATCAGTTTGATTTTTTTGTCTTTGAGCTGGCTGTTTAACTCATCTATATTTTTGTCCACTACCATTTTCATGATTTTAGAATTGAGACTGTTAAAAGGTACTATGGCATCCAGGCGGTTTCGAAATTCCGGGCTGAATAACTTTTCCACAGCGCTCAGTCCCTTGGCTGTCGCGTCATCGTCGCCTTCCCGGCCAAACCCGATGCTCTTGGAGCTCATTTCCCTGGCTCCCGCATTAGAGGTCATGAGGATGACGGCATGTCTAAAATCCGCTTTTCTGCCGTTGTTGTCGGTGAGAGTGGCATAGTCCATTATTTGAAGCAGGATATTAAACATGTCCGGATGTGCTTTTTCAATTTCATCCAGCAAAAGTACGCTGTAGGGGTTTTTGCGGATTGCTTCCGTAAGGAGCCCTCCCTGGTCAAAGCCCACATAACCGGGAGGGGCGCCTATCAATCTGGCTACCGCGTGTTTTTCCATGTATTCGCTCATGTCAAAACGAATAAAGTTTACGCCCAGCACCTCTGCAAGCTGTCTGGAAAGTTCTGTTTTGCCTACACCGGTAGGGCCGATCATAAGGAAGTTTCCCACCGGCTTGTTTTTTTCGCGAAGACCTGCTCTGGATCTTTTTATGGCTCTGGATAAAATATCAACAGCCTTGTCCTGACCAAAGATTACATTCTTAAGATCTTTTTCCAGATCCAGGAGCTTGCCCTTGTCTGAAGAGGAAATCTGTCTTGGCGGGATTTTGGCCATGGTAGCGATGACCTTTTCAATATCCCTGGATGTGACCTGTTTTTTGCCTTTGGGGGCGCCTTCCAGAACATGCACCGCTCCGGCCTCATCCATGACATCTATAGCCTTGTCCGGCAGAAAACGGTCATTGATAAACCTGGCTGAAAGATCCACGGCAGCCTCGATGGCTGACGGCAGGAACCTTACGTGGTGAAAGGCTTCGTAATAGGGCTTTAAACCTTTGAGGATGTCCATGCTTTCCTGGGTGCCGGGTTCGGCCAGTTCAATTTTCTGGAATCTCCGGGACAGGGCTTTATCTTTTTCGAAATAATTCTTGTACTCTTCATAAGTGGAAGAGCCAATACATCTCATTTCACCAGATGCCAGAACAGGTTTTAAAATATTGGAAGCATCCATTGAGCCTCCGCTGGTGGCTCCTGCCCCGACTATGGTATGGATTTCATCAATAAAAAGGATTGCTCCCTTGATTTTTTTAAGTTCATTAATTACCCCTTTGAGCCTGGCTTCAAAGTCGCCTCTGAATTTTGTCCCGGCTAGAAGAGATCCCATATCCAGAGCGTAAATTCTGGTTTTAAGAAAAGAATCCGGGACTTTTTTATCCTTTATCTGAAGAGCCAGACCTTCAGCCATGGCGGTTTTGCCTACCCCGGGATCGCCAACAAATATCGGATTGTTCTTTCTGCGCCGCAGAAGCACCTGAATCACTCTTTTCATTTCAAGTTCCCGGCCCACCAGCGGATCAATAAGGCCTTTCTTTGCTTTTTCCACCAGGTCCTCTGTGTACTTGGCCAGATTGCTCTGCTCGGATTTTTCTTTGGGCTTGCATCCGGGGCATGCTGAACCGGGCAGGTCTGAATCCATTTCGTGGGAAATATATTCAAGGACATCAAGACGGGAAAGGCCCTGAGTACGCAGGTAATAAACCGCGAATGCTTCCTCTTCTTCAAACATGACCGCCAGCAGGTCTCCCGCCTGGATCATCTGTTTCCCTGCGGACTGTACATGGCCCAGCGCCCTGTGCATGGCTCTTTGCACCCCGATGGTCTGGACGATCTCTCTGTCGCCTGAAGGGGGCATGACTTCAAGATGATCCAGGAAAAATCTTTCCAGCTGGTTTTTGAGCTTGAACATGTCCACCCCGCATCCCGAAAGGACTTCTTTGCCTTTGTCATCGAGAAGGTAGGCGTAAAGTATATGTTCCAGAGTCAGGTATTCGTGATGTCTTACCTTAACTTCACGAATCGCCCGGGCAATTATTCTTTCTAATTCTTTGCTTAACATTTAAACCTCTTCCATAGTGCATTTAAGGGGATACCCTTCTTTTCTGGCTAAATTCTGGACCAGGATAATTTTTGTTTCGGCAACCTCTGATGTATAAATGCCGCATATGCCGACTCCGTTTTTATGCACGTTCATCATAATCTGGACGGCTTCGCCTTCTGTTTTATTGAAGACGTTTTTTAATACATATATTACGAAGTCCATGGTAGTATAATCGTCGTTATGCAGCAAAACCTTAAACCTTCGAGGTTCCTGTATTTCATCGTCTGCAAAGGTTTCAGGAAGGGGATGAGTTCCGGTCAGTTCTTTAGTCATAGTTTTTAACCTTAATATTTTTTAAAAAAAAGTCAATGTGCGCCGTACTGCCGGGGGTATTCAACACTTTCCAGGCAAAGTCCTCTGGCCGGAGCAGTAGCTGGAGCCTGGTTTCGGTTTTTTGTCTTAAGTATCTGAAGAAGATAATCCTGCGGATATTTTTTTCGACCGACAATTACCAGTGCTCCGATAATATTTCTGACCATCTGTTTCAGGAATCCGTCAGCAGTTATCCTGACGACCAGTTCCTGGGGATAAAGACCGGGATGGAATGAAATATCAGTAATCTTACGCCACGTAGTATTGACTTTGGTTCCCTTGTTCATGAAGGCTTTGAAATCATGCGCGCCTAAAATCGGGGCCGAAGCATTCTTGAGGGCACAAAGATCCAGGGGGCCGGTTTTCCAGACGTAAAGTCTCCTCTGGGGCAGGATAAAGTCCTGTTCAGTCCAGAAAGTGTAGGAATATGTTTTGGATAATACGCTGTACCGGGCATGAAAGTCATTGTCCACGGATCCGGCCTGAAGGATTCGTATATTCTCCGGCAAAAGGGAATTAAGGGCTTTTTGCCACGGAAGCCCGGCTTGACGCGCAGGAGGGTCAAAATGAGCAGTCTGGCCCAGGGCGTGTACTCCTGCATCGGTTCTGCCTGAACCATGGACACGGACAGGCCTTGAACAGATTTGTGCCAGCCCCTTTTCGACAACCCCCTGGATCGTCTGCTGGTTCTTCTGCAGTTGCCACCCATGGTACCCTGTTCCGTCGTATGCCAGAGTAAGTTTTATGCGCATATGATCTTTGCTTTTGTGCAGATTGTCAGACGTTGCTCCACTCCTGTCCCTGGTGCAGCCCCTTTTTCTCCAGGGTTGTATTGATCAGGTTGAGTATGCTGCTTTTGGCCTCAGCCCATTGCGGGGCTTTGAGCTCTCCCGGGGCGGGATCTCCGGTCAGACGGTGAATAATAATATCCGGACGTAATCCGGCAAGGCCTCTGCAAACCCACCAGGCATACTCTTTCATGGACAGGGGGGTGTACATTCTTTTTTCCCACATTGCGGCCAGAGTGGTGTGCCGGCATATATACAGATTATGAATCTTTATGCCTTGAACAGGCTCATGGTTGAGAAAATCTATGGTTTCCAGGAAATGGTCAAGTGTTTCCCCGGGAAGACCGGCAATAACATGCGCGCAGACCCGGAGGCCTCTGGAAGCCGCCAGCCGGCAGGATATGGAAAAGTCCCGGGCAAGGTGGCCTCGGTTTATTCGTTTTAAGGTCTCATCACAGGAACTTTGCAGCCCAAGGTCAAGCCAGACTTCCTCACTGGGAAAATGAGCCAGGCTGTTTATTTTATCCTTATCCAGACAGTCCGGCCTGGTTCCGATGCATAAAACAGCAAGATCATCAAGCTTTTCAAGATCTTGCAGGATTAATTTGAGGTGCTCAAGAGTGCAGTAGGTGTTTGAAAATGACTGCAGGTAGGCAGCGAACTTTATGTGGCCGTGTCTTCTGATTAATTTTTCCCGGTATAGATTGTATTGATCTTTCAGGCTTATGGATCTAAGATTAAGTCCTGTTCCGGATCCCTGCTCATTGCAGAAGATGCATCCTGAAGAAGATATGGTTCCGTCTCTGTTTGGACAGGTAAGTCCAGCATCCAGAGGAATTTTCCAGACTTTGGTTCCAAATTTTTCCTTCCAGTAAGCGGAAAGAGGATGGTAATTTCTCATGAAAAATCACCTTCAGCGATATTGCCTGACAGGCTATATTCTGGTAATATTTTTTGATTGAACATAATCGGTATTTTAACAATATATATATAAGAGGAAAGCATGACTAGAATACTGGACAAAATATTTGGCGCGGTTTCCAATGATCTGGCCATTGACCTGGGCACTGCCAATACCTGTGTTTATGTCAAAGGTAAAGGAATAGTGCTTAGAGAGCCTTCGGTGGTTGCTGTGAAAAGAGATCTGAGAGGCACGAACAAGGTGCTGGCTGTGGGAAGTGAAGCCAAGAGAATGCTGGGAAGAACCCCGGGCAATATTACAGCCATCAGGCCTATGAAGGACGGAGTTATTGCCGACTTTGAGATTACGGAGGCCATGCTCAGGCATTTTATCACCAAAGTCCACAACAGTCGCCGGCTGGTCAGGCCGAGGATAATTATCTGCGTACCCACCGGCATCACCCAGGTGGAGAAAAGGGCGGTCAAGGAATCCGCGCAAAGCGCCGGAGCCAGAGAAGTGTATCTTATAGAAGAGCCCATGGCGGCTGCCATTGGAGCTAATCTGCCCATTACCGAGCCTACCTCCAACATGGTGGTGGATATTGGGGGGGGCACCACTGAGGTGGCAGTGATTTCTCTTTCCGGGATTGTTTACAGCCGTTCAGTCCGGGTAGGAGGAGACAAAATGGATGACGCCATAAGACATCATGTTAAAAGGAAATACAACATGCTTATCGGGGAAGGGAGCGCTGAAAACATAAAAACCACCATTGCCTCTGCTTACCCGGGTGGTGAGGAGCTGGAAATGGTGGTTAAGGGCAGAGACCTGGTGTCGGGTATTCCCCAGAATATCACCATAACCTCAGAAGAGGTCAGAAAGGCTATTTCCGAGCAGGTGGACAGTATTGTTCAGGCGGTGCGTGTAGCTCTGGAGCAGACTCCCCCTGAACTGGCAGCGGATATTGTTGACAGAGGGATTGTGCTTACCGGAGGCGGAGCTCTTTTGAAAGGGCTTGATCAGCTGCTTCGGGATGAGACTTCCCTGCCTATTACAGTAGTGGATGATCCATTGTCCACGGTTGTGGTGGGTTCAGGCAAGGTTCTGGATAATCTGGATGTCCTCAAGGAGGTAACAATAGATTAACTTCAAACTCACACCCAAAAAAATTATTGCCCTTCTTTTTGTTTTTATTGTTTTTTATTTAAGCCTGTATACATGGAATTCCCGTACCCAGACGCTGGACCGTCTGGCATCGTATTCCGGGCTGGAAGTAGTGGGCTGGATTCTTAAGCCTGGAAAATGGATTCAGGCCAGGTCTTTGGATTTCTGGGGTGCATATATACATCTCGTGGAAGTTCATTCAGAAAATCAGGCCCTTAAACAGGAAATCGAAAAACTACGGCTGGAGCTTGCGGATCTTTCGGAAAAGGCGGCTGCTGTTCCCCGTCTGGAAGAGCTGCTTGGTTTTACTGCCCCTGCCCAATGGTCAAGATCAGGCGCAAGGATTGTCGCCCACAATTTTGGTCCTCTGGGAGCAATAGATTCTGTTATTATTGACAGGGGCAAGTTTCAGGGAGTGTCCTCGAATTTGCCGGTTGTTACTCCGGCAGGGGTAATGGGAAGAACTTTTCGAACCGGGCTGAACTTTTCTTCGGTTTTGCTGCTTACCGACCCCAACAGCCGGATTCCAGTAATCAGCTCAGAAACCAGGGTCAAAGGGATACTTTCAGGTCAGGGGGCCCGCAAGCCGCTTATGCTCCAGTATGTCCATCTTAATTCTCCCCTAAAAAAAGGAGAAGTCCTGGTGACTTCAGGTCTGGCGGGTATTTATCCCAAGGGTTTGCCTGTAGCTGTTGTCAGAGATATTTTTCGCTCAGAGATATCCCTGTTTCTGATCATTGAAGCAACTCCCCAGGTGAATTTTCGCAACAAGGAAGAAGTCCTGGTTCTGCAAAATGGAGACAGGGTCAAAGCTGGGAAGATTGGCTTTGGCAATGAGTAAAGTAAGACCGGTCATGTTCTGTATCCTGTTTACCTTTTTCGCAGTGTGGGGGCAGTACTATTTTCAGTCAGTAGATTTTCTGACTCCGGGCATTGTTGTCCTTCTTCAGTTTAATTTTTTAAATCTGGCCCTGTGGGCCGGAATTATATGGATGCTGATCCAGGAAGGCACTGGCGGATTTGCTTTTGGAGCAATGATCATGTTCTATCTGGGACTGCTGGTTGCCTATTACCTGGGGGGGGCGTTTTTTGAAGTCGGCAACAGGTTTTTTGTCTTGCTCCTTTTTTTGTTTCTGGCGGTTTACAAGGATCTGATTGTATCGGTTATGGCTTCCCTGCAGGATCTGGATCTGGCAGAGAAATACAGCCTCGAAGGTGTCATGATCCAGGCTGGTATATATTTTTTTGTCTGGCTGTTAATTTATAATTTGTTTAAAAAATATTTTTTCAATGACACTGCATAAAGGAAACAGCTTTTTTAATGAGAAATTCGGAGCATTCTTCCTGCTGTTTCTGATAATTTCCTTTTTCTGTATTTTTTCCATCAGACTCTGGTATTTACAGGTTTACAAGGGTGATTTCTTTTATCAGAAAGCTCAGGAAAATTTACAGCGAAGACAACAGGTCTATGCCCCCAGAGGGCTTTTTATGGATAGAAACGGGAAGCTGCTGGCTGTTAACGAGCCTTCCTATGGTCTTGCTATAGTAAGGGAGGATTGTCCCGATATTGAGGCAACCTTGAGTCAGATCAGCAAATGGACCGGAACTCCCCTGGCTGAGATCGAAGACGAGTTTGCCAGGGGTAAAAAACTGGTCCGCTCTTTTGAAAATCAGATCATTGCTTTGAATCTGCCCTTTGACGTACTCACCAGAGTGGAAACGGAATCACCGTACTGGCCCGGGGTAAAAGTTGTGGTCCAGCCCAGGAGGAAATATCTTCAGGGTGAAGTTCTTTCCCATGTCCTTGGATATGTGGCAAGGGCGAGTGAAGAGGAGCTTAAGGCCGACTCCGGACTTAGTCTGGGCGATAATGTGGGCAAGCAAGGGCTTGAATTTGTTTATGAGGAAGTTTTACGCGGAAAAAAGGGCCTCAAGCAAATGGAAGTGGATGCTTCAGGCCGCGTATTGTATGAAGAAATGCTTGCCCCACCTGTTCCCGGTACAAATATCCGGTTGAGCATTGATCTTGAAATGCAGCAGGAGGCCTTCAGACTCATGGAAGGCAAAACCGGGTCGGTTATTGTTCTGGACGCTGATACCGGGCAGGCCCTGACCCTGGTCAGCACCCCGGGATACGACAACAATAAATTTGTCTTTGGCATTTCCCATAAAGAATGGCAGGAACTTTTGAACAACCCGGATTATCCCCTGCAAAACAGAAGCGTGCAGAGCGCATATCCTCCTGGCTCAGTCTTCAAGCTGGTTATGGCCGGGCTTGCTCATATGGATCCGGAGATTCAAACCTCTGACCAGGTCTACTGTTCCAAATCAATGCGTCTGGGCAACAGGGTTTTTCGTTGCTGGAAAGCCCATGGACATGTGGATATGACCAAGTCCCTGGTTGAATCCTGCGACATATATTATTATCAGCTGGGCGACCGCCTGGGAGTAGATAAGATCAGTGAGTTCGCCCTTGACAGCGGTTTCGGCACCCTGACCGGCATAGATATTCCTCATGAAAGGGCAGGACTGGTCCCAACCAGGCAATGGAAAAAGCAGAGATTTAATGAAGGATGGAGAGGCGGAGACAACCTGAACCTGGCTATCGGCCAGGGCTTTATGCAGACAACCCCGCTGCAGGTGGCCAGATTTATTGGCGCCATAGCTAATGGTGGGGTGTTGTATAAGCCTTCGCTTCTACAGGACGAACAAAAGGCTGAACCTGTTTCTCTGCCCTGGAGCGAGGCTGCCAGGAATTTTGTTTACCAGACCATGATCAAGACAGTGGAAAAAGAGAGAGGGACAGCAGCAAGGCTTCGTAAAAAAGGCATCACTGTAGGGGGGAAAACCGGAACAGCCCAGGTTGTCGCCCTGATGCCCGAACATGAAGAAGATGACCCCGAGGCTGTTGTCTACCGGCTCAGGCATCACGGCTGGATGGCGGCTTTTGCCCAGAAGGAAGAACGTACATATTCGGTGGTGGCTCTGGTTGAACACGGTGGTTCAGGGAGCAGGGCGGCAGGCCCTGTAGTCCGGGGCATGCTGGATTATATTTTTGACTGATTTTTTGTAATTGCTGCAAGTAAGTATTTGCAGCATTCCAGCTTCAGGTCCTGAATCCGGAGTCTGCTGGGATGTCTTGCCGGAAAAAATACGACTTTGCGGATTCAGGTTGAATAATGATAGATCGGCAGCTTTTTCTACATATTAACTGGCCCATGCTTGCAGTGGTTTTTCTGCTGTGCGCCGCAGGGATATTAAATCTCTATTCGGCCAGCGCTTTCCGGGTCGGGGAAGGCACAGCTCTGAGCTCGTTTTACAGCAGACAGATTTTGTGGGCGTGCATCAGTTTTCTGGCGATGATTATTACCATGTCTTTTGATTACCGTCATTTAAAAACAAGCTCATGGTTTATATACCTCATGGCGGTTATTCTTTTGATATCGGTAATTTTCTGGGGCAAAACCATTTACGGTGCCCAGAGATGGCTTGATCTGGTTGTTTTCAGCTTTCAACCCAGCGAGTTTGCCAAGGTCGCCTTATTGCTGGCTGTGGCTTCCTTTCTGTCCAAGATCAAGCATTCTCTGGGATTTAAAGATATGCTCAAGATTATGTTTATAGTACTCACTCCGGCATTTCTTATCGCCAGCCAGCCGGATCTGGGTTCGGCTCTGCTTCTGGTATTTCTGGCCGGAGGCATGATCATTCATCACGGCATTAAAAAAAGGCTTTTCAAAGCCCTGGTGATCGCAACTCCTCTTATTGTTCCTCTGGGGTGGATCTTCCTTAAAGATTACCAGAAAGCCCGGTTGTTGACCTTTCTTAATCCCGGGCAAGATCCTCTGGGGTCGGGATATCATGTTATCCAGTCGCAGATCGCTATTGGTTCAGGCAGATTCTGGGGAAAAGGATTTATGGAAGGGACTCAGAGTCAGCTCCGTTTTTTGCCGGAAAAGCACACAGACTTTGCTTTTTCCGTTTTTGGTGAAGAATGGGGCTTTGTCGGGTCGATAATCCTTTTGCTTCTGTTTTGCGTTTTTTTATACCAGATTTTTCTCAGTTCTGTTGAGGCCAAGGATAAATTCGGGACCATGCTGTGCGTTGGCGTGTTTTTTTATTTTTTCTGGCAGATTCTGATTAATATTGGAATGGTATTGGGGTTAATGCCGGTGGTCGGCATTCCTCTTCCTTTTATCAGCTATGGAGGTACCTCTTTGCTGGTTAACTTTATCATGATTGGCCTGGTTATTAACGTATCCATGCGCAGATTCATGTTCAAGAGCTAGAAGTATAACGATGAAATGGTTTAAAAATACCCCCAAATCAAAAGGAGAGATAATGGCCAAAGATGAAATTAATGCTTTTATGGGCATGGGCACCACCTATCAGGGAAAGCTTGAATTTAAAGGTACAGTGCGTATAGACGGCGAATTTGAAGGAGAGATAGAATCCGACGGAACCTTAATAATTGGGAACGAAGCCCGGGTTAAGGGCAACATTAATGTGGGGCAGCTTATATTAAGCGGCAGGCTGGAAGGTATTCTCAATGCTCAGGCCAAAGTCCTGCTTTACAAACAGGCGGACCTGAACGGCAAGATCAGCACTCCGGTTCTGGTGGTGGAGGAAGGCGCGGTCGTCAAAGGAGAAATAAACATGAATCAGCAGGAATCCTTTGAAGAATAAAAAACATCTTATGCAACTAGATATGGCAAAGAGAAATTTCTTACAGGGCACGCCGCCTGAATTCGCATAATCTGATTCCCGGCAGCCGGCTGCCTGAAAAAATATATCTATCCTTTATTCAAGTTGTCAGAATAAAATTTTTAATTTTTTTGATGATAAAACAATGTGAAAACATTAACAAACTTCACTAACCATCAGTCACCAAAAGATAAATATCTGCAAAAAGGTTTTGACACAGAGTTATAAATTGGCTAATGCCTCAGTGTCTTTGTACATAAAACATGGACCTTGAACAAAATTTCACATGCTTGGGGAGGCCTTATGATTGAAATCAATGTTACTTTTTTTATTCAGCTGGTAAATTTTCTGATTGTTCTCTTGCTGCTTAATCTGATTTTGTACAAGCCCATCAGAGGCATGCTCAAAAAGAGAGCCGAAATAATGTCTCAGACCGTATCAGAGATTGAGGGTTTTTCGGGTCTGGCCGAGAACAAGATCAAAACTTATGAAGATGAACTGGTCAAGGCCAGGGTTAAAGCCCAGGAAATCAGGTCGGAATACAAAGAAGAAGGTTACGGCAAAGAAAAAGAGATAGTTCAGGATGCATCCCAGGAGGCGGGAAGTATTGTCAAGGCAGCCAGGGACAAAATTTCCAAAGAAAAAGACGTTGCCGTTACTAATCTTAAAAAAGAAGTTGAGAAATTTGCCGCCCAGGCAAGCGAGAAGATTTTGAGTAAGGCGTAACAAATATTTCTATAATTTTTTAAGGAGGGCTGTGTTTTGAAAGGAAATTATATTGTACCGCTTATTCTGGCGCTCCTGCTGGTTCCCGCTGGAATTATCACTTTTTTTGATCCAATGAATTTACATCCGGATCTGAAGAACCAGATTTGGAGAATTATCAACTTTGTTATTTTTCTGGCAATTTTATACTATGCCGGCGGGAAAAAATTATTCACTTTTTTTCCGGGACGGAGCAAGGAAATTGAAACAGAGTTGAGCGACCTGGATGTCCGTCGCCAGAATGCAGAACAGAAACTGGCCGAAGTAGAGCAGAGCATTGCCAACCTGGACCAGGAAAGAGAGCGCATTCTTGCTCAGTCTAAGGCTCAGGGAGAAGATCTCAAGGCGGATATTATTGCCAAGGCAGAGTCCGCTGCAGAGCTTATAAAGCAGCAGGCTAAAGTCAGCGCAGAACAGGAAGCCAGATTCGCCCTGGAAGAGATCAAGGCTGAACTGGCGGAAAAAGTAACCGAGGCAGCCGAAGCCATGATCCGGAAAAAGATGAAGGCAGAGGACCATAAAGCTCTTATTAATGATAGTCTAACAAGGGTGGTGCTAAATTGATAGAAAATATTGTTGCACGCAGGTACGCCCGGGCCCTGTTTGCCCTTGGTCAGAAAGAGGGTGAAAAACAGCTCAAGGCTTATGGAGAAGACCTGTCAAAGATTGTTGGGACCCTGGAAGAAGCGCCTGAGTTGGTCAGAATTTTTAAAAACCCGATTTTCAATACTGAAGAAAAAAAGGGAATACTGAAACAAATTTTAGGCAAGCTTAAATGCGGCCCCGTGGTAAGCAATTTTTGCTACCTTCTGGCCGATAAGAACAGAGTGGATTGTCTTCCTGAAATCCAGGCTTATTATGCCGTTCTGCTGGATGAGTTTGAAGGAATTGTCCGGGGTGAAATTGTTACAGCAATTAAGCTGGCTGACAATATGAAACAGGAAATTGTCGGAAAACTGGAAAAACAGTCCGGTCTCAAGGTGGTTCTGGATTACAGTGTTGATCAGGATATTCTGGGCGGACTCATGCTAAAGGTTGGAGATAAGGTTTTGGATGCCAGTATCAGGGCGCAATTGCAAATTCTCAAAGAAAACATAAAGAGGGGTGAGTAGGGCTATGCAGATAAAAGCAGAAGAAATCAGCCAAATCATTGAGGGTCAGATCAAAAACTACGAAAAGCGGGTTGAAATGAGCGAAACCGGAGTCGTTCTCTCAGTAGGCGACGGTATTGCCCGCGTATACGGCGTAGAAAACGTCATGGCCATGGAGCTTCTTGAGTTTCCCGGCGATGTTATGGGGATGGTGCTTAACCTGGAAGAAGACAGCGTGGGTTGCGCTCTTCTCGGAGAAGACACTCATATCAAAGAAGGAGATCTGGTTAAAAGGACAGGTAAAATCGTACAGGTGCCTGTGGGCGAGGGAGTTCGCGGCCGGGTAATCGACGCCCTGGGGAGACCTCTGGACGGCCAGGGACCTGTACAGGGGAACGAGTACAGACTGGTAGAGATCAAAGCGCCGGGCATTGTCGAGAGGAAGTCTGTTCATGAGCCCATGTATACAGGCCTGAAGGCTGTAGACGCCATGACCCCCATCGGCCGCGGACAGCGTGAGCTGATAATCGGGGACCGGCAGGTTGGTAAAACAGCTATTTGCGTAGACACAATACTCGCTCAGAAAGAAAGTGATGTGCATTGTATCTATGTGGCAATCGGCCAGAAAAAATCCACTGTTGCCCAGGTTTATGACGTTCTCAAATCCAACGGCGCAATGGAGTACACAACCATTGTATCAGCGACCGCGTCCGATCCGGCGTCCATGCAGTTTATCGCAGCTTACTCAGGCTGTACTATGGGTGAGCACTACCGGGAGAACGGCAAACATGCCCTGATAATATATGATGACCTTTCCAAGCAGTCAGTTGCTTACAGACAGATGTCCCTGCTTCTGAGACGTCCTCCAGGACGTGAGGCTTTTCCCGGAGATGTTTTCTATCTTCACTCCAGGCTTCTGGAACGCGCAGCCAAGATGAGCGATGATAAGGGCGCTGGCTCATTGACAGCCCTGCCTATCATTGAAACCCAGGCCGGCGACGTTTCCGCATATATCCCCACTAACGTTATTTCCATTACTGATGGACAGGTTTACCTGGAACCCAACCTGTTCTACGCCGGAATCAGGCCCGCTATCAACGTTGGACTGTCAGTCTCCAGGGTAGGAGGTGCAGCCCAGATTAAGGCCATGAAAAAGGTTGCAGGCACATTGCGCCTGGATCTGGCACAGTACAGGGAGCTGGCGGCTTTTGCCCAGTTCGGCTCAGATCTGGATAAGGCCACCCAGAGGCGTCTGACCCGCGGGGAGCGTCTGGTTGAGTTGCTGAAGCAGCCTCAGTATCAGCCCATGCCTGCTGTTGATCAGGTAATCTCCCTTTACTGCGGAACCAAGGGATACCTGGATGATGTGCCTGTTGATGCAGTTGCAAAATTTGAATCAGAAGTGCTGGAATATTTCAGAAGTCAGAAATCAGATATCTATGCACAAATCAAAGAAAAGCAGGATATCGACGCTGAACTGGACAAACAAATCGCGGCTGCCATTGATGAATTTAAAAAGACTTTTAAGGCCTAACGGGAGAAGTACATGGCATCATTAAGGGACATTAAGAGAAAGATAGGCGGGGTCAAAAAGACCAAGCAGATCACCAAGGCCATGAACATGGTGGCCTCGGCCAAACTGCGAAAAGCCCAGCAGCGTATAGAGCGCTTCCGTCCCTATGCAGACAAATATACCGATGTTCTTTCTGAACTGGCATCCAGGGTTGATCCCGGAGTACATCCTCTGCTTGAAAAGCGGGAGGAGATTAAATCCGTGGGCATTATCCTGGTGACTTCTGACAAGGGACTTTGCGGCAGTTTTAATGTCAATCTCTGTCAGACAGCCCTCAGGCTGGCCAAAGCCAGAAAAGAACAGGGTAAGGATGTCAAGTTTATCTGCATAGGCAAAAAAGGACGAGATTTTATCCGTAAAAAAGGCTTTGAAGTTCTGGCAAGCTACCCCGATATTATGACTACCTTTGATTTTCAGCTGGCCAGTGAAACCGGGACTATGGTTATCAATAAATACCTGTCTGAAGACCTGGACGAAGTGCAGGTGGTATTTGGAGAGTTTGAATCCATGATAAAGCAGGTTCCCAGGGCAAAGCAGATTCTACCCGTAGAACAGGAAGAGGTTGAGCCTCAATCCGGGGCCTCCAGCCAATACATATTTGAACCTTCAGTGGAAGGACTCCTGGCTGAACTGTTGCCCAGATACGTTAAGGTGCAGATCTACAGAGGAATGCTTGACACATCCGCAAGCGAACACGCTGCCCGGATGACGGCGATGGATAATGCCACCAAGAATTGCGATGATCTGGTCGGACAACTGACCCTGGCATATAATAAAGCCAGGCAGGCAACTATTACTACTGAACTTATGGATATAGTAGGCGGTGCGGAAGCACTGAAACAAGGATAATAGGGGGCGATAAAACATGAGTGCACAGAACACAGGAAAAATCGTTCAGGTCATAGGACCTGTTGTTGACCTTGAATTCCCGGAAGGCAAGCTTCCAAACATTTTTAACGCAGTAAATATCACTAACCCGACCATCTCTGATGAGAAGGATAATCTGGTTGTTGAAGTATCTCAGCATCTGGGGAATAATGTTGTACGCTGCATATCAATGGACACCACCGATGGTCTGGTCCGGGGTATGGAAGGCAGAGACACCGGCGCCCCGATTTCTGTTCCTGTGGGCAAACCCACCCTGGGACGGATTCTTAATGTGGTCGGTCGACCGGTGGACCAGAAAGGACCGGTCAAGTCTGATAAGTTTTATCCGATCCACAGGCCGGCTCCTTCCTTTACGGATCAGAGTACCAAAGTGGAAATCCTTGAAACCGGAGTCAAGGTTATTGACCTTTTGATTCCTTTTCCCAAGGGCGGGAAAATGGGAATGTTCGGCGGCGCCGGAGTCGGCAAGACTGTTATTCTCATGGAGATGATCAATAATATTGCCAAGCAGCATGGAGGTATTTCCGTGTTCGCAGGTGTCGGGGAACGGACCAGAGAAGGAAATGATCTTTACCACGAAATGATAGACGCAGGGGTTATTGATAAGGCGGTTCTGGTCTACGGACAGATGAACGAGCCTCCAGGAGCCCGGGCAAGAGTCGGTCTGACCGCCCTGACTTCAGCCGAATACTACCGCGATGAAGAAAATCAGGACGTACTTCTCTTTATTGATAACATATTCCGCTTTACCCAGGCCGGAACAGAAGTGTCAGCGCTTCTTGGCCGCATGCCTTCCGCGGTTGGTTATCAGCCTACTCTGGGTACAGATCTTGGCGCTTTGCAGGAAAGAATCACTTCCACCACCAAAGGATCGATTACTTCAGTGCAGGCTATTTACGTGCCCGCGGATGACTTGACCGACCCTTCTCCTGCAACAACCTTTGCCCATCTGGACGGCACCATTGTTCTGTCCCGCCAGATTGCCGAGCTTGGTATTTATCCGGCTGTTGACCCCCTGGATTCCACTTCAAGAGTGCTCGATCCTAATGTTATCAGCAAAGAGCATTACCGCGTCGCCAGGGAAGTTCAGATGACCCTCCAGAAATATACTGACCTCCAGGATATCATTGCTATTCTGGGTATGGATGAATTGTCAGATGAAGACAAAGTTACCGTATCCCGGGCCAGAAAGATCCAAAGATTCCTGTCTCAGCCCTTTCACGTAGCCGAAGTCTTTACCGGTACCCCTGGCAAGTATGTCAAATTAGAGGATACCATTCGCGGTTTTAAGGAAATTCTTGAAGGCAAACATGATGACATCCCTGAAAATGCCTTCTACATGGTCGCAGGCATTGAAGAAGTCCTTGAAAAAGCCAAAAAAGACTAAACTAATAAGGTGAAATTATGGCTAATTTGATAAAGTTGGAAATTGTGACGCCGGACCGCAACCTTCTCAGCGAAGAGGTTGAATACGTTGGCGCACCAGGTGTGAATGGAGAGTTTGGCGTATTGCCCAACCACATTCCATTTCTTTCTGCACTTGGCATAGGAAGCCTGTTTTACAAACAAAACGGAAAGAAATATTTCGTTTTTCTTTCAGGTGGATTTGCCGAGATAACACCTGCCAAGGTTACTGTTTTGGCTGAAGTGGCGGAAAGAGCCGAGGAAATAAGCGTGGAAAGAGCAAGAAAGGCCCGGGAAAAGGCTGAACAGCGTATTGTCCAGCAAAAAGAACAGGTTGATTATGCCAGAGCCAGAGCTGCCATGGCCAGGGCCATGCACCGGATCAGGTGCAGGGAAAGCGCTGTCGGCGCAGGTACCTGCAACGCCTAAGCATTCGGCATTACAATAGATTAACAAAAAAAGCCCCGTAGATACGGGGCTTTTTTTGTGTAGACAGGCTCTGCTTATTAATCTAAATTTACGTTGGTATAACCTAGCTTTTCCCCATGCGGTGAAAACTTTCTGCAACCGGAGCAATTTTTTGCCCCCCAACAAAGCGAAAAGCTTTGATATAAAGAATTAAGATGACCCGGGGTTGTCCCTGAAAAACCTACATATAAACACCAAATCTCTGGAAAGTGTCATGAGCAATATATCCGGCAAGGAGATTACAGCAGTGGTTCTGGCTGCAGGCAAAGGAACCAGGATGAAGTCAGATCTGCCCAAGGTTCTTCACCAGCTTATCAAGAAACCCATGCTATGCTATCTGATGGATTTACTGCACAGAATGGATTTTTTTAAAGTCCTGGCAGTTACAGGTCACGGCCATGAATTGTTAAGGCAAAAAATCCCGCAATATAAAGACCAGTTTATACTTCAGAAGGAACAGCTGGGAACAGGGCATGCTCTGCAGCAAGCCTGGCCTGCCGTCTCAGAGCAGGGGGTTCAGTGGCTTCTGGTTGTAAACGGGGACACCCCCCTGGTTTCCCGGGCAAGTTTAGATCAGCTCATATCCCAGACAGCGGTTAGTGGAGCTGATCTTGGTTTTTTATCCATCGTACTGGATGATCCGGAGGGATACGGCAGAGTGATCAGAGACGCTGACGGCAAGGTCAAAGCAGTGGTTGAAGCCAGGGATTACAGTCAGGATGTCCACGGTCCCTGCAGCGGAGAAGTTAATTCAGGTATATATCTTTTCAAGATACCATCCCTGGCCGGACTTCTCTTTGAACTGGATGACTCCAATGAGCAAAACGAACTCTATATAACCCAGCTGATATCTCTGGCATTTGAACGTAATATGAACATCCAGGCAGTATGCACCGGTAACTGCCCTGAACTTCTGGGGATAAATACCCCGTCCCAGTTGATAGCCCAGGAAGAATATCTTAGAAAAAACCTGGTAGATGAATTGATAAAATCCGGAGTTATAGTCAGAAATCAGGATCAGGTTCGAGTCGGCCCCGATGCTTTTATTGAACCCGGAGTCGATATTACCGGGCCATGTGAGGTTTACGGGACATCTTTTATTGGCAAGGGAACCAGTATTCATTCACATTGTTATATTGAGGATACTTTAATCCGGGAAAGTGAAATTTTTTCCTTTTCTCATCTTCAAAAATCAGTTATCAAAGAATTTACTACCATTGGTCCATTTGCCAGATTAAGACCTGGAACGGTGATTGAGAAAGGGGCCAAGGTAGGTAATTTTGTCGAAATAAAGAATTCATCCATTGGAATAAACAGTAAGGTCAGTCACCTCTCCTATATAGGGGATACCCGGATGGATTCGGAAGTTAATGTAGGAGCCGGAACTATAACCTGCAACTATGACGGACTTAATAAGCACAGGACAACTATAGGTCAGAAGGTGTTTATCGGCAGTAATACTTCCCTGGTCTCTCCGGTCAAGCTGGGTGAAGGCAGTATGGTTGGAGCAGGTTCAACCATCACTCAGGATGTGCCTGAGGGGGCATTGGCAGTATCCAGATCAAAGCAGAAAAATCTGGCAAATAAAAACCCCTTGAAAAAAAAACAGAAGTAATTAAAATATAGAATAATGGACGCAATAGAGCAGTTATCCCAAAAAATCGATGCTTTGCTTGAAACCAAACAAAGCCTGGAAAATGAAAATCTTTCCCTCAAAAAAGAGCTGGAACAGGAACGTCACAAGAATAATGAGGTTCTGGGGAAGGTTAACGATCTGTTGCAAAAGATCGACAATGAACTGCCCTGATGCCTGCGTACAATATAAATATTTTAGGACTTGATCTGGTCTTTACAACTGACGCGAGTCAGAAAAGAGTTGATCAGGCGGGAAAATTTCTTGAGGAGCGTTACGCGGAGCTTGAACAGAGAGGAAGTAAGCTGAGCAAGGAAAAGCTGCTTGTATTCCTCGCCCTTAGTTTGGCCGATGATTATCTACATTCTGGTAAAAAGCTGGCAAACCTGCAAAGCAGGGTGGATGAGCTTTTGCAGAAAATAGATCGACTTGAGACTAATAAATGATCAATGCAGAAATATTTTCAAAGATAGTTCCTGGCAGGTGCGTGATGAAGGCAATTTATTTTGAGCCAACACTAACCTCATGGGAGCCGCTGTGCGGTTCTGGTGCGCAGACCCCGGATATCCCGGGGGAGCCTGAAGGAACCGCTTTGGCACCCGAATATAAGAACGAGGTTCAAAATAAGTTCCCCCACGGCCTGCCGGGGAATTTTTCTCCAAGCCAGACTTCCTCGCTGATCAAGTCTCTTCAATAAATCTTGGCCGGACATCCTGAGTCCACAAGATACTCCTCCTCTCGGGATTCAGGTTTTGGCCATGCCATCCCTGAACTATTCCAATGCCATTAAATTTTAACCGGTAATCGGTTTTGCCGGACAGGCTGCATCTTGCTGATTTAATTGATCCTCCGGGTCATTATTTTACGCAGACACAGAGCTTTAGCCTGTGAAAATGGTCCTGGAAATTTGTTTGGTCCCGGAATCAGTTTTCAATTTTTCCTGTGCGCGGACAGCCTGGTAACCCGGAACAGGAAAGAATAACATATAATAAGGAGTAAGCTATGTTGAGCGCTATTATAATAACAGCCTTTATTGCTATAGGCGTTGGGGCGATTATCGGCTTTACCGTCCAGAAGTATTTTATAAAAAAGGAAATGCGCGATAATCAGGAGTTGGCCGCCAAAATTCTTGAAGAAGCAAGAAAAGAGGCTGCAGCCCATAAAAAAGAAATGCTTCTCCAGGCCAAGGATGAAACATTCAAGCTAAAAAACGAGCTGGAAAAAGAGGCAAAGGAAAGAGAAAGGGAACAGAAGAAACAGGAGCAAAGGCTTCAGGAAAAAGAAGAACGACTGGAAAGTAAACTGGAAAAAGTTGCTCAGAAAGAAAGTGAAGTGGTATCCTGGGAAAACAGGGTGGCAAAGCAGGAACGGGCAATAGAGAACAAAGAGCAGGAACTGCAGAAGATTATTGAACAGGAAACCCTAAGACTTGAAGAAATTTCCGGGCTGACCAGGGATGAAGCCAGGGCGAGACTGGTAAGCGAAATTGAGAGCAGAACCAGACACGAAGCCGCCAAAATGATCCGTCAGATTGAGATGGAAGCCCAGGAAGCCGCAGCCAAAAAATCCAGGGAAATTCTTGCCCAGGCTATCCAGAGATATGCCGGGGATTACGCGTCCGAGCATACGGTTTCCACAGTGGAACTGCCCAGCGAAGACATGAAAGGCAGGATTATCGGGCGTGAAGGAAGAAACATCAGGGCCATTGAAGCGGCTACCGGCATTGATCTGATTATTGATGACACGCCGGGAACAGTTGTCCTTTCAGGGTTCAGCCCTTTAAGAAGAGAGGTGGCCAAGCAGTCCCTGGAAAGGCTTATCAGTGATGGACGCATCCATCCTGCCCGTATAGAAGATATTGTGGAAAAGGTTAAGCAGGAGATGGATGTAAAACTGCGCGAAATTGGAGAGCAATCCACATTTGACGTAGGTGTCCACGGTATTCATCCCGAGCTCATCAGGCTTCTGGGACATCTGCATTACCGGACGAGCTTTTCGCAGAATGTACTGCAGCATTCTATTGAGGTGGCTTTCCTGTGCGGGATTATGGCCGCTGAACTGGGAATTGATCAGAAAAAGGCTAAAAGAGCCGGTTTGCTCCATGATCTGGGAAAGGCAGTGGATCATGAAGTGGAAGGACCCCACGCAGTGATAGGGGCGGATCTGGCCAAGAAATACGGCGAATCAAAAGAGATTATTCACGCAATTTCCGCTCACCATGAGGATGTCCAGCCCAGTACTGTGCTGGCCGTGCTTGTTCAGGCGGCTGACGGTTTGTCCGGAGCCAGGCCCGGCGCCAGAAAGGAACTTCTGGAAAACTATGTCAACCGTCTTGAAGACCTGGAAAAAATCGCCACCGGATTTGAAGGGGTTAACAGATCCTTTGCCATTCAGGCCGGCCGGGAGGTCAGGGTAATGGTGGACTGCGAGCGGGTGGATGATGACCGGACATACCTGCTGTGTAAAGATATCGCCCAGCAGATTGAAGAAAACATGACTTATCCGGGCCAGATCAAGGTTACCGTGATCCGGGAAAAACGGGCTGTAGGGTATGCCAAATAATCCGCAGCTAATCACTATAGTCCTTGGCCAGTGTTGGATTTAACGGCTGACCAGGACAAATTGTGGGTGAACACCATAATTCAGACCAGTATCAGGAGTAATCAACATGGATTTTGATTCCCAAGGCTCCATGGAGCAGATAAGACGGGGAAGCGCTGAGATAATTAATGAGCAGGAACTTAAGGATAAATTATCCTTGAACCGTCCCCTGCGGATTAAAGCAGGATTTGATCCCACTGCTCCTGATCTCCATCTGGGCCACACAGTCCTTATTCAGAAGCTCAAGCATTTTCAGGATCTTGGTCACACAGTGATTTTTCTTATCGGAGACTTTACCGGGATGATCGGAGATCCTTCAGGCAAGTCTGAAACCCGAAAGAAACTTACCCGCGAACAGGTTGTTATGAACGCGGAAACCTACAAGCGACAGATTTTTAAGATTCTTGATCCCGGGAAAACCGAACTGGTTTTTAATTCCAACTGGATGGACAAATTCGGTGCGGCTGACTTTATTGAACTTTGTTCCAGATATACTGTCGCCCGGATGATGGAACGAGATGATTTTGAAAAAAGATACAGAGAGAACCGACCTATTGCCATTCATGAATTTCTGTATCCTCTGGTGCAGGGGTATGATTCGGTTGCTCTTGAGGC
>JAWOGL010000001.1:0-5774 GCA_046496945.1 Desulfonatronovibrio sp.
CGAAAAATGAAACCTTAACCGCCCGTTCGAAGATTTACCCAGTTGAATACGGCTTTGCCGTAGACCGCAGGTCTATTCAACCGGGAGAGCTCAAGACGCCCCAGTTAAACCCGTTTGCAACGGAGACTAACGTCTGTTTAACGGGGCAGGCCAAGGTCGCCAAGGAAGGCAAAATAGTTTTTTCATTTGTCACGCGCTTCGCCTGACAAATGAAAAGGCAGCCTTGTCCAATACCGTGTCCCGGTTTTGGACAATACCTCTGCTTCGCCTCTTAAACTTTGCGTACCTAGCGGCTTTGCGGTTCAAACTTTTCTTGTTTTTTATGACAGGGTTTCATGAGTAAGTCACTAATCATCAGTTAAAATCATGTTAACCCGGCAAACTACTCCAGCTCAGCCCGGAAGTCAAAAACAAGTATTGTCACTGCATTCTTCTCAAGCTGATAAAATCATTTGTCTAACCAGGACAAATTCAGTATTGGTCACTGGCAAACCTTAACAGACAAGCGGAGACACTCATGAAAATACTGATTACCGGCACGGCCGGCTTCATCGGCTTTCACCTGGCCCTGGCTTTTGCCCGCAGAGGCGATGAGGTCATTGGAGTCGACAATATTAATGATTATTATGACGTTAACGTAAAATATGGAAGACTGGAATATTCCGGTTTTTCAGGTCCTTATGATTTTGGAAAACTGATCCGCTCGGATAAGTATCCCAACCTCGGGTTTATCCGGATGAACCTTGAAGACCGGGAAGGACTGGAAAAACTATTTCAGGAGCAGAAATTCGACCGGGTCTGCAACCTGGCCGCCCAGGCCGGTGTCCGCTACAGCCTGTCCAATCCCCACGCTTACGTAAACTCCAATGTGGCAGGTTATGTCAACCTTTTGGAATGCTGCCGCCACCACAGCATAGAGCACTTTGTCTTTGCCAGCAGCTCCAGCGTTTACGGGCTTAATGAAACCCAGCCCTTTTCCACCCACGACAATGTGGATCATCCCATCAGCCTTTACGCGGCCACCAAGAAAAGCAATGAACTCATGGCCCATACCTACGCCCATCTGTACGGACTTCCCTGTACCGGGCTCAGATTCTTCACTGTTTACGGTCCGTGGGGACGGCCGGACATGGCCCTGTTTCTATTTACCAGAGCCATTATGGAAGGACGGCCCATAAACGTGTTCAATCATGGAAAGATGCAGCGCGACTTCACCTATATCGACGATATAGTGGAAGGTGTAATCAGGGTGGTGGACAAGGTTCCCCGTGGCAACCCGGACTGGAACGGAAAAAATCCGGACCCGGCATCGTCCAGAGCCCCTTATAAGCTTTACAACATCGGCAATAACAATCCGGTTCAGCTTATGGATTTTATCAGTGCCCTGGAAAATATCCTGGGCAGAAAGGCAGAGAAAAATCTCCTGCCCCTGCAGCCCGGAGATGTACCCAGCACTTACGCCGATGTAGAGGATCTGGTCCGGGACCTGGATTACAAGCCGGAAACTTCTGTGGAAGAAGGCATATCCCGGTTTGTTGAATGGTACACCGATTTTTTCAAGACATAGTCCGGTCCAGGCGCGGCATAAGCCTGAACGTTTTTACCGAGCCACAAACAGCATCAAAAAAGGCGCTTCGTACGAAGCGCCTTTTTTCTAACTGATGTTTTCGGTTTTACTTTACAGCTTGAACTTGGCCATGAGTTCCTTGAGTTTTTCTGCCAGTCTTGACAGCTCATCAGAACTCTGCCTCACCTGGGCGCTGGAATTACTCATCTCGGTTGCGTTGGAGCTGACCTCGGTTATATCCTGAGCAACCTCCCCGGCAACAGTGGAACTCTGGGCCACATTTTCATTGACCTCCTGAATGCCGGTAGCAGCCTGGCCCACATTTTCCGCGATATCCCTGGTGGTCACGCTCTGCTCTTCCACAGCCGCGGCAATGGTTGCGATAATGGAATCAATATCATTGATAATCTGACTTATCTCCTGGATCTCGGTCACGGTCATGCCGGTGGCATCCTGAATGCCTTCTATCTTTTCCTTGATTTCATCGGTTGCCTTGGCGGTCTGCTGGGCCAGCTCCTTGATTTCATTGGCCACAACCGCGAAGCCTTTCCCGGCTTCCCCTGCTCTGGCCGCCTCGATAGTGGCATTAAGCGCCAGGAGGTTGGTCTGGGATGATATGGCCATAATGGTCTCGGTTACCTTGCTGATCTCGCTGGCTGCCCGGCCCAGTTCATCCACTCTCTGTGAACTTTCCCTGGCTTTGCTAACGGCGTTGCTGGTAATTTCCTTGGCTTTTTCCGAATTCTGGGCGATTTCAGAGATAGTGGCGCTCATTTCCTCGGATGCGGTGGCCACGGTATTCACGTTGGTGGCTGCCTGTTCCATGGCCGCGGCCACGGAACTCATATTGGAACTCATCTCTTCTGCCGCTGTAGCCACGCCGTTGGACTTGCTGGCGGTCTGCTCGGAACGGCTGGCCATGTCATCGGCAATGGAATTAAGCTCGGTGGAAGACGAAGCCAGTGTACCCACTCCGTTATTTATATCCTTGAACCTGGAACTCAGACTGTCCACCATATTGTTCAGTGCGGTGGCCAGCTGGCCCACCTCGTCCTTCTGATTAACATCAAGCTTTCTTGACAGATCACCATCAGCCATGGCCTTGGCAAAGGCCACTCCCTTAAAGATAGGTCTGGTAATACTCAAAGTCAGAATAATTCCCAGGAAGATTGCAATCAGGGTCCCCAGAACCATACCTGCCAGAGTCAAAATCTGTATAAACCTGGAATTCTCATTCGCCTGATTAACTGCCTGCTCTGCAATATCTGCATTCAAATGCACCAGTTCTTCAAATTTCTCCAATACCTGCAGGCCTTCGGTGTACACAGCGCCCATAACCAGATCATTGGTCTTTTCCCGAAGGGCGTCCACGCCATCTGCCAGCTCCAGCAGCTGATCAAAATATGTAAAAACCTCTCTGGAGGCGGGCTGCATAATATCCCGGTACTGCCTCTGGGCCTCGTTCATGTTGTCGGCCCTGATAGCCTGCTGAATAGCCCCCACTGCGTGATGAAACCGGTCATGCGGGTCCTGCATGTTACTGAGCAGTTCCTGCAGCTGGGTGTTGTCAAAATCCATCCGGGCCATCCATTTGCCGAAGTTGCAGGCTGTGGGATCATCTCCACCCTCAAACTGTTCCTGTTCAAAAATATGGTTGGCCGCCCGGACCTCGGCCTGGTAATGATCTCCCCTGAAAAGGCGCATATTGGAAACCAGCCTGTTGGGATCAAGTATTTCAGTGGCTTCAAATTCCCGGTTAAGGTCCAGCCATTCGTCATTGGTCTCCATCCACTCTGCAAGTTCCTGGTCTATCTGATCGCTTAGCTCTTCCTCTTCAGCCGTTGCCGGCAGGGTTTTAAAGTACTCCCACTCATCAAGCAGGGCCTGTCTGGATTCATTAAACCGTGTGACATAGGTCCGGCGCTCATCCATGGTCAAAAACTCCGACATCAGAGTGCGCTGGGCCACCTGCATCTCTTCAATCTGTACCTCGGCATCAAGCAGGGATTCAATACTGGGCAGCCTGATTTCTCCCACTTCATAGATGTCTTCTCCCAGCTTGACAGCGCCCATCCATCCGGTAATCCCCACAGCCATGGTTATAAGGGCCACTATGAGAAAACCACCGATAAGCTTGACACTCAGTTTAATGTTCTTCATTTCTTCCTCCGGAAAAATTTGGATGTATGTTAATATTATATGTTGGTTATCTATTAAACCAGAAATCTACGCCTGCCGGACAGAAATGCCCTGCTCCCTGATTCCTGTTACCTGATTCTTCACGCTGCCTTCTTATTTAAAAAATTAAAGATGCTCTGCATGAGCTTTTCTTTGTCCAGCTTTATCTGGTAATCATCTATGCCTGCCTGCTTGCCTCTGGCCACATCTTCTTCACCGGCCAGAGATGTCAGGGCCAGGACCGGCAGATGCCTGAACCGGTCGTCATTCTTGATATGTTCGGTGAGTTCAAAACCGTCCATAACCGGCATCTCCAGGTCAGTCACCACCAGTCTGATCTGGTCAGGGTTCTCGTTGAGATAATCCCAGGCCGCCTGACCGTCTTCAGAAGCCTCGGCTACTTCATAACCTTCATCCTCAATAAATTTCTTTACCTGGGCCCGGAAAAAATCAGAATCTTCAACCAGCAGGATCTTGTTGGGACCCTCTTCAGCAACTGCAGCGGTTTGTCTTTTTTCAAACCAGTGAGGATTGAGGGTTTCCATGAATTCAAAGATATCCACAATCATTGTAGTCCGGCCGTTGAGAACCACAGACCCGGAAATGCCAGGCTGTTTCAGAGTAAAATCATCAATTTTTATCTTGGTTTCAATGGCGTCAACCGGCTGGGAGGCAAGCAGTCCGATTTCATGACCAGCCATAAAAAACACGATAACCACCAGTTCGCCTTCAAGCTCCAGATGTTCCACCCTGGCCACTTCTTCCAGAGCGAATATGGGCAGAGTGCCGCCGCGGTACTGGATAACCTTTTTGCCTCCGGCAATTTCAATCTGATCGGCGTTGATAAGCTCCACTCTTGCCACCAGATCCAGAGGCAGGGCACAGTATTCGTTGGGGCCGTTGTTGAACAGAAAAAGTGACTGCCTTTCTTCCACATCCTTTTCTTTTTCTTGTTCTCTGGCCAGTTCTTTAGCCTTTTCAGTGCCGGCCACGGATGTAAGCTCTGCCAGACGGGCCAGACCGATGACATCCAGAATCAGGGCTACGCGCCCGTCGCCCATGATAGTGGCACCGGCATAACCCTCACAGCTTTTCAAATGTCTGCCCAGAGGTTTCACCACAATCTCTACGGATTCATGGAGTTCATCCACTACCAGACCGTACTTGAATGAACCAGCTGAAACCACTACTATATCAACATCATATGAATCTTCCTGCACCGGATCAGATTCTTTTGGCGGCTTAGCATCAGGTGGCTGGGTTTCCAGATCACCCTGCTGTTCGTTTTCATGATTTGTTTTGACGGAATTTATGGAAGTAACCTTGGAAGAGGACCTGGGTATCTTATTTTGACGTTCCAACTGCAGAGTCTCAGCAAGATTCATGAGGGGGATAAGCTCTCCGCGCAGGATAAGGACCTGGGCATCACCCACCTTTTCAATCCTTTCCGGAACCAGGCTGGCTGGAATCTGGATGAGCTCGTCAACGTTTACCTGGGGAATGGCGAATCTTTCATTGCCTATAGAAATAAGCAGGCTGGGAATTATGGCCAGGGTAAGAGGCAGTTTAATGCGGATGGATGTGCCTTTTCCTTCTTCGCTCTCAATATCTACCTGTCCTCCCAGGCGGTCCAGATTGCTCTTGACTACATCCATGCCCACGCCCCGGCCGGAAACATCAGAAACCTGATCAGCCGTGGACAGTCCCGGTAAAAATATCAGACTGTTCTTGTCCTTCTCAGTCATGGACTTGACCTGTTCATCGGTTATCAGGCCCTTGCTCAGGGCTTTATCCACAATCTTATCAACAGGTATACCTTTTCCGTCATCAAGAATTTCAATATTGACCTGTCCTGCCGCGTGAAAAGCTTTAAGCACGATCTTGCCCTGGGGCTTTTTCCCCGCGGCTATACGTTCGTCCGGCCTTTCAATGCCGTGGTCGGCGGAGTTGCGCACCAGATGAGTCAGGGGATCGGACAGACCTTCAATAATGGTCTTGTCCAGTTCAACGTCTTTGCCTTCCAGAACAA
>JAWOGL010000026.1:0-4452 GCA_046496945.1 Desulfonatronovibrio sp.
CTTCAAGTTCAGCATGTGGTACGGGCTGACCATTGGCCATAACCACACCTCTGAATATGCCGCCTTCCCAGTTGGCATAAGGCTTGTCCAAGGGCGCAATCTCAGCCGGAAGCCCCAGGGGCTTGGCCCAGTTGCCTGGAACCCCGCCCACGTTGACAATCATCTTGGTAAACTGCTGAATATATTCATCATCTGCCTTTTCATAGTATGGTCCAGGTACTAAGGCGAAAACATAGTCTCCCATGGATCTGATCACTTTGGACGGTATATTGGCTTCATAGGCCAGGCCCTTGTTGCCCAGACTGGTCCAGGTGATTTCCTTGAGGTAGTCTTTGAGGTCGGTTGTTCTGGGCTCACCATCCCCACCGCGCTGCTGGATCACATAAAATTCATCTACAGGAGCCATGTCCATGGTATGCCCTGCATCAAAGGGATGAGTAAAAACCAGCTTTAAATCCAGAGCCTGTCCCCGATCCAGATAACTTTCCGGGGTATAAAGCATCTGAAAATGGGCCAGGGATGTACCGGCCCAGACAAGAATCAGCACCATTGACAGAAGCAGACCTTTTTTCATGTTTTTCCTTCCTTTGGTTTAGTTGTTAATATTAGTTCTGATATTCATTATCGTTAATAAGGTATTCTGGAACATTATAACATATTGATGCTCATTATTCCCAGATTTCCGAGCCGGGAATAACTATATCATGTCCCTCGCCGCCATCAAAAACAACTGTGTATTCTTTGTCAGGCTTTTCAAATTCGATGTCACTGGTTTTGGAAAGCTTGCCCTCATATATCTCTTTTCCTGAGCCGTCCTTGACAACAATGGGCACGCCGGATGCTGAAGAGCCATCAGAAAAGGAACCCTCGCAGTAAATAGTACCGTCACCGTTGTCAAAGCATGAAAATAGAGGGGTATGCGCTGAAACGCTTCCCGCTGAAATGAGGAAGACCAAAAGAACAGAACAAAACGAAACATTGCGAAACATAAAAAATACCTCCTGAAGTTATTGGTTTATAAGTTATTTTGAAAAAATGCGCGTTACAGACAGATTATTCATCCTTGCAATCAGATCCTGTGTTTTTTTTCCGAAAATCTTCCAGTACATGGCTTTGTGTGACGCATTTCCCGCAGTCTGAACTGTTATCCACTGGACAAGAGTCACAGGTGCATCCCTTCCCACGGATAAAAATTTTCCAGAGGTAGGCCAGCGCGCAGATAACAGCAACGGCCAGAACAAGATATTCCCAGATCATGATTCTGCCTCCTTTCTTCTGATAACCGGTTTTCCCGTGTGTTTCCAGGCTGGATCCGGCACAAAGGACAACCCAACAGCAGTGGCAAGGGCCAGAAAGTAAAATCCAGCCATGGCCTGAATGCCGCTAAGTCCCAGAATCATGCCGCCGGTATAAACCCCGCTGGCCACGGCCAGGCCAAATATGGTCGGGAAAATAATAGAAAAAAACATCCACTTGTATGATCCGGTCTGGACCTTGACCACGATGGTAGCGGCAAGGCACGGCGGATAAAGGGCGAAAAAAATCATCAGGGCCAGGGCGTTGAGCGGGGTCTGTCCGGTCCCCCGGGCTTCCCTGCCCATACGTTCCTCCAAAGTCGCGTTTTCATCCGCTCCTTCCTGAAAGAGTACTCCCAGGGTAGCTACACTGGATTCTCTGGCCGCAAAAGAACTGATTAAGGCCACATTTATTTTCCAGTCAAAACCGGCATACTGGGTGACCGGTTCCAGAAACTTGCCCACCCTTCCGAAATAACTGTGAACAATAATCTCCTCGCGGATAATGCCCCGGATAGTAGATCTTTCCGCAGTCAGGCCCTTGAGTGACCTGCTGACCTGCCTGGCTTCCCTGTCCCTGGCTTTAAGCAGAGGAAACAGGTCCGGATGGTTTTCCTGGTATTTCTCGTCAACAGCCATGGATGATTCCCTTGAACCGGCTGCCATTTTCTGTTCGCGGTACCTTGCCGAAATATTGAGAAGGTTGAGTATCTGCTCTTCACTCTGCCCCAGACGGGCGAAATCAGTTTCACTGATCACTTCCTGAAAATCACTTACTGCCGAATTCATGCGGGTCTCATATTCCTGGTGTTTTTCATCAGGCAGGCCGGGAAACTGAAGCAGGATGTACACGCAGATGGCTACAGCAATCACAACCGTCCCTACCTTTTTGATATATATCCAGGTCCGGTCAATGGCCCGGCGCAAAACCCCGGTAAGCGTGGGCAGGTGATAGCTGGGCATTTCCATGACAAAGGGCGCGGTTTCCCTGCCTCTTAAAATGGTCATGGTCAGCAGCTTGGCAATGATCATGGCCATGATGATGGTTATGGTGGATATAAAAAGCATGACATAGGATTTATAGGAGGTGAAGTATATGCCCACCAGCAGGGTATACAGGGGAATCTTGGCCAGGCAGTTCATGTAGGGAACCGTGAGAATGGTAGCCAGCCTGGAGCGCTCATCCGGAATGCCTTTGGTGGCCATGATCCCGGGCACCGCGCATCCGCCGGTAAACACCCCTCCCAGGATAAAAGGCAGGGTGGACTGACCATGCAGTCCAAAGCTGTGAAAAACCCGGTCCAGAATAAATGCTATTCTGGCCATGTAGCCGGAGTCCTCCAGAATGGCTATTAAGGCGAACAGGATGAGAAAGACCGGCACATAATTAAGCAGGGTGTTCACACTATCCACCATCCATAAGGGCAGGGAACGAAGCATGCTGTCTTCAAGAAGACCGGGTTCCGGAACCATGCCGGCAACAAAGGAACGGAACCCTGCCAGCACCGGCCAGGTCCAGTTGGTCAGTTTATAACCCTGGACAATTGAGAGTTCATAGATCAGATACACAGTGGCAACCAGAAAAAGCGGGGCCAGAACCCTGTTCAAAAGAACACGGTCGATTTTTTGCGTAAAATTACCGGCCCTGCCCGGGGATGTTTCAACGCACTGACTCACAATATCCTCAGCAGCCTGGTTACGGCAGGAAATTATGTAATCGGCCGGAGAAACATCAGCTTCAGCCTCAAAAATCCGGATAAAATTAACAGTTTCCTTGAGAATATGGTTATGCTCAATGTGGTGCTCCTCAAGGATTTTAATGGCCTCAGGATCTTCCTCCAGCAGTTTAATGGCCAGCCACCTGCAGGAAGAAACATGCTTTTTTAGAGAGTCGGATTGTTCAAGCAAATCCACAATGGCTCTAATATGTATTTCCAGGCGGTCATACCGGACAACCACCCTGTTTTGAGCCGGGATGTTATCCGCGCTTTTGCGGATACTTTCCTTAAGTTCCTGTTTGCCTCTGCCTTTCCTGCCAATGGTGGGAACAACCGGGATCTCAAGGGTAGAAGAGAGCTTCTTATGATCAATCGTCTGGCCGTTGGATTTGGCCATATCAATCATATTCAGAGCCATGACCGTGGAAAAACCCATCTCCAGAAGCTGAAAAGTAAAAAAAAGACCGCGTTTCAGGCTTGAGGCGTCAACAACGTTGATAATTGTGTCAGGTTTTTCCCGGAGCAGAAAATCCCTGGCTACCCGTTCCTCCAGGGAATACGACGTCAGACTGTAGGTACCGGGCAGATCCACCACTTCCACCCGGCCGGTGCTGTCCCGGTAAGTGCCTGTCTTTTTATCCACGGTTACACCCGGATAATTGGCTATGTGCTGAGCAGCTCCGGTGAGCATGTTGAATACTGTGGATTTGCCGGCGTTCTGCTGGCCGGCAAGTCCAACAATGATGTTTTTTTTATGATAAGACATGGAGTTAATTTTTCCGGTGTTTGGATTCAGGTTAAGAATGCAGTGCTTGACATAAAGTGAATATGCAATTGAATTTCAATATCATTATATTTGCAGACGCATGCTTAAAAGACTTTAACAGCCAGTGAAGACCTTATTCATATTATGGGACCGGTCTGCCCCGCCCGGGCTGTTTGATTTTGTAAAGCCCGGGCGGGGTATGTTTCAATGAGTAAAGAGTTGTTAATTTACTGAAGTTTTAACCATGAGCAGAGGTAAATTTCATGGAGTCAAGTTGCCGTTGCCAGGGGCTGACTGCTGGCTACTGAACTTCAATCAGGTCAGCTTCTTTTTTGCGCATAGTTACATAGTAATTTCCGACTCTTAATTCCAGCGGGTCGCCCAGGGTGGCGCAGCGTATCATCTCTACCTCGGTGTCGGGCAAAAAACCAAGGTCAAGAAGTCTCTGGCGGATAGCACCCCGGGAAGCATGCCGCCTTATGCGGCAGCGGCAGCCGTTACGGAGTTGGGTCAGAACTTTTACATCGCACTGATTTCTTAATCCTTCTGGCCGGCAATCACAATCCGGTCCGGCCCCGGATTTTTTCCTGCCTTGTCCGCGAAAACGAGTCAGCATGATAATTCTCCTTCAGGTTCAGGTTGTTGTTTAAAACGACATAAGTGATTGTTGTAC
>JAWOGL010000121.1:0-3534 GCA_046496945.1 Desulfonatronovibrio sp.
CTGCAACGTATCGCGTGTCAACATGCAGATCCTTCCGGCTTTAGGAGAAAATGACATGATCGGGTCAAGACTACTTGCATGTTCCTATAAAAGTTTAACCCTGTCTGAATTATCAAGCCTTATTTTGGCAGTCTTCAAAATAATTGGAAAGGAGTTCTGAAGAGCCGTAGACTCGGATCACCGTCATGAGAGTGAGACAACTATCATTATTTTCAGACAGAATTCAAGACTTGTGATGTCAAGGGACGTACACCTTTCCAGTCGCTGGAAAGGTGTTCTGCCTGCCAAAGATCGTAGTTCTTCTGAAGGTTTAGCCATAAACCTGGTGTTGTGCTGAGGGCTCGTGAAAGCCTGAGCGCCATATCTGGAGTCACTGAACCTCGCTCATTCAGTATTTTTGACAATGTTTTTCTTGATACACCCAGCGTTTCAGCCATGCTGGTAATAGAAATTTCAAGTGGTTCCAGATAATCTTTCTTCAGGATATATCCAGGATGAGACGGGTGTCTTTTCATTGTTTTCATAATGGTCACCTTTTAATGATAATCATCATAGTCAACGACATAAGCATCGCCATCTATGAACTTAAAGAATATTCTCCAATTTCCCGAGACCCTGACGGAATATTGCCCCTTGAGTTTTCCTGAAAGCTTATGCAGATAAGACCCTGGGAAATTTATATCAATTATGTCATTTGCAGCGTTCAGTCGATCTAGAATTCTGGAAATTTTGTCTGCATGCTCGGGGCTAATGCCTCTTGTTGATCCAGAATATTAAAAAACTTCAAGTCCCTTATGCTTAAAGGATTTAATCATATAGAGCTACGTAACCGCATAGGTTACAAATGTCAATATCTGAAATCATAGGTAATTTCAGGAAGAAGTGATATTGTCGATGAAAGCAACACGTGAATTGACCTATTTAAACTTCGTGCATGCTCTGACAAAAATCCAAACCAGTCTGAATTTTCAAGTTTTGTTTTGTCAGTCTTGAAAACAATTGAACTGGACTATGCCATGTCCATAGCCGTTATGTTGTCCAGTTGGAACCCAAGGCGGATATGGTCCAGGGCAGCCTTTTAAGCACTCTTTGCCTGTACACAGTGTCCTCCTCAAGATAACTACATACCAGTCTGACAACCCTTGCCTAATGCACAAAAAGCCTGCTTGTCTTGGCCGGGTTAGGCTGTCTGATGATGACCTGTCACGCTAAAGACCAAAGGGCCGAATCTCCGAAGAATCAAATCATTTATCACTGTCCAGCACGTACGGCACGAACCTAATAGCTGCTCCACAAACTGCCGCCGTTCACGTTGCCGCTGCTGAAGTTGACATGCCATGCGGTTTTCATATGTCTGGGGGAGATGGTGTAGGTAATAGACGACCAGTACAAATCCTCTCGCACGTCCATCATATCTTTACATGGTGAAAGGAACAGTCCCCTTAATTCATCCTGATCCGGCAACCACCAGTCGGAATGACCGGCAAGCGAAAGGCCGGATGCATAGCTCATGGCAGCATTCCAGTCCCTTGGATATGCCGTCGCCTTCTGCCGCATCAAGCCTGTACCTTTATCAGTTACAGTCCCGTTCCCATTGTCTACGCATTGCGGACCACCAGCGCCAAAGGCCGTCCCTGACATGACCAACCTTGTCAGACAAAGCATCAAGGCTACGGTCACAATGGCCATCCTGGGAATTCTTATCATGTTTATCCTCCTTTGTTGTTGAAAGAGCAGACGGCTCACTTGCACTCACCAATTGACCCCTCAGCACAGCGCCTGCCGTCGGTCCAAATGGCTCCGGACAGGGTGGCCCCGGACAGGTCGGCTCCGCTTAGGTTGGCCTCTTGCAGGATGGCATCGAACAGGCTGACCCGGGAAAGGTCGTCCCCGCTCAGGTTGGCTCCTTTCAGGTCAGCCCTGAGCAGATCGGCTTGGTAAAGGTCACATTCACCGCACTCATTAGTATCCAGCAATCTTTCCTTTATTCTTCCGTCCCCGTCCGTGTCTTCTGTAAGAGTAAAGGCTTTTCCAGCTCCAGGGGCAGGAGCTTCACTGCCTGGATCAAATGCCGGGTAGTTGGCGGGCATAAAAAAGCCACCCTGCATATACAAGGTGGCTTAATGTGAAGGGATTGAGATTGGATTATTGGTCGGCTGCTCTATTTACCAGTTCGGTGAATTCATCCAGGGACTCTGTTCTGATAATTTTTCTGGCTAAAGCCCGGAGGTTGTCCATGGACCGGATTGATCTAATCTTGATTGGAAGCATGCCGGGCAATGGGCCGTAGAGTTCTGTTGCCTGGTCTATGAGAGTTTCTCGGGTGGCTTTTAATTCGCCTTCCTCTAACCACTGCGGTTTCTCTTGATAAGCCCTCTCATACCCTTTTTTTTCCAGCATATCTGCAATAGTTTCCATATTTATTCCTCCACTTGATTCCTGCTTCACGATTTCAGTGATGGCCCTGTACTCCTCTTTACTTCTGGTCAGGTAAAGATACTGAGCCAGTGCAATCAAAAAGTCTTTGGGCTCCATTCCCGGATAAGCCTGGTTAAGCATCCGGTAAACATTCCTAACCGCTTCAAAGAAGTTGGGCCTGTGTGCGTGCTTCCAGAGCGTTAGCAGTGATTTAAGCTCAACTTCCAGATCATATGAGTTCAGATCTTCTTCCACGCAGTCCAAAAGTAAATAATCAAAGTCAGGCGCATATGCTTTGAAGGATTCGCCCGGTACATCCACAATATCTATAAGTCTTTCTTTTTTATTTCTGTTCTTAGCATGTGAAATGACCAAAGGGATGATAAAGGGAAGTTTCCCATGCTTATACTGCTTCCGGTAATGGGTCCATATCTCAATAATATAGCGCAGCAGCTGTAATGGCAAGTCTGGGTCTGAATAACTTTTATGCTCGAAAAGGAAATAGACTTTTATTTTCTGATCTGAATCCAGCAGAGGTATTGAGACTATAAGATCTGAGTAATAAGCTTTCAGGTGCTTCTGAACGAAGGTATCCTTCTCATAAACCATTTCCTTGAGATCGAGTCTGTTCAAGATATCTGCAGGCAGGAAGTTGCCCAGGAGGCTCAAGGCGTTTTTCCTGCTGGTAAAAACATTCTTGAAAATCGTGTCGTGTGCTTGGCTGACCTTTGACATAATGATCATAATTAATTCAACTCAGATAATTTGGCAAGGAGAAGAAGAGAGGGTTGAATATCAACTTTTCCTATAAAGTTGATATTTGTTTTTTGATGGTAAAAAAGCATGCTATGATGGATAAAAGCCAGCAGAATGGACATGAGGGGTCTTAAATTGGAAATGGCTGTTTTGGACATAAAAAAGGCCCACCAGCCTTAGCCAGTGGGCAATATAGTAAAAGCGCCTCTCATCCAAAAGCGCCAATACTCAGAACTTAAAAGTATCATCCTCAGCAAATATGCCCTTGAGATCATCTTCCTGGGGCTTGCCCATCTGTTCCAGCTTGTCAAATACTCCGATATTAGCCATGGAAAAAAGCTGCCCATAAGTAATAGCTAT
>JAWOGL010000200.1:0-6632 GCA_046496945.1 Desulfonatronovibrio sp.
ATTGAGCTTGATGAGTATGGAGTTGGCGATTCCGGTGGAGATCCCTTCAGCAAGTATGCCGGGGTTGGTCACAAAGATATCATCGCCGACTATCTGCAGGGAGTCGTCAGCCAGGGAGGTGAATTTGGCCCACCCTTCCCAGTCTCCTTCTGCCAGGCCGTCTTCAATGGAAATAAGAGGATAACCGGAAGCCAGGTTCTGATAATATTCAATGAGTTCATCAGCGCTGAGGACAAGTTTTTCGCCCCGGAAATGGTATTTTCCGTCTTTATAAAATTCTGAAGCGGCAGCGTCGATGGCCAGGGCTATTTCAGCGCCCGGCTGGTATCCGGCCTGCTCAATGGCCTTGATTATATAATCGAATGCCTGACTGTGACTCTTGAGATTGGGGGCGAACCCTCCTTCATCTCCCACTGCCGTTGAAAGGCCGTCCTTGGCCAAAATAGATTTCAGGGCGTGAAAAGTTTCCGCTCCCATGCGCAGGGCATCGGAAAAGCTGTTGGCGCCCAGGGGCATGATCATGAATTCCTGGATATCCAGATTGTTGGGGGCGTGGGCTCCGCCGTTTATGATGTTCATCATGGGCGCGGGAAGTACCTTGGCGTTAACCCCACCGAGATATTGATAAAGAGGCAGGCCGGTGTATCTGGAAGCGGCCCTGGCAACAGCCATGGAGACCCCGAGCATGGCATTGGCGCCCAGTTTGGACTTGTTATCCGTTCCATCCAGGTCGATCATGAACTCGTCAATGTCAACCTGACGCAGGGCATCCATGCCGATTACTTCATCGGCTATATCCTCAAGGACATTCTGAACCGCCTTGGTGACTCCCTTGCCTCCGTAGTCTTTTTCTCCGTCGCGCAGTTCCAGGGCTTCTCTGGTGCCGGTGGATGCTCCGGAAGGCACAGAAGCCCGGCCGGTCAGTCCAGACTCCAGGATGACCTCCACTTCAATAGTTGGATTCCCTCTGGAATCAAGTATTTGCCTGGCCATGATATCAGAAATAATGCTCATTATGTACTCCCGTTGTTAAAGGGTTGTTTGATGGGGTGTTATCAGCCTGCTTTCGGCACTTAATATATGGAGTCCCTGCAGAAGAAGGGTCGGTTGAAACTCCTGCATGGAAGGACATAGATTCTTGAGCCTGTCTGCCATACCTCCTGTACCGACAACGATTACCTGGTCCGGCATCTTCTGTTTTATCCTGGCAACCAGGCCCTCTACCAGGTCAGCGAAGCCGAAAAGAGTGCCCTGGCTGAGACTTTGAGCTGTGCTGCGGCCAATTTCCAGTTCTTTATCCGCGTAATTAAGGGAAAACTGGGGCAGTTTGGCTGTCTGAGAGCTCAGGGCCTTAATGGATGAGTTAATTCCCGGACAGATCAATCCTCCAAGATAATCATTATTTACTATACAGTCAAAGGTGGTGGCTGTTCCAAAATCAATGACAATAATGCCTGTTTGGGAGTAGAGACGTCTGGCCGCGAACGCGGTAACCAGCCGGTCAGATCCTACTTCCCTGGGACGGTGGTAGCGGTTGTTTACGGGCAGTTCAATGTCTTCCGGCACAAAAAAACAGGGACAGGAACAAAATCTTTTGCAGGCGGATGTAAGGATTTCATCCAGCAGGGGAACTACCGAAGAGATAAGCCAGGCCTTGATTTCACCGGGATGAATATTTTCCAGCCGGAGATATTCACAGATTTTCAGACCCAGAGAGTCAGAAGTTTCTCTGACATCAGCAGGAAGGCTCAGTACCGATTTAAGCCCTTGTTCATGGGCAAGACTTAGTTTTATGTTTGTGTTGCCGGCGTCCAGCAGAAGTATCCATGACATGGGCATTACCTGGCAGAAGATGTTATGGTGCAAAGATACAGCATTTAAAATGTGGGAAAAAATTTGCCATCGAAACTAAAAATATATGGATTAGTCCTTATTTAGTCAAACTTGACCTGGTGATCATCGCCCTGGAGGATTTCCAGCCAGTGGGCAACTCGGATATGTTCGGGACTGGTGGCGTCAAGCTGAAGAAGACATCCGCTGCAGCCGGTCAAAACCAGAGTACCTGCTGGAAGTTGCGCGCCTGCCCACAGTTTCCCGGCTATTAAGCTGCTGAGTCTGGGATTTTGTATGGCGAAAGACCCTCCCATGCCGCAGCATTTTTTATCCAGCATGACAAGATTCTGATTCTGGGAATAAAAGATATTTTCGAGAAATTTTCCTGATTCAGCTGTTCCGTGACAAGGTTCGTGCCAGGCAACGGAAGTGTTTTTATCTGGACCTGCAAATTCAAACTGAAAACTGGTCAGCTGTTTTATCAAGGGTCTGATGCTCCTGGAGAAAGGTTCCCATAGTTCAAGGTCTTCATGGCTGCCAAAAGGGCGGCGGAGTCCGTCCAGGCAGGTGGCGCAAAATACAAAAATCAAAGGTCTGCCCATTGAATCCCAGAGTTCAATATTTTTCAGGGTTTCACTTTTTTCCTGCTGAAACAGCCCGGCCGAACCCAGAGGATAACCGCAACACGCCCATTCCGGGGTTTCCAGGACATCATACCCCAGGACTTTAAGTATATTCCCGGCTTTTTTTTCGAGTTCCGGCCGGAAGTATCTGCCAACGCATCCCGGGAAGATGACTGCCCGTGTTCCAGCGTTCCTGGTTTTTCCGGAGATTCTAAACATTTCCGGCACAGGAGGCCTGGCTTTCAGAGAGTTTTTCAACAGGGGATAGGCCCGGGGGATAAGGGTGCCTGCAGCTTTAACTGAAGTCAGGGGACCCAGTCCGGACTTGATTATTCTTGACCATATCCAGGATTTCCAGTCCGGATGAACTGATTTAAGGCGGGCAATTTCCCGGGGCAGATTCAGTTGCTGGGGACAGACGTCAACGCATTTCCCGCAGCCCAGACAAAGTTCAGCCAGGGCGATGGTTTGTTTGGAAGTAACGCCGAATTCCTGATAATTTCTCAGGAGAAAGCCTTTGCCCCTGGGGCTCAGTTCTTCTCTGCCGGTGACCTTGAAAATGGGGCAGATCTCCAGACATCGTCCGCAAAGGAGACAATCTCCCGGTACGGGAAGGCTGTTGGTAGTCATGTGAATAATATTATCCGGGCAGTTTAAGGTTCAAAACAGCTTCACATTCATTTATGGACAATTCTGGTTGATTGTTTTAAATTTTGCAACTGTTCTCCACAGTTGCGGTTCAGTTCAGCCTGGGATTCACTGGCTGATTATAAATATATATTGAATGGCTGCAATTTTGCAGTCGTAAACCTGCTGGAGGCGACGGGTTGATGTCAGGAGAAAATAAGCTCAATACTTAGTGAAGGCAATGGATATAATAACCGATTGTAAAAAAATGCAGTCTATTGGTCTTAAAGCCAGGCAGGCCGGGTTAAGCCTTGCTCTGGTTCCCACTATGGGTTTTTTTCACGAAGGACATTTAAGTTTGATGCGCTGGGCCGCAAATAACGCTGACCAGGTGGTGGTGTCTTTGTTTGTCAATCCGGTGCAGTTCGGACCGGGAGAAGATCTGGAGCGGTATCCCCGAAATCAGCAGCAGGACTTGAAACTGGCCAGGTCTTTGGGGGTTGATTATTTTTTTATTCCTGATGCTGGTGATATTTATCCGCCGGGATTTGATACCTGGGTGGATTCTCCCGGATTATCCAGGGAACTCTGCGGTAAGTCAAGACCGGGGCATTTCCGGGGCGTGGCCACGGTTGTGTGCAAGCTGCTGAATATAGTCATGCCGTCCATGGCGGTGTTTGGCCTTAAAGACCGGCAGCAGTTACTGATTATCCGCAAAATGGTCAGAGATTTGAATATGCCGGTTATAATCAAGGGCAGGCCCACTTTTCGGGAATCAGACGGTCTGGCATTGAGTTCTCGCAACATCTACCTCACCCCGGAGCAGCGAAGGCTAGCTCCGTATGTTTATAAAGGCATGCAAATGGTCAGGAAAGAAGTTTTGTCCGGAAAATCCGATTGTGAAGATCTTGAAGCCAGACTTGTAAAGTATTACCAGGAAAATATACCTGGCTGTGAAATTGACTATGTCCGCATTGTTGAGTCAGAAACCCTGGAAAGACCTGAAAGTCCCGGCCCCGGAACTTTTCTGGCAGCGGCTTTAAGGCTTGGCCGGACCAGGCTCATTGACAATATTGATCTGGGGTGAACGCAAGATCTAATTCATTTTGTTTTCATCCGGAAACAGTTCTTTTCCCTTTTGGCGGCGTCAACCCGCGCAATTATTTGTCAACGTATTAAGATACGCCTCCTCATAATTGCTTGATTTTCTTGCCAAAAGAAAAAACTCCTCGTTTCCTGAAAGAAAACTGTCAGTTTCAGCATCCTGAAAGAAAGACTTTCCGGATGGAAACTGTTTAACCTTTAACGTTTCGAGATTATTATGAAGATACGAAATTTTCTGCAGGCTAAAATCCACCGGGCCACCCTGACCGGAGCAAATCTTGAATACCGGGGAAGTATCGCCATCTGCCCGGATTTGCTGGAAGCTTCGGGTATAATGCCCTTTGAACAGGTTGATGTGTATAACATTGATAACGGTGAAAGACTGACCACTTATGCCATTACCGGTGAAAAAGGTGAGATTACACTAAACGGAGCGGCAGCTCACAAGGGAGAAGCCGGCCACAGGATCATTATTGCTGCTTACGCCGGCCTTGACCGGGATGAAGTATATTCCCACAAGCCGATTCTGGTGTTTGTGGATGATCAGAATAAGATCAAAGAAGTGAGCAATGGATGATAAGAAGGAAAAACTGACCCTTCTGGCCAGGGTCAGGAAATTTTTAAAGGTCAACCTGATAGCAGGCCTGCTTTTTCTGACCCCCATAGCTGCTACATTTTTCCTTCTTAATCTGACCCTGGGCTGGATTGATCAGATACTTCTTATTATTCCGGAGAGGTTCAGGCCGGAAAATTTTCTGCCTTTTCCTGTTCCTGGGCTGGGTCTGATCCTGCTTGTAGTGGTACTTATCTGTTCCGGGATATTTGTCCGCAATTACCTGGGCAACAAACTGGTGTATCTATGGGAGAAAGTGATTAACTATATCCCCATAGTCAACAAGGTATATACTGCAGTAAAACAGCTTATCGACACCATTGCCCGGGGTACTCCCAGGGATTTTAAACGGGTTGTTCTTATTGAATATCCCAAGGAAAACATTTATGCCATGGCCTATGTGACCGGAGTCGCCATGGGTGAACTTCAGGAAAAGACCAACAGAAAAATGATAAATATCTATGTGCCTACTACTCCCAACCCTACTTCGGGTTTTTATCTCATGGTCCCTGAGGATGAAACAATCCCCCTGGAAATGAGCGTGGAGGATTCTTTTAAACTGTTAATGTCCGGAGGCATCGTATCTCCGGATAGAAAACCAAAAAATGGAGGAAATAAATGATTTCAACCGACGGCCGCTATCTTTTTACTTCAGAATCAGTAACGGAAGGCCATCCTGACAAGGTGGCTGATCAGATCTCTGATTCAATCCTGGACACGATTATTGATCAGGACCCCAATGCCAGGGTGGCCTGCGAGACCCTGGTTACCACCGGTCTGGCCTTTATCGCCGGAGAGATCAGTACTGACGCGTACGCGGACTTCCCAAATATAGTCAGGGAAACAGTCAAAGATATCGGCTATAATAATTCAGACATGGGTTTTGACTATGAAACCTGCGCGGTTATTTCTTCAATAGACAAACAGTCTCCTGATATTGCAGTGGGGGTTGACCGCAAGAGCGCCGAAGAACAGGGCGCAGGAGACCAGGGCATGATGTTTGGTTTCGCGGTCAATGAAACCAATACCCTTATGCCCGCACCCATCTACTATGCTCACAAGCTGTCCAGACGCCTGTCTTATGTCCGCAAAGATAATATTCTGGAATTTCTGCGCCCGGACGGCAAGACAGAAGTAAGTGTGGAATATATCAACGGCAGCCCTCACCGGATTCATGATGTAGTGGTGGCTTGTCAGCATAATGAGAACGTAACCTATGAAGAGCTGGTGGACGCGATCAAGGAAGAGGTTATTTACAAAGTCCTGCCCGAAAAAATGATTGATAAAGATATGCGCATCTTTATCAATACCACCGGGCGTTTCGTGGAGGGCGGTCCCAAGGCGGACTGCGGCCTGACCGGCAGAAAGATTATTCAGGATACATACGGCGGTATGGGCAATCATGGCGGCGGAGCTTTTTCCGGCAAGGATCCTTCCAAGGTTGACCGTTCCGGAGCATACATGGCCAGATATATCGCTAAAAATATCGTGGCAGCGGAACTGGCTGAGCGCTGCGAGGTGCAGCTGGCCTATGTCATTGGTGTGGCAGAGCCGGTTTCTGTCCTGATAAGTTCCTGGGGCACAGGGCAGGTTTCTGATGCCACACTTACCCAGGCTGTAAAGGAAGTCTTTGATTTGCGGCCCTACCATATCATTAAAAAGCTGAATCTGCTGCGTCCTATTTACAAAAAAGCGTCCTGCTACGGGCATTTTGGTCGCGAAGACGTGGATTTTTCCTGGGAAAAAACAGATTCTGTGGATGATCTGCGTACGGCGTGTAAGATTTAACCTGATTGTAACTATTCACCATAGCCAGCGGCCAGTCCCGGGTT
>JAWOGL010000267.1:0-20719 GCA_046496945.1 Desulfonatronovibrio sp.
CCGTGGAACCCGGTCTGGAGTTTCTGGTGGCCATAGCCGTCAATATTGAAGATGGATGGCATATCAACGGACATCAAACCACCAAAGATTATCTGGTGGGCACGGATTTCCAGCTCGATTATAATGATGATTTTATCGTGTCAGCCGTGGATTATCCTCCGGCTGACGAATATGAATTCGACTTTGCCAGAGGCGACAAGCTGCTGGTCTACAGCGGCACAGAACATATATATGTCACCATGCGGGCCTCATCCGACGCCCAGCCCGGAGATTACCATCTAACCGGCAAGCTCATGGTCCAGGCCTGCAATAACAATGTATGCCTGGCCCCCTCAAGGGCTGATGTTGAGATTGAACTGGAAGTAGTTGAATCAGGCACCACCCTGGAGCAGATCAATTCACATATCTTCTCAGCTAATCAGGAAAAATCTGTTCCCGGAACTGGTACGGACAAGGGGCTGGGGCCTCCCAATGAAATTGCCGTTCTGTTTGATTCCGGGGGCGTTGTGTGGGCCCTTATAGTGATTTTTTTCATTGGCCTGGCTCTGAATCTGACCCCGTGTGTTTATCCCATGCTTTCAGTCACTGTTTCTGTTTTCGGGGCACAACAACAGACGCGAACCCTGCTGGTCTTCAGCAGAGCCATAGCGTATGTGCTTGGAATAGCCACCATGTATTCCTTGCTTGGGGTGATGGCTGCTTTTACCGGAAGATTATTCGGTTTCTGGCTCCAGAATCCTCTGGTCCTGGTATTCATAGGGATTCTTTTCCTTTTGCTGGCTCTGAGCATGTTTGGAGTCTACGAGCTTCAGATACCTCAATGGGTCTCCAGAAGACTTGGATCCGGGAGTTACAGCGGATATATAGGAATATACTTTTCAGGACTGGTGGTAGGCATATTTGCCGCCCCGTGTATCGGACCTCCCATAATCGCCCTGATTACATTTGTGGGGACCAGAGGTGATCCGGTATTTGGATTCTGGGTATTTTTCATTCTTTCCCTGGGGCTGGGCTTTCCATACCTGATACTGGGGACATTTACAGGTCTGGTTCAAAAGCTGCCCAAATCCGGAGCCTGGATGATGTGGATTAAGAAAGTTCTGGGATTTGTAATGATCGGCCTGGGTCTGTTTTATCTGGGGCTGGCTTTTTTCCCGGATTATGTCATGTACAGTATTGTCCTGATTATGATTGCCGGAGGAGTATATCTGGGCTTTATCGAGGGAAGCGGCAGACATGTTCCGGCCTTCAAGTATATTAAATTCGTGCTGGGTTCTGCTGCAATTATTGCGGGGATACTGATTTTTATAAATCTACAGAGAGAATCAATTGAATGGCAGCCGCATTCTTCCCGGAGACTTGAAATCGCCCGGGAAAACAATCAGCCCGCCCTTATGTATTTTGCTGCGGACTGGTGTATTCCCTGTCTGGAAATGGAGCAGAATACTTTTGTTGATCCCCGGGTTATTGAGGTCACAGAACCTATGCTGCGCGTAAAAGTGGATCTGACCAACTTTAATTCTCCTGAATCAGAATTGCTCCGGCAAAAACATGAAATTACCGCTGTACCCACTTTTATTGTTCTGGATGAGCAGGGGCGGGAAGTGCGTGATGCCAGAATGGTGGGCTTTTTCAGCGCCAGTGATTTTTTAAAACGAATGGAAAAAAACGCGCCGGTTTTATCAGATGAAAGGTGAACTAATGATGGTAAGGGTGCCCCCTGAGGATGGTCTGGGCCCGGTAGATTTGTTCCATTAAAACAATGGAGGCCAGTTCATGAGGCAGGGTCATGGGGCCAAAGCCAATAAGCAGATCCGCTTTTAAGCGTATACTGTCTGCCAGACCATATGCTCCGCCCACGATAAAACAGGCTTTTCGGCCGGGATCTTCTTCCAGTCTGAGCAGTTCGCCGGAAAAATCCCTGGAGGTAAAGTTTCTTCCGGTTTCATCCAGCACCAGCAGGTAGTCATTGGCCTCGATACGTTCCAGTATCCGTTCTCCCTCTTTTTCCATCCGAAGTGAGACAGGGCCGTTTTTGGCATCCTTTACGGTATGCAGGCTGACCCGGGTATAGGCCTGCGCTTTTTTCAGGTAATAAGCAAAGGCCTCCTGCCGGAAGCCTTTGCTTATCTTGCCCACTGTGATGATTTTGATGCCGCGCAAGATGGTTATCCGCAGGTTATGTATCTGCTTATAATCTCAGGGATTGAAGCCAGATCAGGGCAGATTATCATTCCGGAGTCATGCATGGCTTTAAGTTTGGCCTTGACTCCTCCTCCGGCCGGATCAAGAATAGCGCCCGCGTGGCCCAGGGTTTTTCCAGGAGGAGCGGTCTGGCCTGCAATAAATCCAAACACCGGCCTGTCAAATCCGGTACTTTTGAGCTTTCGGCCCAGGTCTTCTTCCGCACTGCCGCCTATTTCGCCCAGGATAAGCAGGGCCCGGCACCTGGGATCATTATAAAGTAACTCACAGATATCGTTAAAATCCTGACCGATATAGGGGTCCCCTCCAATGCCCAGGCACAGAGACTGTCCGATTCCGGCCCGGCTCAATCCGTGCACGCACTCGTATGTCAGGGTTCCGCTCCTGGAAAGGACTGCCACCGGCCCGGGAGTAAATACCGCGCCGGGCATGATGCCTATCTTGGTCTGTCCGGGTATTATCAGGCCGGGAGTATTGGGGCCGATGAGCCTGGAACCGGAATTACGGATTACGGGCAGGATTCTGACCATGTCCTGCTGAGGAATGCCTTCGGTAATGCATACAATCCAGGGTATGGAGCAGGACACCGCCTCCAGTATGGCGTCCACAGCGAATCCGGCCGGAACAAATATTATGGACGCGTCTATTTCGTGATTTTTAACTGCCTGGGCTACACTGTTGTAAACCGGAGTTTCCAGGACCCGGGTCCCTCCTTTGAACGGGGTTACACCGGCTACGATATTGGTTCCGTAATCCAGCATTTCACTGGTATGCAGCTGTCCTTCTCTACCGGTGATCCCCTGGACAAGAACCCTGGTTCCCCGGTTAACTGGAAAAGGCTCTGGCGCATTTGCAGGGCGCGCAGGGACATATTCATGTTCAACAGGGAATTCAATACGTTCAAAAGCAAGGCAGTTATCCGCTGCCGAGCTGATTTTTTTCAAGGTGTCAACAGCAGTGCTTAAGTCTTCAACTGCATGGATTTTATCACAATTCAGAGATTTGACGATTGCCCGGGCTTCATCGGATTTAAATCCGGAAAAACGGACCACCATGGGTTTGGCCGGGGGATTGCCGTCCAGGACTCCGGCCAGGGCTCCAGCCACTTTTTCACAGGAAAGTATCCCTCCGAAGATATTAATAAATATGGTAGCGGCGGAGTTGTCGTTGAACAGAATATCCAGAGCTCTGGACATCCTTGCCTGGTCGGCTCCACCGCCAAGATCCAGAAAATTGGCTACAGGAAGTCCGGAAAAGTTTAACAGATCCATGGTGGCCATGGCCAGACCCGCTCCGTTAACCATCAGACCCACCGAACCCTGGAGTTTATGGTAGCTGAGCCCGGCTTTTCTGGCAGCGTTTTCTTCCAGACCGTAATGTTCAGGGGTGTAAAATTCATCCAGGGCAGTGTTGATGTCCACGTAATTGTCATCTATTTCCACTTTTCCGTCCAGAGCGATGATCTCATCCTCAGCCGTAATGACCAGGGGGTTTATTTCAGCCAGGAGCAGACGGTTTTCCCTGACGCTTTGAAACAGGTTCCTGATTAACCGGGCAAAGGGTCTTAACATGTCCTTTTCAAGCTCCAGATGAAAGAATGCCTGTCTGACCTGATAATCCTCAAGGCCCAGCAGCGGATCAATATCCATGACCATAAGGTTGTCCGCACCTGATGATTCGATATCCACTCCACCGTCCTTGCCCGCGGTCAACACAAATCTAGCGGCCCGGCGGACCAGGGATATGGATATGTATATTTCTCTTTTGATGTCTGCTGCCGGCTCCACGCGCACAAAAGGAACTTTTTCTTCCTTTATGCTCAGCTGCAGAATCCGGCTGGCAGCCGCTCTCATTTCTTCGGGATCGTTGACCACCATAACCCCGCCTGCTTTGCCCCGGCCGCCGGTCAGGGCCTGGGCCTTGACCACAACTGGAAAAGGGAAGGCAGGGGAGTAGCTGTCCACCTGATCAGGGCGGATAAGATCTCCGGGAGGAACCGGGATGCCTGCCCGGGAGAATAGAAGTTTGCTTTTATGCTCATTTAATTTCATGGATTAATCTCAATTCTCTGAAAAGTTGTTAAATTAATGTCCGGCCATAATATACAGGGGAACAGCAGCAGTTATTAAAAGCATTGTTCTTCAAGGGCCAGCAGGTCAAAATAAACTTCCCTGCGTCTGGCCAGAGTGATTTTATCACGGTCCACCATTATTTCAGCTGCTCTGGGTCTGGAATTATACTGGGACGACATGGTAAATCCGTATGCCCCGGCCGAAAATACCGCCAGAAGCTCATCCTGTTCAACCTCCCTGATTTCTCTGTCCTGGGCCAGAAAATCTCCGGTTTCACAGATGGGACCTACTATGTCAGCCGTGCAGGTTTGTCCTTCTTTCTCCTGTACACAGGCGATGCGGTGAAAAGAACCGTAAAGAGAGGGCCGGACCAGATCGTTCATGGCCGCGTCCACAATAATAAAATTTTTAGAGGGAGATTTTTTAGTATACTGGACCCTGGTGACCAGGATGCCCGCGTTTCCCGCGATCACCCTGCCGGGCTCCAGAATCAGAGTCAGATCCAGATCCTTGAGGCTTTCCTTTATGGCTCTGCCAAATTCCACAGGATGCGGGGGTTCTTCTTCATCATAAGTAATGCCCAGGCCGCCGCCCAGATCCAGATATTTAATCCGGATACCCAGATCAGCCAGCCGGCCGTGAAATTTTTTGATTCTGTTAAGGGCCTCGATAAAAGGTTCAATAGTGGTCAGTTGCGAACCAATATGGCAGTCAATTCCCACAGGTTCTATGTTAGGCAGGTCTCTGGCCAGTTTATAGGATTCAAGAGCCTGCTCCAGATCCAGCCCGAATTTGTTTTTCTGGAGACCGGTAGATATGTAAGGGTGAGTTTTGGGATCAACGTCAGGATTGATGCGCAGGCTGATCCTGGCTGTGGAATCCATTTCAGCCGCAACTTTATTGATTTTTTCAAGCTCCTGCCGTGATTCCACATTAAACATCAGAATATTCGATATAATGGCTTCCCTGATTTCGTGTTCTCTTTTGCCCACCCCTGAATAGACAATCTTCTGCGGGTCCACCCCGGCCTTGAGAACTCTGAAAAGTTCTCCTCCGGAAACAATGTCCATGCCTGAACCCATTTCTGAAAGAAGTTTGAGAACACAGAGATTGGAATTGGCCTTTGCTGAATAACAGGTCAGATGCTTGATTCCGTCAAACGCGGAATCAAAGGCCTGGAAATGGCGGCGTAAAGTCCTGGCGGAATAGATATAAAGGGGGGTGTCAAATTCTTTGACCAGCTCGTCAACGCTGACGTCTTCAGCAAATAATTGACCGTTTCTGTATTCAAAATAGTGCATGTTTTCTCCAAAGTAAGTTATATGAGGCCTGTTGCCTGCTGTTATTGAGAAATATTTATGACCCTGGAAGTAACTTCACGGATCATGGGATAAAGATTATCCAGCCTCAGTCTGGCCCGGTAATATTTGTCCGGTTCAAGTCCGCAGTGAACTATGGTTAGATGATTTTCCTTTATGGTGACAGCCCTGGAATCCGGTTTCAGAAATATTGAATCTGTTATCAGGAAAGGGCAGGTTGGACAGGGATCATCAGAAATTTCCAGTTCCAGGATTATTCTTCCGAGGTTTTGGCGGTTTCCGGAGATCTCGCTTTTTATTATCAGGCAACTGTCCTCTATCTGTCCGCTGATTTCGGATATGCTGAATTTTTCCTGGGAAGCGTCTGGTTCCGGCCATTCTTTTTTGCCGCAGCCTGCGATTCCAAGGATCAATAAAACAACAAGCAAACTGTTTAAGTAATTCATTTGTTCTCCAGTTCAGCCTTCCCCAGTTCAGCCTTCCATTGATGAAGGGTGTTCAAAGCCTGGATAGGGGTCATTGAATCCAGGTTGAGGGAAGATATTTTTTTAGACATTGCGCCTTTCTCTGATGTTTCGGCAGGGCTGTTATTCCTTGCAGCTGCTTCTGACAGCAGGGATTTTCTTGTTTCAACAAGGATGGTTTTTCTGTCTCTCTGTCTTTCCAGGTCAAGGAGTATCTGGCCTGCTCTTTTGACAACCCGCTGGGGTACTCCGGCCAGTCTGGCCACTTCTATTCCGTAACTCTTATCAGCAGGCCCGGGAACCAGCCGTCTTAAAAAGACAATTTCTCCTTTCCATTCTTTTACCGCGATATTGAAGTTTTTAAGACATTTTATCTTTTGTTCCAGCGCGGTCAGTTCGTGATAATGGGTGGCGAAAATAGTTCTTATGCCCGCGTGTTTGCCGGTAAGCTCCTCTACAACAGCCCAGGCCAGAGCAAGGCCGTCAAAGGTGCTGGTTCCCCGGCCTATTTCGTCCAGGATTACCAGACTCTTTTTGGTGGCCTGACGCAGTATGCGGGCTGTTTCAGTCATTTCCACCATAAAAGTGCTTTGTCCCTGGGCCAGATTGTCCGACGCTCCAACCCGGGAAAAAATCCGGTCACAGATACCAATAACTGCTTTCCGGGCTGGGACAAAAGAGCCTATCTGGGCCAGGATGCAGATTATCGCAGTCTGCCTTAAAACGGTTGATTTTCCGGCCATGTTGGGCCCGGTTATCAGAAGCATTCTGGAATTATCTTTTATCTCCAGATCATTTGGGATATAATTGGATCTTCCCTGTATGGCTTCAATGGCCGGGTGTCTGCCCTGTCTGATCTGAATATCCAGGTTTCCGGCAAGTTCCGGTCTTGTCCAGTCATAATTTCTGGCGGTTTCAGCCAGACCCTGCCAGTAGTCAAGTCTGGCCAGGATCAGAGACATTGATCTCAGTCTCTGGTTGTGTCCGGCCACAAAAGAACGGATTTCCATGAACAGATCGTATTCCCGGGTCTTTCTTTTTTCCGCGGCAGTGAGCAGGCTTTCTTCCAGTTCTTTGAGTTCGGCAGTGACATACCTTTCGCTGGAAACCAGGGTCTGCCGGCGTTCAAAATGCCCGGGAACCGTGCTTCCGGAAGCTTTGGACAATTCAAAATAATGGCCGAACACCCGGTTGTAACCGAGCTTAAGCTTGGGCAGACTGTTTTTCGTCTTTTCTTTTTCCAAAAGTCGGGCAAGCTTTTCCCGGCCATGTTCGGCCAGTTCCACCAGGTCGTCAAGTTCAGGGTCATATCCGGTCTTGAACAGTCCGCCTTCAGTGATGAGGTGGGAAGGGTTGTCTTTTATGGCTTTGTTAAGGAGACTTGAAAGTTCTCCCATGTCATCCCACTGCCGGAGCAAAGACTCCAGCAGAGCCGGATGATTGTCTTCTTTTTCAAGAATATTTTTTACCCGGGGTAAAATCAGCAGGGATTTTCCCAGGGAGGCAAGGTCTTTGGGATTGCACCGGTTCAAAGTGATTCTGGTTGAAAGGCGTTCCAGGTCGTATGCTTTTTTCAGTTCCTGACGCAGTGACTGCCTGAGATTATCTTTGTCCAGAAAAAAGGATGTCATTTCCTGGTTTTCCCTGATAGTGGTCAGGTCCTTCCAGGGCTGGAGCAGTCTTTTCTGCAGGTACCGTCCTCCCATGGAGGTAATGGTCCGGTCCATGGCGTAAATCAGGGTGCCGGGTCCTTTTTCTCCGCCAAGAGTTCTGAATACTTCCAGGTTTCTGATGGTTACTTCGTCAACGTGAAGATATCTGCCCGGAGTTAACGGGCTTAGCGGGGCCATATTGCCCAGCTCGCCCTTATGGGTCTGAATCAGATACATGAGGATCGCTCCGCAGGAGCGGATAAGTTCCGGTTTGTCAGCCAGATCCAGGACTTCCAGAGACGCAACCTGCTGATCTTTGAGGACGAGTTCAGAGCCTGCGCGCAGGCCAAAATATGACGCCTTGGGAACAAAATTGAACCTGGATTTAAAGGCTGTGTATTTGGCAGGCAAAGAAAAATGTTCCGGAGCCAGAATCTCGGACGGGTTCAGTTTATAGAGCCAGTTCCAGATTTCATCCTGAGTGCTTATCTCCAGTCCGGTCCATTCCCCGGTGGAAAAATCAGCCCAGCACAGTGATCCCCGGTTGTTGTTTTCATTCCAGAATACAGCGGCCAGATAATTATGTTCCTTGGCTGACAGGCTGTTTTCTTCCACAACCGTGCCAGGGGTAAGTATCCGGGTGACAGCTCTTTTCACCAGGCCGGTGGCGGTTTTGGGATCTTCAACCTGATCACAGATGGCAACTTTGTATCCCTTTTTCAGAAGCTGTCTTAAATATTCATCGCAGGAATGATGGGGAACACCGCACATGGGGATCCGGACTTCAGAATTGGGATTTCTGCAGGTCAGGGCTATCTGCAGTTCTCCGGCTGTTATTTCCGCGTCCTCAAAAAATAGTTCATAAAAATCCCCCATGCGGAAGAACAGCAGGGCTTCCGGATTTTCCTGCTTTATGCGCAGGTACTGTTCCAGCATGGGCGTCAGCTTGATGTTGCAGGGGAGATTGAAGGTTTTCAGCTTTGAAGACATCTATGTTGAATAATCCGGAATGTGTTTATTCGTTGAGCAGGGTTCGAAATGATATTGAATGCCAGCTGCAGCATCTGGGACACAGGAAAAATAGCTGTTCTCTTTTCAGTCCGCATTTCTTGCAGACAAATTTTTTGACCATCCTGGCCTTGCGGGTGAAAAAGGTGAGCTGAGTTTTAAAAGATTCGGTCAGGATTTGTTCATGCTGGGTGATATCCAGGATTTCCAGCCTGGCCGGCCAGAATTCCTGGTCCATGACCAGGGTTTTTTCCAGCCATTGTCTGGCTCTGTCTATCTGGCCGGATCCTTTAAGAAAAACCGCGCTGTAATAACAAAAAATCAGATTTTGTTCAAAATGCTCGAGGGTTTCCACCACTGTGTCAGAGCAGTTTCCGGAAATAGGATTTTCTTCAGCGGGAGCGGGGCGGCTGCTAATGAATTTATACAGGCCTTCCAGCAGAACAAATCTGAGGTCAGCCTTAACTTTTTGCAGTCCTTTTTCAAGGTTGAGCTGCAAACTGTTCCACTGGTTCATTTCAAAATCACGGCAGATTATTTCCAGCCAGGCTTCAACTGATCCGGGATAAACCTTGACAGCTTTTTGAATCAGCCTGTCTGAATGATTTTTACCTCCAATGCTTTTGCTTCGGGCCTCTTTGACCATATAATGGGCCTGGGCAAGGGGTTGCTCCAGAAGGCAGTAATATCCGGCGGCTTTTTCAAATTCATTGGCATCAGCGTAAAGCCTGGCCAGTTCTTTAAGAACAGCAGGATCATCACCGGTTATTTTGTGGGCCTGTTCCAGGGCGCTGTGGGCCCTGTCCAGAATTCCTGCTCTTTTAAAGTCAATGCCCAGTTCGAACCAGGCCCTGGCCTTGAAATGTTCATCAAGCTGGGGTCTGGCAATGAGATTAGTCCTTATCTGTATTGCTCTTTCTATCTCTCCCTGGGAGCGAAACAGATTCCCCAGAGCAAGATATATTTCCACGGCATCGGGGTTGTTTCTGACTACCCTGCTCAGTTCACCAATGGCGGAAAAGGTGTCCTGCGACGGGGGCAGAAAACCCTCGTTTAAATGAATAAGAGAGGATTTTCCGTAGTTTTTTTTTCGTCTGAGACTATGCAGCCAGTGAAACATAATTAGTTTTTCCGCTTTTCCGGGCTCAGTCTGTAATAGTGATAAGGTAAAGAATCTATTATTCTTTTTCCTGACTTTCCGAGGAATCCAGGGAATAGCTCTCGTTGTCCAGAGGCATGTTGCGCAGGGAATGTACTTCTTTTTCCAGATCCTTGATGGACGCCTGAGTGCTTTTCAGTTCGCCGGTCAAACGGATTTTCTCAGCCAGAAGATAGGCCAGGGCAATAAACCCGCCAAGAACAAAGGCCAGAAGGACAATCAGGTAGTAAGGAATGTCGGTGCTCTGGAGCTCAAGGCCGAAAATGTCCAGGTGCAGTTTGACTGTAGTGGACAACAGTTCATGATTCTGCACGAAAAACAGCATGGAAAAGAAAAACAAAAGAACCAGAGCGACAACTCTAAGGTATTTCATGGGAAGCTCCTTATATGATAGAAGTTGAAAAAAAGGGTTTAAGTTTATTGTAAGTTGACCTTAAATGTTCAGGAATAACCATGGTTTCGTTCATTACAGCCATAAAAGAGTGATCTCCCACCCATCTGGGCAGGATATGAAAATGGAGATGCTCCCGTATTCCGGCTCCTGCTGCCTCCCCAATATTCAGTCCGACATTGATTCCGGGAGGGTTGAACGCGTTTTTCATTATCCGGGTACACTCCTTGAGCCAGATCATTATTTCAGTGGTTTCATGATCCTCAAGCTCGGTCAGACACTGGACATGCCTGTAGGGAGTGACCATAAGATGTCCGTTACTGTAAGGAAATTTGTTCATAATTACAAAACAATGTTCGGCCCGGTGCAGAACAAGTCGTTCAGCGTCTTCACCGGTATGCTTCGGCAGACAGAAAACGCATTCATCAGGTTTGGGACCTAGTATATATTCTATCCGCCATGGAGCCCATAGAGTTTTCATGATTAATATCTGCTGGTTAATGAATAGATATTCAAATAATAATTATAAAATCTGACTCAGGAATTTTTTGGTCCTGGGATGTTCAGGATTCTGGAAAAAATGTTCCGGAGTGCCTGTTTCCACGATTTTTCCTTCATCCATAAACACTACCCAGTCTGCTACCTGTCTGGCGAATCCCATTTCATGGGTTACCACGACCATGGTCATTCCTTCCAGAGCCAGGTTGACCATTACATCCAGGACCTCACCAATCATTTCCGGATCCAGGGCCGACGTTGGTTCGTCAAAGAGCATTATCTTGGGATTCATTGCCAGGGCCCGGGCTATGGCGACCCTTTGCTGCTGACCTCCGGAAAGCTGAGCAGGGTAGGCAGCAGCCTTATCCTTGATGCCCACCTTATCCAGAAGGAGCATGGCATTTTCGTTTGCTTCAAAAGACGATATTTTTTTCAATTTTCTGGGGGCCATGGTAAGGTTCTGAAGTACTGATTTGTGGGGAAAAAGATTAAAACTCTGGAATACCATGCCCAGTTCCATACGGATTTTGTTGATATTGGATTTCTTATCTGTAATATCCTGGCCGTCTATTATTATTCGGCCTTTATCCACATCTTCAAGCCTGTTTATGGCGCGCAGCAGGGTGCTTTTTCCGGAACCGCTGGGTCCTATGATAACAACTTTTTCCCGCTGTTTTACTTTAAGAGAAACATTGCTCAGGGCTTCAATGTCCCCGAAAAACTTATAGATGTTTTCAATGGTAATTATCAAAGAATCATTTCTGGTCATAAGGTTTTACCTTATCCTCCATTATGCTTACTATTTTTGACAGAATAAGGGTAATCATCAGATATAAAAGCGCGACCATGGTGTATGTTTCAAAATAGGCAAAGGTCTGGGTGGCAAATTCCCTGCCTCGTCTGAGAAGATCGGAAACCGCCAGGATGGAGACCAGGGAGGTGTCTTTTAACAGGGCAATGAATTCATTACCTACCGGAGGCAGGATGGTTCTCATTGCCTGGGGAATGATAACATAGAACATGGTTTGCGATTTGCTGAATCCCAAAGATCTGGCGGCCTCGGTCTGTCCTTTGTCAATGGCCTGTATCCCGGCCCGGAAAACCTCTCCCATGTACGCGCCGTAACATACCGTCATGGCGGTTATCGCCGCTGTAAAGGGGTGGATCCTGAAAAAGGTGCCCAGGGCGTAATATATATAAAACAGCTGGACCAGCAGGGGGATGCCCCTGATGACCTCAACATAAACTGAAGCTACAAGATTGATTGTCCGGTTTTGGGAGAGTCTGCCCAGGCCGGTAAAAAGACCGACGATGAGAGAGAGAAAGATAGAAATAAAAGTAACCTGAAAGGTGATCAGGATGCCGTCGGGCACGAACTTGATTATTCTCAGATATGGATCCGGCTTGAAAACAACAAGAGATACAATGATGATTACCGCGCCGATGAGAGTGACCCACCAGGCGTTAAAAAGACCTGGATCATCGCGCCTGGGTATGGCTGCTCCTTCGCCGACGTCAATACTGATTTTTTTTTCGCTCATATGTTTACCGGGGAGATAAGATTTGCTTGTTTCAGATATCAGCCTGATTATTATCCTGCCGGGTAATGACTTTTTCCATACTCAGTCAGCCTGAAACGTTGAGCTTTTGAGTGATTTTTGTCAGAAATCCCGGAGAAAATATCTGGATCGTCTCCGGGATTTCTGGAATCAGAAAACACTTTAATGAGAGTTGGAATAATCAACTTTGAGATTATTTCAACCAGAGAATTTTACAGTCCGAACCATTCGGTTTTGAGTTCGTCTTCAATGCCTTTTTCTTTAACAGCCTTGATGCCCTTGTTAATAAGTTCCAGGGTGTCCTCATTGCCCTTATTAACCGCGATGCCGTAATACTCAGGCTCATCCGATTCAATAACTGTTACCAGTTTCATTCTTTCAGCAAATTTTGGCTCGTTCAGGGCGTATTGAGCAGCTACCGGGTCGTCACAGACAACTCCGTCTAATTGACCGTTGTAAAGATCCTGCATGGCCAGTCCGATTTCATCGTAAGAACGGGCATTAACTCCGTCAACTTCCTGAATGGCAAAGTATCCGGTGGTGCCGATCTGAGCTCCCACGGTCTTGCCCTTGAGATCTTCCAGATTTTTGGCGGAACTGTCTTTGGGCACAACCAGTCCCTGTTTGACTTCATAGTATGGAATACTGAAATCCATGGCTTTTTTGCGTTCTTCGGTAATGCTGACCGAGGAACAGATAGCGTCGTAATTGCCCGCTGCCAGTCCCGCAAAAATGCCGTCCCAGGCTGTATTTCTGAATACCGGGGTAAAGCCTGCTTCTTTTCCAGCCGCAGTCATATAGTCGATGGAGTATCCAACTATTTCCCTGTCTTCGTTAACCATTTCCATGGGCGGCCAGGTGGCGTCAACAGCAAAGACGATTTCCTTGGCTATGCCGGGTTTGGCGAATAAAAGCAGCGCCAGCAGCAAAAATGTGAGTTTTCTAGTCATCCTTCAGCCTCCTAAAATAAAGTTAGATATATAAAATGTCTGGTACCAGATGTTAATGTTATTTTATTGGCAATCTCAGGTCAAGAAAGTAAATGAGCCGGCAGGTCGGTTAATGAAGAAAATTACGGTTGTTTCAGGGAAAAATTATATGCTGCAGCCTGATTAATAATTGACTTAAGGCGGACTTGTTTTTAAGCAGATATCTTACTGTGCTGATTTTGTTTTGTCTGCAGTATGATTATTCTTCAGGGAGCAGACTTATAACCAATAAGCTATAAGGCAATAAGCACTCACAATGGCATTTATTCAGATTCTTCATTTATATATGGTGAGTATGTACACGAAAATAATAATTTTGATAAGGGATGGTTATTAATGGAAAAGAAGGTTGAGCAGGTAGTCGGGAAATTTTCAGACTCTGTGGTTAATGTACTGGGGACAATGGCCATGACAGATGCAAAACCCGGTAAATCCTATGTAAAAAAAGACAATACCGCCAAGGGAGATATATCAGGGGTTATCGGCTTTTCCAGTCCTTCCGGTAAAAGCAAAGGCACCATGTCAGTAACTTTTACGGAATCATCAGCCCTGGGAGTGATAAACAATATGCTTGGAGAGAGTTTTTCCAAGGTCAGCGACGATGTCGCAGACGCGGTTGGGGAGCTTACCAATATGATAAGCGGCCAGGCCAGAAAGGGAATGGCTGAAATCGGCATAACTTACGAAGGGGCGATTCCTTCTGTTGTTTCCGGCAAGGATCATTCTATAAGACATGTTTCCTCTTCAGCCATTCTGGCCATCCCCTTTGAAACCAAGTATGGTCCTTTAATAGTGGAAGTATGTTTTTCCTGATATATTTTCGGCTCTTCCGGTTCAAGAGTACGCAGCCAGAAAAGGGCTAAAACCATACAAAATGCCTGCCTGTTTGGCCCAAAGCGTAAGATATTTTGTCTCTCGCCCACTCGAAGACTCGTTAGAGGCGCAAAGTCCGCTGAGAAGAGAAGCTATTTTTGCATTTCTGCGAAGCGCAGTAATGCAAAAGGATCTCGCCCCGGGGGTGAGATATTCTTTTTCTTTATGCAAAAAGGATAGTTTAATTTTCAAAAGTACGCTTCAGCCGGATGAACCATATTTTCGAGTTATAATGAGATTTTTTCTCCAGGCCTCATAGGTATCAGTTCTGTGTCAGGACAATGAATTGAAAGTTCCTTTTTAAAATTCTGCGTATCCTGTTCCAGGACCGGAAAAGTTCCCCAGTGCATGGCCACCGCTTTTTTGCATTTCAGAAGTCTGCAGGCCAGAGCCGCCTGTCTGGAATCCATGGTAAAAATGCCGCCTGTAGGCAACATGGCCAGATGGATATCAAAGAGTTCCCCCCAGAGCTTCATGCTGGAGAATATGCCGGTGTCGCCCGCATGGTAAAGACATTTTCCGTCTTCAAGAGTGATGATGAAACCGGCGCATGAACCCTGGTCACAGGAATGTTCAGCCTGGGTCATGGTTACTTTTACTCCCTTGAATTCAACAGTACCTCCTATATTAAACCCCATGCCGTTGAGTATCCTGCTCTGATCCACCCCCAGGGAATTGCATTTTGCCGCCACTTCCACAATCGCGCCGAGACTGGCTCCGGTATGTTTACAGATCTGCACCGCGTCTCCCAGATGATCATCATGATCATGGGTTATGAGGACAAGATCAGCTTTGGTAATCGAACCAGGCGTTGATTTGGCTGATGGATTTCCCTCAAACCATGGATCAATTAAAATATTTAACTGCGAGGTGATGATTTCAAAGCTGGAATGACCATGCCAGATAAGCTGGTTGGGCATGTTTTCCCCCTTTGTTGATAGATTAATAATCAGATCCCCTGCCATCTTTTGAATAAATTATTCTCGATATTAAGGGCGTCAAGTATTCTCCCGGCAATATGTTTTATCAGGTCATCGATTTTTTCCGGGCTTTGATAAAAACCCGGACAAGGAGGCAGGATAACCGCTCCGCTGTCATGGGCACTGAGCATGTTCTTGAGATGAATTCTGTTGTAGGGAGTTTCTCTGGGCACCAGGATCAAGGGACGTCTCTCTTTGAGGGTGACGTCTGCTGCCCGGTGAATAAGGTTGTTTCCGGTTCCGCAGGCAATGGCGGAGAGTGTGGCCATGGAGCATGGACAGACCACCATGCCGGCGTGAAAAAAAGATCCGCTGGAAATGGGGGCTTCCATTTTATCCTGGTTGTAAATATGATCAGCCATATCCAGGACGGATTCAAAGCCTGCTGCTTCCAGGGATAGAACCTTGCGGGCAGCATTGGAAACCACCAGATGCAGCTCAAAATCTTTTTTTTTGAACTGCCGGATAAGTTCCAGTCCGTATGGCATTCCACTGGCGCCGGTTAAGGCCAGGACAATTTTTTTCATTAAAGTTCACTCCTGTAGCATAAAAGTTATATGGCAGTATATAAATTTCATATTAATGTTTTTGGGAAAAATCTCAAGGCGGTTGGTAGCTATTCACCATAGCCAGCGACCAGCCCCGGTTCATGGTCTGCTCATAGACTATGATCCATATGTACAGTTTTTAGTTCATACGGAGTAATATTTTGGAGATCGGCATCAGCAAAAGACTTACCGGAATCATGCTTTTTCTGGTTGTGAGTTTTTTTATTCTGGGAATTGGTCTGGTTATTCTTACCTGGCAGAATTTAAGGCAGCAGCAGGACCATGTTTTTGATCAGCTGGAAGTTACAGGCAGGGCCATCATAAGGAGTGTGGAAGCCAATCTGTACAGCGGCGTGTTTAGAGGGATGAGGCGGGGAAGAATGATGGAGGAGGGTGAGTTTGCCGACCTGGCCAGAGACGTCCTGGAAGAACTGGTGGCTGAAGGAGATGTGTTGTTTCTGGATATATCCGTAAGCAGGGGCAGACTTTTTATCTCCAGATATGAAGATGCCGCAGATGAGTTTCAGCCTTCGGAATCAATGCTGGAAAAGGCAGGGTCCGGAGTCTGGTCCGGCACAGCCGGGTTTATGGGCAAAGAGGTGTTTATTATGGGAATACCGGCCAGCCGCCCGGATATGACGAGCAGGGGCAGAAGATCCGTGCCGGATGGTTCGCAGCATCACCTGTCCGGGGACGGAGTGATTTTTATAGGCCTGGATATGAGTGAATATCTGGGAGTTTATTCCGGTTTTAAGCGAACCATAATATTTCAGACTATCTTTACCCTTGGGGCCATATTACTTTTCTGGATTCTTTTGCTGGCCTTTTTAAACAGGAAAGACCAGGGACAGAAATTCATCAGGCTTAGATCTTTTCATTCAAGACTTCTGGATAATATGCCTGACGGACTGCTCAGCATTGATCAGAATGAAACAATCACGGCCGCCAATCCGGCCGCCAGGAATATTCTGAATACCCGCCAGGAAATTATTGGTCAGAAACTGTCTGAGGCAATGCCCTGGAAACTGGATATGGATTCAGGCAGAGGATGGAGTCAGATCGACCTGGAAGATAAATCCCTGGAAATACTTTTTCTGCCTATTAAGGAAGATAGACAGTCCCTTGTTCTGATCAGGGACCGGACCAGGATGAAAGAACTGGAAAGGGATCTGGAGCATTCACGTGACCTGGCAACCCTGGGCAGGTTTGCCGCCGGTCTGGCTCACGAGATCAGAAATCCCTTAAGTTCTCTCAGAGGGTTTGCCCAGTATTTTCTGCAAAAGTTCAGCAAAGAAGATCCGGCCCATGCTTATGCCCGGACCATGGTTCTGGAATCAGACCGGCTGAACAGAGTGGTTACTGATCTGCTGTATCTGGCCAGACCCAGGGCCATCAATCCGGTGATGGTCGACGTAAGAAGTCTTTTTGACGAGATACTTAATTTGCTTCGTTCAGATATAAACACGAAAAACTGCCGGATTGTTATTGATCTGAACACTGAGACGGTCCGGGCGGACAGGGATCTTTTGAAACAGGCTCTTATCAATCTGATGATAAACAGCCTGAGCGCCATTGAAGAAAATGGGCAAATTGTTTTACGTTCAGCTATGACGCAGAATATGCAGGAAATCAGTATCAGTGACAATGGACAGGGTATGGATCCGGAGACAAGACAAAGGGCCATGGAGCCTTTTTTCTCCGCCAGAGACGGTGGAACCGGTCTTGGGCTGGCTATTGTGCAGAGAATAGTCAGGGACCATAAAGGCAGGATTGAGATCGAGTCAGCTCCTGGAAAGGGTACCAGGGTAAGTCTTTTGTTTCAGAATATCGCGGGAAAGAATGAACATGAAAAATAAACCGGTAATCATGGTTGTGGATGATGAATCAGGCCACAGACAAATGATAAGGGCTGTGATGCAGGATGAAGGCTATCATATTATTGAGGCCGCCAATGGACAGCAGTGTCTTGATCTGTTGAATAAATATTCCGTGGATGTAATTCTTCTGGATATGAAGATGCCGGTTCTGGACGGAATGGGGGCTCTGGAAAAAATTAAAATGCAAAAAAATCAGCCTCCGGTGATTATGCTTACAGCCTTTGGCAGTGTGGGTTCAGCTGTTGAAGCCATGAAGACAGGAGCCTTTGATTATCTGACCAAACCGGCTGACCTTGACGAACTCAAAGTGGTTGTGAAAAAAGCTTATGATTACAGCTTGCTGACCAATGAAAACATCCATCTCAAAGATAAACTGAGCCGGCTTCAGAAAAATTCACATATTATTGGTCAGAGCAGGGCCATGCGCCAGGTAATGGAACTGGTGGAGCAGATGGCTCCGTCAGAAGCAAATGTGCTTATACTGGGCGAGTCAGGAACCGGTAAAGAACTTATCGCCAGGGCTTTGCATGAGGAAAGTCTTAGAAAAGACGGTCCGCTGGTCAAGGTGAACTGTGCAGCCCTGCCGGAAGAATTGCTGGAGTCAGAACTCTTTGGATATTATAAGGGCGCGTTTACCGGAGCGGTTCACGACAAACCGGGCAGGTTTCAGCTGGCCGAAAAAGGGACCCTTTTTCTGGATGAAATAGGGGAGTTGCCCATGCATCTTCAGGCTAAAATACTGCGGGCACTGCAGGAAAGGGTGGTTGAACCCCTGGGATCCCTCAGAGAAGAGAAGGTGGATATTCGCCTGCTGGCCGCCACCAATAAAGATTTAAAGGAAGAGGTTAAAAACAGAACCTTCAGGCAGGATTTATATTTTCGTCTTAATGTCCTGGAAATCAGGGTCCCTCCCTTAAGAGAACGCCTGGAAGATCTGCCTCTGCTGGTTAATCATTTTGTCCGGGTTCTGGGTGAAAAGAATCGTAAAGAAGTCAGGGGGGTGGATAGAAGTTTTTTAGATGTCCTGAATGATTACAGCTGGCCTGGAAATGTCCGCGAACTTGAAAATGTTGTGGAAAGGGCGGTTATTCTGTCCAGGTCTGATATCCTCAATGCCTCGGATCTGCCTGATGGAGTCAGAGAAAGCGCCGTGTCCAGTCAGGAAAAAAAAGCTGAGCCCCCTGAGTTTCATGACTATCTGCACAATGCTGAAAAAGAGGCCCTGCTCAAAGCCCTGAAGGACAACCAGGGACACCGGGAAAAAACAGCCGCATCTCTGGGGATAAGCAAGCGGTCTCTGCAATATAAGTTGAAAAAACATGGACTTATCAGGTCATATTGATGAGAAAACCGGTCCGGTAAAACCAAAAGGCCCGTCTGTGACGCGCCTTTTGGTTTTTTGGACCAGCCTGTTTTTGAAGTTATCTGGAATAGCCCGGACAGCCCTGGCGGGAATGTTTATTTCCTTTGGCAAAGTTTCTGCTTCCTCTGCCTTGTCCCTTCATTCCGGGTTTAATATTATATTTCTGGTTCATTTCTATGCGGTGATCTATTTTACGTTCATATATTTCCTGATTAAGGCTGGAGATTTCTTTTTTGATTTTCTCAATTTCAGCGGAAGAAGTTCCTTCTGCAGCCAGAAGGGCGTTTAGCTCCGCCTTACGCGCTATGAATTGCTGGTTTTTCGGGTACATCCATTCTCTATGAGTTTGATTAAACTTCAGGAGTTCTTCCTGCTGTTCCGGGGTCAGAGTAGAGAGCCTGGGACAATCCTCTGCCCCAAGCTGATTCCTCTGCCCGGTTTCCCATTGCTGGCCGCCGCCTCTGGCCATGGCCAGGGAAGTAATGGTCAGCAGGATCACCAGGGTAAGTCCGATTCCTGTAATACTTGTCTTTTTCATAACAACCTCCGGTTAATGATTTATATTCTTGCTTCTTTACCTAGCAACCTGTGTGCCAGGAATAAAAAACATGTATAAACAGGGTGTTAAGGATATTAAAGTGTATTGCCGGCGGGTTTCAGTGCAATTGATTGCACTTTGGTGCATTTTATGGAGTTTACAGGGGCGCGGGGTTAAGGATAAGTCTGGGGAGCGTGGGTTTTGTATGCCAGACATAATTCCTGACCGGTGTGCGGATACCAGGAATGTTGCGTCTTGAAATATTTATAAAGGTAATATCTTAAAATTATGAATTATCAACAATCATGTCTTAAATGCGGAACGTGCTGTGAGAAAAACGGTCCAGTTCTTCATGTTGACGATCTGGATCTTATAAAAGGCGGCATACTTCTGCCGGAAAATCTGATTCTTTTGCGAAGAGGAGAGCCTGCAATGGATAATATCGCGCAGAAGCCGGTTCTGCTCAAGAAGGAATTGATTAAAATCAGGGGAAAATCTCCGGAATCATGGGCCTGTGTTTTTCACGATTCAGCATCAAAGCTATGCGTGATTCATAAGGACCGGCCTGTGCAGTGCAGAATCATGGAATGCTGGAATCCAGAGGAAATTACCAGGAGTTATCAAGAGGATACTTTGTCCAGAAAAGACATATTAGTCAGGGCATCAGCACTTGAAGAAATTGTGCTGATGCATGAAGAGAAATGTCAGGTTGAATCATTTACCGGGCTGATGAGGATTGAAATTGACACGCCGGGCCAGGCTGACCATGAAATAAACCGGATGATTTCATTTGATAAATGGTTCAGAAAAATCTTTCAGGAAAAAACCGGCGCAGACAGCCGTGTTCTGGAATATTATTTCGGCCGGCCACTTGAACGGCTTGTTGAGCCTGTGACCAGATTTATAAAAAATAAGGTTCTTCCGGTTTAAGCGTACTTGCATGTAAAGAAAAGAATATTTCACACCCGGCCTGAAGCAGGCCTAGAGACGCGGAGATCACCGAGGAGGAGAAGACAGGAGGAAGAGATTTAATATTCATATCCCCCGAGCCGGGGGCTATGAATAATAAGCTCCCCGCCCGGGGCGAGATCCTTTTGCATTACTGCGCTTCGCAGAAATGCAAAAGGACGCAGCCAGGGCAGCAGTTCCTTCATGACGGAGGCTCCGGGCGCAAGTGAACCACCCGGTCGGCTAATGCCAGTGCCTGGGCATCGTGGCTGGCCA
>JAWOGL010000130.1:0-15459 GCA_046496945.1 Desulfonatronovibrio sp.
GCGCCGCGCACACGATGCGGGCGCCGCGCGCGTCGCTGTCGGGCTGAAGGTCCGCACCGCCGCGCGGGTGCTTTTTCAACACGCTGTTAACAGGCTGTCAAGTTCAGTAGCTGACTTTTAATATGTGCGGTGCAAAGACACGTGAAATATTCATTTCAGACAGCCAGGATCGCCCTGGGTTCTCAGCTCAAGCACTGTCCCTGCGTGATCACCCTGGGTGTCTGTCCAAATTTATCCCATTATCCGGACTGGAAAACTGATCTTATCCGTCAGTCCCCGAAAATTTACTTTCCATCCTCAATGTACGCGGAATTGTTTGCTGTCATGGGCAAGGAAATATTCCCCAGCGTACACACGTACCGTTTTGTGGGAGATAAAATCAAGCAGACCCTGCTTTTCCAGTTAAACAAACTGCCTGTTCCCAGAACACGATTCTACTATGGACCGCGTCAGCAAAAAATGATCACCCGGGATTTTTCCTATCCGTTTATTGCCAAAACTCCCAGATCTTCCTCCAGAGGGCTTGGGGTCAACCTGATCCGTAACAGAAAACAGCTGGATAATTATCTTGAAAATAACTGTCCCGCGTATATTCAGGAGTACCTGCCCGAGTGCAGAGATTACAGAGTGGTCATAGCAGGTGAAAAAATAATACATTCCTATCAACGCGTTGCCCGAAACAGCGAATTCCGCGCCAATATCAGTCTTGGAGCTGATTTTAGATTTCAGGATATTCCTGAATCCGTCACAGATCTTGCCCTCAAAACCTCAAAGCTTTGTGGTTTCAACTATACGGGAATAGATGTTTGCGAATCAAAAGGAGCGTTTTACCTGCTTGAAGCCAACATGAAATTCGGAACTCTGGGATTTGAAAAGGCAGGACTTGATTTTAAAAAAATATTGTGCACTCTGGTGCAAAACAATGTCATTTAGCAGTCTGTTGAAGTAGCCGGCACAACGGGCCTGTTCACCAGAGCCAAAGATCCGGGGTACAACAGGATGAATAATCCGGGTTTCAGGCAGGCCGTTATTAAATCAACTTTATTTTGACAAAAGATTTGCCAGAGAATATTACTTGCTGAACACTGATATTTATATCTGCAGCAGAAAACCAGTCAGGCAGCAGCCTTTTGTCATAGAATAACAAGCAATTACAAAACAGAAAACAAACCCCAATTATTTACATGTCCATAGAACTAACCAAAGCCAGGCAAAATCTCAACAGCGTCTCATCACTGCTCAAACGTGATAAAATACTACCTGCTGCTATGGCCTTTCGCGATGGTCTTACCACGTACCTCAAGGGCAATCTTCTGCAGAGTGAAAAAAAAGAATTCGCCGATCTTGTGGACAAGACTCTATACCTGCTCAATAACCACCCCAAAATCAGGGAAAATTATCCCATTCTGCTTGCTCTGGAACCCGGAAAAGAAAAAGAACTCCTTGAAAATATCAGAGAGCTCATTAATGCCTTGCAGGCCGACATGACCGATGTTGCCAAAGAGTCTCTAAAAGAACTGGAAAAACAAAAGCAAAAGGCTCTGGCTGAGGCTAAAAGCCATCTTAAAGACAATGACATTGAAAAGGCTGAAGCCATATTCAGAAAGCTGGTTCGCGATCACGAAAAAGATTTTGATTTAAAGATAGACATTACTGATCTGCTTCTTGATGCTGAACAATATCAAAAAGCTATTGATTACCTGAAAAAAGCGTACAAAGACAACCCGGAATCAGTTCATATATACAACCGCCTGGGCATGGCTCTTAGAAAATTAGGTAAATTTGATGATGCGGAGAAAGCATATAAGCAGGCAACCAAACTTCATCCCAAAGATGAATACCTGCATTTCAATCTCGGACGCCTGTATATTGATATGAAGAACTGGGATAAAGCCATGCAATCAGCTGAACAGGCCATAAAAATCAATCCTGATTTTGAGCAGGCCCGTAAAATGCTCACTTTCACCCGCAAAAAGATCACCAACAACCCCGGCTAACCGGCCAAAGACAGCATAAACTGTCTCCTCTGCCGGATAAAACAGAGAAACATGAGCACACTGGCTGATAAAAGTCTAAGGCTTCTCATTCGAGAGCCGGTCAATTCTGATATTATCAAAAAAGAATTCTACTCACCTGCCTCTTTGCTGGAAGACATCGAAAAGAACTCTTCACCGGATGCCCGGCTTACTGATGGTGATATTTTCAATATCCTGATCAAGTATTTTCATGCTTATATTTATCCTGATTCCATATCTTTCAGACTTTCCTTAAAAGAAATCACTACCTGCTTTAACCAGTTTATTCATCGCAGACTCGGCTGTGAGCTCTTATGGAACAAACCGGAGCTGCGCAAAAAATTCCTAAAATACGGATTTGCCCTGGCCATGCTGGCGGATCTGCCCAAAACCGCTCATATTTTCAGAGAAATTGCCTGCCGGAAAATCAATCCAGGACATTTTGGATACAATTTTATCGGCCTGGACATCGGCGCGGGCACTGGAATTTTGATGCTGGCTCAGTGGTTATGCGCCAGGAAAAACAAATTCAGACATATTGAAATTGCCGGCGTAGAAAGAGATCCTGACACCTTTGACAGGACCCGGAAAATTGCAGAAAAGCTTGGCTTTGGCCATATGTCCGGTAAGGAAGCAAAAAACAGATCAACTTACAGTTTTTTGCATAATTCACCGGTAACTTTCATTACCAATGAAACCCTTCCCGGAGCTTCAGCCAGACTCTGGAAAGAAGATTTCATCAAGATCAACAAAACACTCTTTGACAACTATGCTCTCCTTCTCCAATCTGCATATTTTTTCCCAAGCCAGGTACTGGCGGCTGACAAGTCCGGAAATCATACAGTTGTCCTGTCCAGAGAAAACGCATTCTACAAAGTTGACGGTCCCCCGCTGCATCTAATGTATCCCCTGGCTATAAAACTCCAGGGAGGTTTTTGTCCCCTGCCCCGGATTGGCGGTCATCTGCGCTCCTATCTTGAAAAACCATGGCCCGGCATGCTGTCACACAGATGGTAAAACTTGAATAAATAATCATTTTTGTTTATATATTCCCTCAATTTTCGGGGTGCTCATCCGTGAAGTAAAGTTCTCCGCTTTTCTTTCGCAAAAAAACCATACCGGATATTGACAGCTCTCAAGAAGCTGTACCCGTAACCAGCAATTCATAACACAAGCTTTTATATAAGGAAAAATCAATTGGCCGACTCCAAGCAATATCTTATTGACGAACTTTCTGAAGTTAATTCCTGGCGACTCTTTAAAATCATGGCCGAATTCGTGGATGCCTTTGAAAAGCTCAGCGATATCGGTTCTGCCGTATCCATTTTTGGATCGGCAAGAGTGCCTGAAGATGACCCCGTCTACAAACAAACCTATGATATCGCTAAACTGCTGAGCGAATCCGGTTACAGCATTATTACCGGGGGCGGACCTGGAACCATGGAAGCAGGCAATAAAGGAGCTCTGGACGGCGGGGGCGATTCAGTCGGTCTTCATATCCATCTGCCATTTGAGCAGCAATCAAATGATTTTACCAATGTGCGCTGCGAGTTCAGATATTTCTTTGTCCGCAAGGTCATGTTTATCAAGTATGCCAAGGCTTACGTGGTCATGCCCGGCGGTTTCGGCACCCTGGACGAACTCAGTGAAGCATTGGTACTTACCCAGACCAAACGCATCAAACCATTTCCCATAGTTCTTGTAGGATCTGAATTCTGGTCGGGTATTCTTGACTGGTTCAGGGAAACCCTGTTGACCCGGGGATTCATCAAACAAAGCGATTTTGACATGTTCAGTATGGCAGATACACCAGAAGAAGTTCTTGAAGCTGTCTCCAGGGCTTGATAAGGTACTCTTTTGATTTTGCTGAACTACGATTTACCAAGATAATGAAATCCTTAAAAGATCTCAAAAAAATTAAAATCGCTTCCAAAAAAGAATCCGTGAAACAGCCGGAAGTCAAAAAGGAAGATTTACCAGAACCCATTCTGAGTGATGACGATGTCTTTTCCCAGGCCATGCATGGAGTCAAACCTCTGGAAGGCAAAGGCAGAGAAGTTGTCCCGGACAAGACCAGACAGGGTGCGCGATATACAGAGACCGACAACAGCCTTGACATCCTGAACCGTTTGGTAAACGGAGATATTGAATTTGATATTGAATATTCGGACGAATATATTCAGGGACACGTTCAAGGAATTAACTCCAAAACTTTCCGCAAATTAAAAACCGGCAATTTAAGTATTCAGGCCCACCTGGATCTGCATGGCCTCAATATTCTTCAGGCCAGGATCAGACTCTTAAATTTCATGCGTGAACAATATATTAACAGTAAAAAATGCCTGCTCCTCATTCCCGGTAGAGGAAGAAACTCCCCTCTGGGAATGTCTGTTCTGCGAAATGAGGTCCAGATCTGGCTTACACGGGAACCATTAAAAAGAATTGTACTGGCTTTTTGCTCGGCTCAACCCAGACATGGAGGGACTGGTGCTCTTTATGTGCTTTTAAGGAACTATAAAAAAAGCGGCAAAATTTTATGGGATAAATATCTCATGGACATTGAAGATTTACAATAAGGAGGACCTGAAATTGGGTTTTTTCAGCAAAATAAAAAAAATTTGGAAAAAAGAAGAGCAGCCACCAAAAGAAACTCCGCAAAGCCTCCGGCCAGAAAAGGATGAACCGGTTGCCGCAGCCCCGGAAGACCAGCAATGGAAATCCAGTTTACGCAAATCATTATCCCTGGCTGAACCAAGACTCAGTGTCTGGCTGGATCATCTTCTGGAAGGCATTGAAAAGAAAGGAGACGACTTGTGGGAAAGGCTTTATTTCCTGTTTGAGACCCTGGAAGTACCGCCTGATGAGGCCCGGAAGTTTGTCTCTTCCTTTTCAGAATGGCTTGATGACATGGGTTACGTGTACCTTGATGAATTCAAATCAGAACTACAGTACAGGCTGGCTCTGGCCCTGGATCTGGAAGATGAGGAAGATGAACGTGACAGACTTTTCCTGAAACTTTCAGAAGGTCTCTCCAAAACCAAAGAACAGCTCTCTAAGAGAGTAGACCAATTAGTAAGCTCCAGCGGAAAATATGATGAGGCTTTCTGGGAGGAAATGGAAGAAATTCTGATCATGGCTGATGTTGGACATCATGCGGCATCTGAACTCCTGGAAAAGCTGCGGCCCAGGGTTAAAAACATTGAACCGGGCAATACCGACGAGTTTAAAAAGCTTTTGATGGAAGAACTTTCAAAAATTTTCCCCAAAACCCCCAAGCGGATAACCCCTGAACCGCCTGAAGTAATCCTTGTCATCGGCGTAAACGGTGTCGGCAAAACCACGACCATTGCCAAGCTGGCCTATAGGAATAAGATGAAAGGCAAAAATGTCATGATTGTGGCAGGCGACACCTTTAGAGCTGCAGCCATAGAACAGCTGGGCATCTGGTCCAAACGCACCGGATCCGGCTTTTACGCCAAGGAACGCGGGGCAGACCCGGCTTCAGTGGCGTATGAAGCCCTGGATAAGGCTGTAAATCAGGGCTTTGACACCGTGTTTGTGGACACGGCAGGAAGACTGCATACTAAAGTTGATCTCATGCAGGAACTCAAAAAAATTAAAAACGTCATGGCCAAAAAACTGCCCGGCGCGCCCCATCGAACCATACTTGTCCTGGATGCGACAACCGGACAAAACGCTCTTTCCCAGACCGACCTGTTCGGCAAGGATATAAAAATTGATGAAATTATCATGACCAAGCTTGACGGAACAGCCAAGGGCGGGGTAATTGCCGCCATTGCCCTGCAATACAAAATACCCATAACCTATATCGGACTGGGAGAAAAAATGGAGGACCTGCGGCCATTTGATGGACAGAGCTTTGCTCAGGCGCTCTTGGACTAAAAGAGGCCTCTATATTTAATGAAACTAAAATAGTCTTGACAACCAGCAGTTCCACGATAGATAATTAATTTTTCAACATGGCATTCAGGATGCTATGAATTTTTTCTTTTGAGCTGAGTCTTGAAGCATTCAACAACCTGTCAATTGAATTTATTCATCATATAACAGGTCAGCCAGTGGATTTAAGGCCAACCTTGGGTACATATATATAAACTTTAAAAATCCCGGATATTAAAACCGGAAGAGGCAAGCATCATGGCCAAAAACAAAAAAAACAAAATTATTGCGACTTCTACAAAACTTTTTGCTGTTCAGGGATTCGACAACACCACCACCCTTCAGATTGCCAAAGAATCAGGGGTTACCGAGCCACTTCTTTACTATCATTTTAAAGGCAAGGAAGAGATTTTTACGGACATCATCAAAAGGATATTTGATGAATATACAGAACTGATCAAGTCATTGCCCGAAGACACTGAAACCGAATTTGAAAAAATCAGCAATATGATCAAGCTGCATATTAATCTTGCCAAACAAAGGCCCAATGACGGCAGACTTATCCTGGCCAACTGCCCTTCCAAACTTAAAAATGACCGTCATATCTGTCAGGATGTAATTTCCAGGCAACAGGAAATGGTGACCTCCTACCTGAAGAAAAGCCTGGAAAATGGAAATGCCGGCGGTGAATTCAACGCGCATCCGGTAGACGACCTGGTCATAGTGATCCTGTGCCTTATAAACGGGATATTACGCAAAAAACTATTGGGCAGGAAAGAATCCGGTTCTTATGAATTAACCGCCATTGAATTTTGCAGAAACGCCCTGACAGCCAGGTAGGCCGGCAGGATCTTCCATAAGCATCTTTTTTGGGAGATCATTTTCAGATTATGGAAACAGGTTCGGTCATACCCCTGGCCAAGATTTTCTTTGTTTTTGCGGCTATGCTTCTGGGGATCAAGTGCAGGCTTGGTATAGGTATGTCCATCCTCGGGGGAAGCATCCTGTGCGGAGTGATTTTTCAAATTCCGGTTCAGGACTGGATTTCAACAGCTGTTGATTCACTGTTTGATTTCAAGCTGGGCCTGCTGGTGCTCATAATTATTCTGATCATGGTTCTGAGCAGGATAATGGAGAATACCGGTCAAAACAGAAGACTCATGGCTGAATTATCCGGCCTTCTCAAGTGGCCGAGAATCAGACTGGCCTTTTTCCCTGCCCTCATTGGCCTGCTGCCAATGCCTGGAGGAGCTGTATTCTCAGCTCCCATGGTCAAAAACGCGGCCATAGACCAGAACCTTTCCAATCAGGACAAAATCCTTATTAATTACTGGTTCAGGCATGTCTGGGAACTTATCTGGCCTCTCTATCCGGGTCTTATCCTGGCAGCTCATCTTTCAGACATTCCTCTGGTCAAACTTATCAGCTACACATGGCCGGGCTGGGCCATCTGCCTGTTTCTCGGGTGGTTATTCTACCTTTTTCCCCTGAAGTTGTCCGGGTCTGAAAAGACAGCACATGAATCCGGGTTCAAGCCGCGAAAGGCCCTGTACGAATCACTTCCTTTGCTGGTGGCCATTGCCGGTTCCCTGAGTCTGGAGGCTCTGGTCTGGTCGCTGGGCACCTCCATAGATCCTGAAACCGGCCTGGTGGTCGGGCTGTTTGTGGCCATAATAATCTGTTCGCGTCAGAACATGGTCACAGTTAAACAGACCATTTTATTTCTTGGGGAAAAACATTTATGGCAAATGGTCTTTGTTATCCTGAGCATCTTTGTTTTCAAGGGAGTTCTTGATGGCGGGGGTATAGTCAGAGAGATTTCCGGAGCCATTGCCGGACCATCCGCTCTCCTGGCGGCGGCAACCATTCTGCCTCTGCTCGTGGGCCTGATTTCAGGCATCACCCTGGCCTTTGTAGGCGCTACATTCCCCCTTATTCTGGGGGTTCTGGATCAACTGGGAATTCAGGGGAATACCCCTTATGTTGTCCTGGCACTTTTCTCAGGATATGCCGGAGTACTGGTCTCTCCAATACATATCTGTTTTCTGCTGACCTGTGAGTTTTTCCATGTCAATGTGACCAGGGTTTGGCCAAGGCTTTTTCTTCCCTGCCTGATCCTGTTTCTTGCCGGAATCGGTTATTTTTTTATTCTCGACTGATAATTTTTCCGGACGCTCAATTAATCATCATAGCTGTCAGCAGGACCTGGATGAAGGGCCTACAGCCCAAGCTTTTTCATCAGGTCCTCAGGACTTTCATTGGTATTATTCCGGCCATTATCCAAATCCTGATCCGGAGCAGTCTGATAAATAAAATCCACCTTTTCCAGAGTTATTTCAAGATAGAAATATTTGTGTCCTTGGGTTTTGAATTCAACCCGGCGATATTGCGGGCGGTCCAGGTCGGCTTCCAGAGAAAGCTTCATGGCCTGGTTAAGCGCGATCATCTTGGGCTGGGTTTGATTGACCCCGACTCCCACAGCATTTTTCAATAATTGCCTGAATTTCCCGATACACTGATTCAGCAACTCCCCCATAGCGTCGGCAACCTCTCCGGAAGTATGATGTCTGGCCAGATCATCTTCAGGCATGCCCATATTCAGATTATACTTGGTATAAATCTCCAGGGCGGCATCAGCGGAAAAATTAATGGCCACCAGACCAGAGAATCCGCCCTCAAAAAGCACAAAACAGCCGATATCCGGTCTCAGACATGATTTATTGGTTTTTATAAAGGTTGGTGAATATTCAATATCAGATGATGTGGTGGTACACAGGGTACCTTTAATGGCTTCACAAAGAATCAGTAAAATACCATCAGTACTCTTGACCTGTTTTTTTTCGGCCATGAATCAGGGCTCCTTATTAAGGGTTAACGAATATTGTTCAGAATAAACTGATAATATTTTACTACCAGCTAATCAAGCTGAAAAATTAAACATATCATTGACCAGTTTTTATGAACATATCCAGGATTGCCTGTGGCAACAATATATTGTTACATTCATTCAAAAATAACCAAGACTCCGAAGCGCGTCCAGGCTTTGTTCCTTTTGGGCGTTTCTTCCTGAACGTTCGCCGCTGCCTGAAGATTTCCGGGTACAGGGCATGCAGCCAAGAGAAGAATAACCCTGATCATAAAGGGAACAATAAGGCAGATCTTTCTGGATGATAAATGACCAGATATCCATTTCAGTCCAGTGCAGAATCGGGTTAATCTGGTAATAGTCAGGATCCGGCATTTGCTCAATGTAGTCCCGACTTTTTCTGTCAGGATGTTCATCGTTTCTGATGCCGGTAATCAAAGCCTGAGCCTTAAGGCTTGTCACAGCAGTTTTCAAAGGTTTTATCTTTAGATCTTTACAGCAGTCAATTGTATTCACGGCCACAGGATAACCAGAGATATCAACGGCCGGTTTGATTACGTTAAGATCAATACTCCAGGCGCGGGCAAGCCTGTCCCTGAACCGGATTATTTCAGGAAATTTGAGGCCGGTATCCAGATTGACAGCTCCGGGGTTGCTTTTCACACCCGTTTGCTCTAAAAAATTTTTCCATAGATACAGAGCCACAGTGGAATCTTTACCTCCGGTCCAGGCAATGTAAGTACGGCTATATTCTGCAATGCCTTTTATTTCCTCAAAAATTTTCTCTGTAAAACTTATTTTTTCCTGCAAATTCATCTTGTTTGTGCAACCTCCTGCAAAAAATATTTTCTAAATGAAAGGAACCTTTGCTTTTATACTCATCCTGTGCCTGACAGCGACTTTTATAGCCTTTAAAAAAGATCCGCAACTGGCTCAGGATGGTTTTATCCAGGGCATGAGAATGCTCTGGAAAATCATGCCCATCCTGATTGTGGCTTTTATTCTGGCCGGAATGATGGAAAAAATAATCCCCAGGGAATTTCTGGCCCAGATTCTCGGATGGGATTCCGGGCTCAAGGGTCTGCTGCTGGGAACCCTGGCTGGAGCCATTATGCCCGGAGGCCCTTTTATTCTTTTTCCCATGATGGCTGTGCTCATGAACGCCGGCGCGGGCATAGGGCCTCTTGTGTCTTTCCTTAGTTCATGGGCCCTTATCGGTCTTCACAGGGTAGTAATCTATGAAGCACCTATAATGGGCTGGAAATTTACCCTTTGCAGACTGGGCGCGAGCCTTATTTTTCCGGTTATCATCGGATACTTTTCCGACTGGATATGGCGGATATACTCCAGGTACTGACCGTTTGCTGATGATCATCCGGGAAAAACAATTAACTTTACTGAATTTAACATAATACTGAGGAAACCATGGCCAGATACAATCTTGATATTTTTATACCATACATGGGCTGCCCATGCGGACCGTCAAGCCCGCAGCAGGACAAACAGGCTGAAAATCTCCAGAACACTCTTCTGAAACTCAAAGACAGACATAAAGACGATATTGCGTACATGGTTTATGCCCTTAACCTGCATCTTCAGCAATTCAGGGAAAGACCGGAGATGGCCAGAATACTCCAGGAACAGGGACAGAAAGGACTGCCTGCCGTTTTTATAAATGATCAGCTGGTCCTGCAGGGTAAATATCCAGAAATGGATGAACTTGAAAAACTGATTTTGTCCGCGGATTCCTGATATGAATAAATACGACGTCGCCGTAATCGGTGGTGGTCCGGCAGGTCTTATGGCTGCGGGACAGGCAGCAGCAAGAGGATTAAAAACAATCCTTCTTGAAAAAATGCCTCAACCGGCCAGGAAACTGGGCATCACCGGCAAGGGACGCTGCAATTTGACTAATACGGCTGATAACACAGACTTTCTGAAGTCCTTTGGAAGCGGGGCAAAATTCATGCGTTTTGCCATGGGCCGGTTTGACAACCAGGATCTTATTGGATTTTTCAATAACCTTGGTGTGGAAACCGTGACAGAAAGAGGCGGCAGGGTTTTTCCTTCCACCCAAAAAGCCCAGACCATTGTCCGTTCACTGATCAACTGGACAAAAAAACAGGGAGTTACCATAGAATGCGGGAGCACTGCCGGAAAAATTCTAACAGAAAAAGGACAGGTCTCCGGAATAGTTTTAAAAGATAGTAAACAGTCCGGCAATGAAAAGCCCCCGGTCCTGTTAACCAGCAATGTAATCATCGCAACGGGCGGACAATCTTATCCCTCCACCGGATCCACTGGTGATGGGTACCTCCTGGCCCAAAGCCTGGGACATGAAATAATAAGTACCATCCCTGCCCTGGTTCCTCTGGAAACCAGAGAAGACACAGCCCCGAAAATGCAGGGACTCAGTCTGCGAAACGTTCAGGCCGAAATATTTGTTCAGGGCAAAAAACAGGCCCAGGGCTTCGGAGAAATGCTTTTTACTCACTTCGGCGTATCCGGTCCCATCATCCTGACCATGAGTAAAACAGCTGTCCAGGCTCTGATATTGAATCAGGATGTTCGTTTATCCATTGATCTCAAGCCGGCTGTCAGCCATAGTCAGCTTAAAAACAGAATCGCCAGGGTTATGCACCAGCATGGAAAAAAACAGCTGGTCAATATCCTTAAAGAATTCCTTCCCCTGAAAATGATACCTGTGTTTCTGGAAAAAACAGAACTGGATCCTGATAAACCCGGAAACATGATTACAGCTGAAGAACAAAAGACTCTTCGTTTGTGGTGCAAAGAACTGCATATGGAGATCAGTGGTTACCGTTCGTTTAAAGAAGCTGTTATTACTTCTGGCGGGGTAAAACTTTCCCAGGTAAATCCCCGGACAATGGAGTCCAGGATAATAAATGGACTGTATTTTGCCGGTGAGGTGCTGGATATTGACGCGGATACAGGTGGCTACAATCTGCAGGCAGCTTTTTCCACAGGCTGGGTGGCAGGCAGATCAGCCGGCATCTGACTGCTGACAGTTTCTTTGGGTCATCACTCTTTACAGTCTGCTGGGTAAAGACTTTTTCAACAAGCTGTTAAAAGCGTGCAAATGCCTTGATTTACAACTTTCTCTTTACCAGACCTGTTTATCCCGCCATTGGAAAAGTATTAACAAAACCAACCACTCCCCCGTCCAAGGCAAACCTCTCCGGCTGCAGACGATATCATCCTCTCTCCCTGGCACATAATTTGGCATGATAGTTGAAATGCTAAGTTAAACTCCCACACTTTTCACGCTCAACAGGTAAATAAATATGTTTAAAAAATCGGTTTCAGGTTTTGTTGTTCTGCTCGCTCTGGTATTCACAACAGGCTGCAGTCAAATGGAAGCAAGGTTTGAGCAAAGAGTGGAACCGCATTTGAGTCATATTGTCTTTTATCAGCAGCCGGTCCTGGCCAGATCAAAGCAGGAATTTTCGGTTTACCCCGTAAACATGGCCGCTAATGACCTCAAAACTCTGTTTTTCCCTTTTTATGTTCATTCAGAAGGAGGCGGAAATTACGACACCGGCAGAAGAATCGGACATATATTCTGGAGAACCTGGCTCAGCCAGAAAGTCTTCCCTGATATGCCTTACAAGGACGCCCAGCAATGGCCGGGCAAAAAAAGGGCAGGAGAACTTGCCAGGAGCGTGGACGCGGACCTTTATGTTCTGGGCCAGGTCAATCATTATCTGAACGGAGGAACCCAGGGAACCACTTCCATTACCCTGCTGGTAAATATCTATTCCGCCCAGGACGAGCAGCTCATCTGGTCCATGGAACATTCCGGCCGCATGGAAAACCGGGGAGAAATGGATTTTATTCTGTTTAAACGAAAAAACTGGATGCCTGAATCTCCGGAATACGCCATTGTCAATAATCTGTCATATGACCTGGCCCAGCCGGTCAAGTCCTGGTCCGGGGAATTTGTTTCCAGACAATAAATATTCAGAATAAAAGGCCAGCCAGTGGTTTGTCTGACGGAACCGCCACACGGAGTTCCTATCAACAAAAGCATGCCCCCCGGTCTGGCCGGCGGCTATTAATAATTATTTCCGGATAAGCAATAAAATCCCTGATCATGACTTTTAATCTGAAAAACTGCTGTCTCCTTCCAGTTCCATACTTGAAGAAATATAAGCCATGATGTCCTTGAGAGAAATAACGCCTTTAAGCCGGCCGTCCTTGACCACCATCATTCGGCTTTGACCGGTCTTATTCATTTTCCCCAATACCTTGACCACATCTTCTTCCGGATCAACCGTATTTTCTGCAGAACACTGTCTGGAGATTTCGCGAACTGTAATATCCGGCCAGTTTTGACGTTCTATTTCGCCTACGTGTCTGGTGGTCACGCAACCCTTGAGCGAACCTCCTTCCATGACTGGAAACATTTTAAAATGATGCTCGTATATATAATTTTCAACCAGCTCCTTCAAACTGATGTCTCCGGGAACGTATACAGGTTCATTCATCAGACTTTTGACGGTTTCACCCTGAAGGGCGTTTTTTATCATTAGCTGCCGGTAGGAATTCTGGGCTACAAATCTGATGAACATGCCAATGATAAAATACCACAGTCCACCGGTGAGATGTCCGGCAAAAATATTCAAAAGTCCAAGTCCCATAAGCAGAAAACCGAAAATCGACCCCATATTTGCCGCGGTCCGGGTTGCCCAGCGCAGATCTTTCTTGAAATGCCAGAGAATAGCCCGAAGTACCCTGCCGCCATCCATGGGAAAGGCAGGTATCAGATTAAATATGGCCAGGATCAGATTGATAAGAGCCAGATACATAAGTACACTGCTGACCCCTTCAGTCAATTCCATGTACACGCTGAGATTAAACAGCAGATAAAACACCAGGCCCAGAAACAGACTGGACACAGGCCCGGCAACAGCTATCCAGAACTCACTTTTAGGGGTTCTGGGATCGTCTTCCATTTCAGCCACCCCGCCAAAGACGAAAAGAGTTATTCCGCTTATGGAAACACCCAGTTTCCGGGCTACAAAGGAATGCCAGAATTCGTGAAATACAATTGAAAAAAACAGTCCCAAAGCTCCGAAAACAGCCAGGATCCAGTAGTCAATGGGCCTCAGGTCTTCAAGATAGTGAGGGAAAAACCCCACAGCCAGCGACCAGGTCACAAGCACTGCTATGATTATCCAGCTGATCTCCACCTTTACCTGAAACCCGAAGACTTTGATCAGATTTATACTCTTACCAAACATTTTTCACCTCTTTTAAAAATTCTAAAGACGTCATTCAGGAACTGCTGACTCCTGCCTGATCAAAAGTTGCCATTTTATTAAAAATATCTGCCGCGCATTTCAAGATAAAATAAGCCATGGCAGCACCGGTTCCCTCACCCAGACGCATGTCCATATTCAGAACCGCCCTGGCCTCAATGGCCTTTAATACTGATGAATGCCCTTTTTCAGCAGACAGGTGTGAAAAAAAACAATAGTCACGCACAGCCGGATTTATGTTCCAGGCGCAGACATAGGCCGCTGTAGAAATAAATCCGTCAACAATAACATTCATCCGGTTTCTTGCTCCGCCGAGGATTATACCGGTAAGACAGGCAATTTCCAGTCCGCCCAGCGCAGCCAGGATTTTTTGTGGATCATGGCTGGAAACAGCGCTTTTATTCACTTCAAGAGCCCTGGAAATAAGTTTTGCTTTCCTGGCAATGCCTGCGGGCTCCAGACCGGTTCCAGCCCCGGCCAGATCAATAGGATCAAAATCCAGAAAAGCGCAGAAAAGCGCGGTGGCGGAAGTAGTATTTCCAATGCCCATCTCTCCGGTACACAGGGTTTTAATCTCCCGGGAACAGGCCTTTTGCGCCAGTTCCACACCAAGTTTTACCGCCTCAAGGCAATCATGTTCATCCATGGCCGGACCAAGAGACAAATCACTGGTGCCGGGCTTTATTTTTCGGCTTATGAGCAATTCATGATCTGAAAAATCATCCCCAACAACCCCTGCGTCAACCACCTTAAGCTCCAGCCCGGCCTGACGGGCCAGAACATTGATTGCTGCTCCTCCCGATAAAAAATTCATAACCATCTGCCTGGTAACTTCCCGGGGGAACAGGCTGACCCCGCTTGCCGCGACACCGTGATCTGCCGCGCAGGTGTATATCAGACCCGGCTCAACCACTGGTTTATCGCCCCCGTTTATGGCATAAAGCCTGGCAGCTATTTCCTCAAGACGGCCAAGACTTCCTCTGGGCTTGGTAAGATTGTCCAGATGGGCTTGGGCCTTATTCAGCAATTGTTGGTCAACTGGTTGAATTTCCTTTATAATATCTTCAAGCATAATACTCCTTTTATTTTTATCTGACTGGCGTTACAGCATGTAATTTTTGAAACATTGACAAACGCCTTGCGACATTTGAAAAAAAGCAGGCATTGCATTAGAATGAAAAGATGAACATCAGTCAAAATAAAATATTTCGTATCTGTTCAGCAAAATCAAATAAGAAGCACTGGATACCGGCTTTCGCCTGTATGACGTATTGCAACAAGCCGTTCCCAGGTAAGTCATACCGGCGAAAGCCGGTATCCAGTGCTTCATATTTGATTTTGCTGAACAGATACGAAATATTTTATTTTGACTGATGTTCATCTTTTCATTCTAATG
>JAWOGL010000145.1:0-3388 GCA_046496945.1 Desulfonatronovibrio sp.
CTTTTTCGGACTTGTTATAAGCACACATGGCCTGGGCTGACGACCAGCAAAATCCCACTAAGATAAACAATAAAGTTAAAATTTTTGCTGCTTTCATGTTATCCTCCTATTATAAAATTAATGTAGCTATTCAGCAAGATCGAATAAGAAGACCTGGACCCCGGATCTGGTCCGGGGTGACGGTTAAAGCAGGCCTTTGCCCTTTTCCGTCATTCCGGCGAAAGCCGGAATCCAGTGCGGTTGAATAGTCATATGCCGTACATGGTGAATAGATACAAATTAATATCAATTTAGTTTTTGACACCGTCCAGTTAATGCTCTTTCAAAACGGGTACAGGCCTTGATGGAACCGTTGGAGCGTTTAGCGCAGAGTTCCAGGTTTGAATCTGATCCCCTGGTTGTGGCCCATCCATGTTCATCAAGATCGCTAAGGCTTGCAGCGTAGCATTGCCTGTCTTTGTCATCGCCAATATAGTAAGAATACCAAATCGTGCCGCCTTTATTTGGATAACAGCCTTTTTCATTCTGGTGCAATTGCCAACTTTCCCAACATGTGACCCCGCAGTTGAAATCGACCTGCATCTTATGCTCAGATCTATTATAAGCGCACATGGCCTGGGATAATTGAGGCAACCCCAAAAAGACAACCAACACTGTCAGAATCATACAATTTTTAAACATAACAACCTCCTTATGTCATTATATTAGGGAAAAAATGCTTTTATATTTACAAAATAATAAAAAATATAATCCAGACTTTACTGGATATCAGCACAATCCATGCCAGAACTAAAAAAAGAGTAATAACAGTACTTAACAAAAAATGACTGCTAGATAAGGCCTAAAAGTTTGCGCCAACATTGTTGGCAGTAGTTGGCACAGGGACGTATGAGAGGCTCAGGGCATTATGAGAGGCTCAGGGCATTAAATTGCGGGAATAGTGGGGAATTTTGCCCTTGCCTGAATATTAACCCGCTTGGGAAGGTGTTTTCAAGGGTTTTATGGTGGCTGGAGTATAGATGATTGCAGATAGTTGTTTTTTGGCAGGGTGCTTTGACTGGCCTGGTTGAGGATACATGGGGGCAAGACTACGTGCATGCTTAGAGAGAAGTTTAAGCTTGCCTGAATTGTCAAGCCTTGTATTGCCAGTCTTCACAATAACTTAAATGGACTACTTAATGTCCAGAGCCGTAGGCCGGATAACACTATTCTCACTTACAGAAATCAAGTGATATCTGAACATCTGTCAAATGCAGTATAGGCTATGCAAAAGAATGTTGGTTCTTGGAGATTGGTTTCAGACAATTAATATGTTCCGCTTCAGGGCTGTTCATGGCATGCCAGAGGTCCCAATCCTGTTGCAGACCCAGCCAGAAATCAGCAGACATGCCCAGAACACGGGATAACCTTAAGGCAGTATCAGGGGTTACTGAACGTCTGCCATTAATAATTTCGTTCAGGCGAGGGTAGGAAACGTTTAGATGTCGCGCCAGTTCTGTTTGTGTAAGGCCAAGCGGCTTGACGAATTCCTCAAAAAGCATCTCCCCGGGATGTGTCGGGGGACGGTTTCGAGGCAGTCGTCTCCCAACATCAGTGGAAGTCTGTAATTTCGATCTCGTAGGCATGACCTTCCTCCCATATAAAACAAATTCTATACTGTTGATTAATGCGAATACTGTATTGATACTCCCGGTCGCCTTTCAAGCGTTCCAGTCGATTTCCAGGAGGAACTTTAAGTTCAGTAATCTCTCGGACTCTGTTGATTTGATCCAGCTTCCGACGAACAATCGGCCAAATAGATTGAGGGCAGCATTTTCGGGCTGCCTGCGATGCCACTCCATCAAAAATATCCTCTGATCCGACAGACTTAAAACTCCTTATCATGTATTATATTATAATGAGACCTATTATAGATGTAAAGGCATTATGCCGGGGGATAGGAGGAAATGATATTACCGATGAAAGCAGTACATGAATTGACCGATTCAAGCTTTCCGGCAGTCTTCAAAATAATTGAACGGGGCTATGCCATACACTTGGACGGAGTCAGGAGCCCAATGCCCATCATTGCTGGTGCAAAACTGGCGCAAAGCGGAGAGTATGATAAAGAGAGGAAGTATGGCATTTATGCAAGGCGAGCCCCGTTTTGTATATTGGCATCTGGTACAGCCAGTACTACTGCTCCATCATCTCTGTGAAACCCGGTAACCAAACACTCCGACTTGACTGGTCCAATTTGTTTTGGAGGAAAATTAACCACTGCAATGACCTGTTTGCCAAGCAAGTCTTCCTTTGTGTAAAGATCAGTAATCTGAGCACTGGATTTTTTGACACCTATTTCCTGACCAAAGTCTATTTTCAGTTTATAGGCTGGGACGCGGGCTTCAGGAAAATCTTGGGCATCGATGATAGTGCCTACGCGCAGATCAACTTTTTGAAAATCTTTCCAATCAATATGTGTCATACTTTTCTCCTTACCCACGATAAAATGGCAGTGAATTTCAGCAAAATGACCATTCGAAGTTGATACGTTCGGTTGCTTTTTTGTTATATTTTGGTTGGCAAGTAAAGAAATTGGTTCATAGCAGCATACGTGCATGCTCTGAGAGAAGTTTTAAGCCTGCCTGAATTATCAAGATTTATTCCGGCAGACTTGAAAATAATTAAATAGAACTATGCCGTTATGTTGTGAGTTGGGTTATGTTGTGTCTTACTAGCTGACCCTACACCGCAGAGCTACAATTCCGGTTCATTATTCAATTATTTTCATTACAAATAATTGAATCTTAAGATGGTTACGATACAGCCGGTAATGTAAAAAACACTTTTGTACCCTTGCCGGGCTCGCTTTCCATCCAGATCTTTCCGTCATGCTTCTCCACAAACTCCTTGCATAAGATAAGCCCCAAGCCTGTTCCTTTTTCGCCGTCAGTTCCAAGCTGCCTTTTGTTTTTATCAGCGGTAAAAATGCATGAGAGCACGGAATCCTTCATTCCGATCCCGTCATCCTGGACACAGACTTCAACAAAAGTGCCAGTGGTTCCGGCGGTAATGAAAATATTCCCACCCTTGGGAGTGAATTTGACTGCATTGAAGATTATATTGCGGATCACAGTATTGACCATGGGCTGGTCAGCCAGTACTTTTAATCCTTGTGCAATATCGCATTTAATGGTGATATCCTTTTTTCCAGCCATATTCTTAGCTGTATACAGACTTGATCTGGCCAGTTCATAAAGACTGCATTCTTCAGGACTGAAATCCATTCCTCCCTGACTCATGCGTGCCCATTGCATCAAATCATTCAAAAGAGCCAGTGCGTTTTCCGTGCTCTTATTCATTTCAGCAGCGGAATGTGTCAATGAAAATGAGACACATGTCTAATTTA
>JAWOGL010000274.1:0-3501 GCA_046496945.1 Desulfonatronovibrio sp.
TAGAAGAAGCAAGGTCGTACCGCCGTCATTATACCGGACGGGGTGCTTTTTGGCTCCAGCATGGGGCATAAGGCACTTCGCAAGATACTTGTCGAGGCCCAGAAGCTCGATCCCATAATCTCCATGCCATCCGGTTTGCTCAAGACCTCCGGGGGAAGCGGCCGCCTCTTCCAGCTGGAATCCCGTTACTCCTTGTTGATGAAGAAAAAAGCGAGTAGTGTCAGCCTTTGACGAAAGAGGATCATCTCACTGTCTGGATGTTGGTGCAAAGGTAGAAAATTTCCGAAGGAGTGAAGAATGCGTTATTTGAAAAAGATAGGATGGAGTTGGGCGGATGCAGCCGACAGGGCTGTTCTGATATTCTGTTCGGGGCTCTGCATGGTGATGCTGTTAGCGGCTCATCCCGCCTCGGCTGAAGAGGGAGGAGAAGAATATTCTTTTGTAGTTTTTGGTGACAGCCGTATTCCGGCGTTTGCTCCTTATGATCGGCAGCACAAGGAGGAACTGGATACACTGATCGGAAAAATCACCAGGTACGCCGATCCCGGATCCGAGCCCGATTACCAGGCGGTATTTAATCCGGACACCCTGCTTCTTGAGCAGATCGAAATTCCGGGCGCGGGAAACCAGTCAAGAACCATCAGCTATGGCGAGGACGGCTGGCCGACGGTGTTTATCGATAGAGATGGAGAAAATGCACAGGTTGCCCTGTTGTCTTCCGGACAGCAGTGGGTCTACGACACGATTGTGGATGAGCTGCAAAGAGGAGCTGCCAACCCCGGAAACGGCCCGACATTCAGCCTGCATACCGGGGACATCGTCTATTTTGGTTTTCAGGGAAAAGGGGCGCAGGAGAGCCCTTACTGGCGGGACTTTAACCGGCGCTTTTTGTCCCGTCTGCCGGAGGGTGGCCCGGGCCGGCTCTCCGCCAGATTCTTCCCGGCCCTGGGAAACCATGAAACCTGGGGAGATGAGGATATCCAGGGGTTTCGGGAAATATTTCCCTATCTGAGCGAATATGGGTTCAGCTCCGAAAACAGGGTGTATTATTTCGATCACCACAACGCCCGCTTTATTTTCCTGGACACTGGCATCATGGACCCGCAGGCCCCTGAAAGGTGGTATAAATCGACACCGGGTTATGAGGAGCAGATGAATCTGCTTGGTCAGTGGCTCGAGGATGCTTCGGCCAAAAATAAGGAGCATGTGTTTCTGACCTTCCATAATCCGGTCTTCTGCCGTTCGGGTTTTGGTCCTCTGCCTCCGGAGCAGAATCCTCATCCGCTGTTGAAATCGTATGCCGACAGGCTGAACATTACCGTCTTTAACGGTCATGTGCACGCCACTGAAGCCTACAAAGTAGACGGCATCCGCTATTTTGTCGCCGGTGGAGGGGGTGGAGAACAGAATTTGTCCCATAACATTATGGAGGATGAGTATCCCGCCGAGCTGTACTGGCAGGGCAAACAGCGCATCCTGGATTATAATTATCTGCTGGTTCAGGTGAGCGGGGCTAACCTGAAGATCACGCTGAAACGTTTCCGTCCCAATGAACTCCAGCCCTTCTCTCAGGTGAATCTGGTGCCGGATCTGATGGAGTGAGAAACTGCAAGGCTCATGATCTATACCTTCGCAAAGTACTTATCTTGAGCAAATAAGGCTTTGCGAAGTAATTTAACAGCCTGATCTCTTTCAGCAGCACAACGGCAGTCGTTCTCTATCTGTACGAGCTCAGGGTAAAATAAAAGACGGCCCCTTGCCGAGCTCTTCCTCCGCCCAGATTTCTCCGCCATGACCTTTAGTCACTCTTTCGACAATGGGGAGGCCTATGCTCGTGCCGGAAAATTCGCTCTCGCTGTGCAGCCGCTGAAAAGGCTTAAACAGCTTGTCAGCGTACTCCATAGGAAATCCTGCACCGTCGATCTTTCTATTGCCAAACTTAAAGAAAAGCTGGTAATGGCTGGTTAATTTATTTCCTGAGTAGATAGACTTTCTCAATTCAATAGAACTGATCTGAAATGGAGTAACTGCCATCTGAAGTTAACCAAAGCTAATCCCAAGAACATCGGATTATGAACTACAAAGACTCGTCAAGCTGAGCAGCAACATGTATGACCATATTATTAATTACATAATCACATGGGGGCGGGATGCTGCCCACTCTTTCAAACGATTAGATAACCAGCCTTCCAACTCTTGTGATAGATAAAAATGCGGATGAAGCAAGTTGACTGCAGGGCTAATAACTCCTTGATCTATTGAAGTCTCAGCCAATTTAGTATTCGGATATATACGGATGCCTGCCGTAACTCGCAATGCATCAAGTTTTAAATCATCTGCAAAGGCGAGGCTTTCTTCTACTGACTGCTTTGTTTCACCAGGCCCTCCCAGCAGCAAAAAACCCATCTGTTCAATCCCTCGATCGGCGAACATATCAGATACCACACGGACATCATCCAAGGTAAACTGTTTGTTCAGGTTCTTGAGCATCTGCACCGAGCCGCTTTCAAACCCCAAACTTATTTGCTTGCAGCCTGCAGTAGCCATCAATTCAACCAATTCCCTGTCGACCTTATTGGGATAAATGATACATCGCCAGCTCATATCCAGTTTCCTTTCCAGGATCTTTTGACATATTGATTTGGCATATGCTGGAGGGAGGTTGAAGGTATTGTCTACGAAAAAGAAATTCGCATAGCCGGCTCTCACCCAGCTTTCAAGCCACTCTGAAACAATCTCTGGTGAGCGTTTCCGCAGTATGGGTCCTTCAATAGTGGAGGTGGAGCAATAGCTGCACTTGAGAGCGCACCCTCGCCTCGTCTGTACCGGAATCCAAGGTTCGCGACTTTGCGACGCTGAGTCGGAAAGTATGCTGGTTTCAGGTAGCGGAAGCTGATCTAGATTATTACACAACGTCTTGGGTTCTTGAGAGCCTTCGCCTTTGATGAATAGACCTGGTATTTTAGAAGGATCGTTATCGTTTTGCAGGTGGGTTAGCAAGTCTGTAAAGGCAATTTCCCCTTCCCCTGCAATACCGAAGTCTGCATCAAGATAAGCCAGAGCACTCTCGGGAAACATGCTGTATCCAGCACCCCCAAGGACTATGGGTGACGTTGAAAAACCTCGGCAGACATTCACCACCTGTTTTACTTTCTCTATCAAAAACTGAGTGTTTTCAATATGCTGATCGTCAATGTTTCGGACTGATATTCCGATACATTCAGGTTGAAGCTCGGCAATCATAGCTTCAAGTGTAGTGCTGACATCCGTTTGAAACATCAAGTCCAGCATGGCGACATCATGTCCCGCCATTTTGGTGGCCTCCGCCACACATGCCAACCCCAAAGGCATGGCAGGCATATTGAATTGTTCAGTATTCGCAGAGATAAGGAGAACTCTCATCTTCTTAAGGTCCTTGAATTAGCTTTTCTTCGGCTCCCCACTTGTCTTTGGGGCCCAGCCTTTGTTACTTCGATTAATCTTCTTCTGGACCGCAGCCCA
>JAWOGL010000031.1:0-3121 GCA_046496945.1 Desulfonatronovibrio sp.
AGTCTGTCTTACAGTCTGCCTTTACGTCGAGCGCAGGGGCTGGCTGATAAATTATTTTAGAACCTTAGCCCCAGGCAGGCTCCGGTTATGGTTAACAGTTACAAATTTTCTTGATTTTTGTTACAGCAATAAACGAGTAAGTCACTAAATTACGCTTCAGCCGGATAAACCAGAAAAATGAACTAACCACGCTGCAGGAGAAATGACCGAACTTCCGGGCCTGGGATTATTAACGAGTAACTGGTCTCCAGTGACCAGTATTGCTGAAGGTTCTGAATCCAGTAAAGCCCACAAATGAGAATCTCCGGGATCAGGACAGGAATGCCCTGTGTCCAAAGCTATCTCCCTCCAGACAGCGTTAGCGGTTATTTCAACAAGAACCTGGTCAACTTCATCCATATTCAGATTGTGGATGCGGGCAATCTTAGGTCTGAGCAGAACGTTTCGGTATTCGCTGAGCAATTCCGGGGAAAGAAGAAATGCCATATTTCCTTTAAGCATGGCATCCAGAATCAAGGCTGTAGGACTTTTAGGCGCAGAAGTTATAAGGCCGGCAATAAAGATATTTGTGTCCACCACAAAGACGCGCTGGATCATGACGATCTGAAGCTTCGGGTTTCTTCAATGGCTAAAGCAAGAGCATCTTCAGGGCTGCAGGTGGATTCTGATCTGGTACGCTCCACCAGATTTCGGGCACTCTTGGTTGATTTGATACCTCTAAACAAGAGACTTTCCTCAATGATTTTGCCAATGCTGCGTCCCTGCCTTACAGCAGTCTCTTTCAAGGCCAGATGTATTTCATCTTCCAGGTTAATAGTCAGTCTGCCCATAAATCCTCCTGAAATCTATTGGAAGCATTCCGTGTTTTTTTGAAAATTTAATGGGACAGTCCCGAAGCCAGGGACAGTCCCCGTGCCTGACCGTAATCTATTGCATTTTACAGCAAATAGCTTCAACTGACGTAAATATTCACCATGTACGGCATATGGCTATTCAACCGCACTGGATTCCGGCTTTCGCCGGAATGACGGAAAAGGGTACAGGCCTGCTTTAACCGTCACCCCGGTCCCGGATCGAGTCCGGGATGACGGATCCGGGGTCCAGGTCTTCTTATTCGATCTTGCTGAATAGTTACCAAAAAACTTGATCATTACTATGTTTACAAAAAACACGGAATGCTCCTAATCAATTCATACACAATAACCAACACATAAACACCAAAACACCAGTCTGTCAAGAATCATTCTGCTGCTACGCTGCGGCTGCGCCGCTGTTCCTGGTTCGTCGTTCCTGGTTCTTCGTTAACTAGAACAAAGAACTAAGAACGAGGACCTTCTTATCAAGGGGAATGCTTTCGTGATCCTGGATAAACAATATATATCTCATCAAGCCTGAGATCAATCAGCGCACAACGCAGCGACTTGCTCACCCGTCTCATTGAAAATTCGAACCACAAATTCGACTTTTCAATGAAATTGCCTTGTTCTTTCTTTTTGTCAATCGGCAGCTGTGCTGCTGTTCCTGGTTAACGAAGAACCTTAACAGACTGTTGAAAATCTCCCAATGCTGCGTCGCCACAAAAAATTCAAACGCTTACGTATCCTAAATACGCCCCAGTGAAACGAAAGAAGATTTCACGGGGTAAACTTCGATCTTGAACTTTTTTTGCTTTTTTATCCGGCACCCACTTGAGTTGACTAGTAATTAATCATGCCGAGATATATTCACTCAAGTGGGTGCCGGACTGTCGCTTGGAATTTTTGAACAGTCTGCTGGGTAAGGACATTTTCAACAGTCTGTTAAGGTTAATTGTCGTCTGGAGAAAGTTATATTTATAGCATATAAACAGGGAGAAGACTATCCCAGTGAAATCATTTGGGGCCTATTGATAATATTTTTAAACTTTTTGTCATACAGCTTGAATCGACAAATTGACATATTGACGTATTGCGCATAATGTTATTAATAAATACCAAATGCTCCCTTGATTTACATCCAGTCAAAACATGGAGGAACGTATGCTTGTCACCATCGATAAAAGAGGCAGCATCAGTCTGCCGGCGTCACTACGCAAAGACATGGGGATTGGTCCGGGATCTCACCTGGAGCTTGCCATTGAACCCGGCGGGGCAATCACCTTGTATCCAGTTGAAATATACCGGACAATAAAGCTGAGTGATGAAGGCTTATCCAAGCTTCAGGCAGCCAGAGAATCAGAAAAGAGCGCATTTCCGGAATGGTTTGAACAGGAGATGGGCTATGCCCGAGCTGATACTGAATAAAAAGTTTTCTGCTGACCTGGAAAAACTTAAAACCAATAAAGCCCTTATAAAAAAAATAGCCAAGTGCCTGGCGTTCTTAGAAAAAAATCCTCTTCATCCAGGACTTTCCATTGAGCGGATTACTAACGATCCAACAGCCTGGGCGGCCCGGGTGGACAAAAAACATCGGCTCTCTTTTGAACCATCAGCCCTTCAGCCCTCTGGAAGCCCTGAGTGGTCATTGCCAGTCAGGCTCCTGCGCATCCTGACTCATGATGACCTGTATAAAAATCCGCACTAATCTTCCAGTGCTTGATGCGGGGTGCGGACCCTCCGCGTCCATATATTTCATGAAGAAGACCGCAGAGCGGTCAGGAGATGCTGCCACGCAGAGCATGGGTGCAATAAGAAGGGGATTTCCATTTTACACAAACAAAGCAAAAATAGTAAAAAACTCTGCCCCGACGCGCCCCAGTTCCAGAAAGAACCGCGTTTTCCAGGTCCTTGCCCATACCCCCTGAAAGCCTGTATTCCACTTCCCCTCACATTTTGCGAAAATCCCGTCTCAAAAGCCAAGAAACATCTTTACTTCCAGGGATTTCAGGAGCAAAATAGAATTGTTAAAAAATTCATCAAGGAGGCCGGCCATGAAAATTCTATGCTGGAAGCATGCTGTCTTTTGTCTGATGTTTATTTTTCTTTTGATCGCTCCTGCATCAGCTCTGGCCTATGGGGGCGGTGGAGACGGGGGCAGCGGAGGTGGAGGCGGAGGCGGAGACCTTTCTTTATCTGAATGGGATGTTATCTTTACTGACCCTGATTCCGTTGATGAATTCGGAATCAGTGAAGGAACCATTGAT
>JAWOGL010000038.1:0-14503 GCA_046496945.1 Desulfonatronovibrio sp.
CTGAAGACTTTAAATTTAAGGCTATATCTTCGCAGAAATGAAAAAACGCTTTCTCTTCTCTGCGAACTCAGCGCCTCTAGCGACTCCTGGAGCGGGCGAGAGACAAAAAAAATCTTATGTCTTGGCCCTAATATGCAGTCAACATTGCTTTAAGCCTTTTCCCGGCTAAGTACGCTTGAACCGGATGAACCATAGTTACAATGAAATAAAAGATTGCGGCCAGTTATTCACTGAAATTTTAATTGTCCAGGGCACCTGAATCTTGAGATCAGAAAAGACCAGACCCTATGGTGAACAGTCACAGATACAAACAGCTTAATTATTGTATTCTTAAGTCCAAAATTTTTTTTGCTTGTATAGTTTATTATTTTTTTTTATGAACGTATTATGCTGCCTGATTAATTATTTAATTTCTACTTAAGGACTTTTATTTATGTCCAAAAAGATATTGATTGTGGATGATGAGGTGCATGTCAGGATGCTTCTGGAACAGACCCTGGAAGAACTGGAGGAGGATTATCTGGTGGAGATAATTACTTCGGGTGACGGAGCGGAAGCACTGGAACTCATTCGCACCGAAGTTCCGGATCTGGTTTTTCTGGATGTTATGATGCCGCAGATGAACGGATACGAAGTTTGCAGAGTTGTATCGGGAGAACCCGGCCTGGAAAAAGTCAAGATTGTCCTTCTGACGGCTAAGGGTCAGGAAATTGATCGCAAGCAGGGGCTTGAACACGGCGCCTTCAAATACATGACCAAGCCTTTTGATCCTGATGAAATCCTGGAAATGTCCCGTCGATTCCTGAATCTTTGATAATCTCACCCTGAAGTGTTTTCTTCTCATATTGTAGATAATAAACCCCGCTTGTTTATGTTTGGTCAGTCTTATCTGGCAATTGAAAAATCTCCCAATTGGCTTTTTCGCTATAAGTTTAGTTCAACGTTCAATGTTCAATGTTCAACGTTGAAAAGTAATAAAAAAATGATTCCGGGAACTTTTTTTGTTCTTTATCCGGCACCCACTTAAGTGAGTATTATCTCGGCATAAATATTTAGTGGATTCTTAAGTGGGTAGCGGGACTGACGCTTGGAATTTTTTGAACAGCCAGCCTGATATGGACTTTTTCAACACGCTGTTATCCGTCCTGTGCCCGGATTTTCAAGGTTGCATAAAATGAAGAATCGTCAAAAAGGAAGAATCATGACCACTCATGTATATTGTATTGAGCCTGACCAGTCACTGCTTGATGCTGTCATGCTCATGAAAAATAAAAATATTTCATGTCTGCCGGTAGTTCGGGGTGAGGCGGCAATCGGTATTCTTACTGAACGTGACCTGGCAAAATTAATGCTTAAAACCGGACATAATCTGGAAGGTTATCTGGTTCGCGACATAATGAGCTCCAGAGTGATCACAATATCTGAAGATACTGAACTTTTTTCAGCCTATTCTCAGATGTGCGGAAACAGGATTCGTCATTTGATCGTTACAGATAAGCGGGGCTGCATGGTTGGGGTCAAGACCTTTACAGACCTCATGGCTGACCTGGGGCGCGAATATCTTTCCGAGGTAAAGACGGTGGCTGATGTCATGAGCCGTGATATAGTCACTATTGTTCCTGAAGGGTCGGTGGGTGAAACTCTGAGGCTCATGACCAGGCAGAGGATCAGCTGTATTCCTGTTGTGGAACATGGTTGTGCAGTGGGCATCATTACAGAACGTGATCTTGTGAGCAAACTTGCAGGTGGTGGGCCGGATATGCTTGGCTGGGCTGTTGACAGGGTAATGAGTTCTCCAGTGCATTCTGTTGATGAAAATATGTATGCGTTTGACGCTGTTTCAATGATGAATGATCTCGGCGTAAGGCGATTTGCCGTGGCTGATGAGGAAGGACGTTTAAAGGGGCTTATCACGCAGACGGATATGGTGGCTACCTTGATCAAGCGCCATGCCAACCTGGAATTCATGGTCCGCAAACGAACCAGGCAACTCACGCGCAAGAGTGAGGAGCTTGAGTTTTCCAACCAGCAATTGCGGCGTGTGGATGAGATTAAATCAGCCTTTCTTAGTTCGGTTTCTCATGAACTTCGCACTCCTCTGACTTCCCTTCTGGGTTTTGCCAAGATTACAGGCAAGACTTTTGCCCGCCACTTTGTTCCTCTGGCCGGAAATGATAAAAAATTGAACGCTCAGGCAGAGAAAATCATGGGCAATCTGGACATCCTTGTTCAGGAGGGCCAGCGCATGACAAGGCTGATCAATGATTTTCTGGATCTGACAAAGATCGAGGCCGACAAAATTGAGTGGAATGACAAGATGGTCCAGGTTTCTGATTTTGTCCTTCATGCAGGCCATTCTTTGCGCGCTCAGTTTGAGGGCAAAGAGGATGTTGATCTGCGAATCATGGTGGAGGATAATCTGCCCCTGGTCTATGTAGATGTGGACCGTATGCTCCAGGTGATGATAAATCTGCTTTCCAATGCCGCCAAGTTCACCTCCAGGGGAAACGTCACCGTGGAAGCTGTCAATATTGACAATGAATTCGTGGAAGTCCGGGTGTCCGACACCGGACCTGGAATATCGGACCAGGAAATTGATAAAATTTTTGATAAGTTTCATCAGCTGGAGAAGCGCGGACAGGGGGAAGAAATCAAGGGTACAGGTCTGGGGCTGGCTATCTGCAAGGAAATTGTCGAGCATTACAAAGGCAGAATCTGGGTTGAATCCGAATTCGGAAAAGGCAGTTCATTCAAGTTCCGGATTCCGGCAGCAGGACTGCCGTCAAGAGATGATTCCATTGCGCCGGAGATCAGAAAACCAGTTAAGATGGACAGCGGGGCGCCTCTTGTCCTGGCTGTTGACGACAGTCCGGCAATTCGTGATTATCTGCAGCAATTATTTGCTGATGAAGGCTTCAGGGTCATTACTGAGCCAGATGGGAGCAGTGCCTTGATAACAGCCGAGAAGTTGCTTCCTCAATGCATTATAATGGATCTGATGATGCCGGGCATGGATGGAGCGGAATGTCTGCGTCTCATCAGGGAAAATTCAGTAACCAAAGATATTCCTGTAACCATTCTTTCCGCCTATCCCAGTCGGGCAGTAAAAGGAACAGACGCGGCTCTCGCAAAACCGGTGGATGAAGCCTTGCTTGTCCAGACTGTGCGGGGTTTGATCCATGGAGGACGCATCCAGGGACGCAAGTGTATTCTGGTGCCCAATGTCAAGCCTGAAAAAAACATGTTGATGATTTCCGCGGGTAAACTGAGATACATAAAGCCTGAGGAACTAAACCTGGCTTTTAAAGATAAATTTTCCGGAACTGTTTTTTTGCCCGGCAAGGAAATGAGTCAACCTGCCGCGGTCGAAAAAATTTCCCGCATTGACGATGTCCTTGTTATGATCATGCCGGAAGATGAAAAGTGAGGTCTGGAATAAGTATTCACCATGTCTATTTAATCCTGGTGCCGATCCGATTTTCTTAAGCGGAATGTGTCAATGAAAATGGGACACATGACCATTTTGTTTTTGGTTTAACTGGCTGTTTAAATAAATCCCGGCTGTCAAGTTTATGCGTAAAAAATTATTTTTATTTATGGTTTTACTGGCTGTTATTCAGCCGGCATTAACCTTCGCCGGTCAGAACCCGGTGTTGCTGGGTATTAATTATCCATTAACCGGTCCTTATTCCGTGGAAGGACTTGATCAGATCCGTGCAGCGCGCATGGCGGTGGATGAACTCAATCAGAACGGCGGAATACTGGGCCGCAGGGTAGAGCTCAGAACCAGAAATTCCAACTCAGACGAGATCCTGACAAGAGCAAATATACAGGAACTCATTGATGAGGGCTGCTCCATGATTTTCGGCGGATCATCCAGTTCAGTGGCCATTGCTGCCTGCGAAATATGTCATGCGAATGATGTTCTCTTTTTTGGCACCCTTACCTATTCCACCGCCACCACCCTGGAACATGCCCATCGTTCATGCTTCAGAGAATGCAACAATTCCTGGATGTCCGCACAAGTTCTGGGCCCCTGGCTTAATGAGCGATTTGACCGAAAGCGCTATTTTTACATTACTGCTGATTATACCTGGGGCTGGACCACAGAGCAAAGCATTAGGGATGTTACTGGAACTCATGATTTGGGTGAACATCCCCGAATTCTGATGCCGTTGGGGAGCATGGATTTTTATGATGCCCTGAACAGGGCGTCCGTAGCTGATCCGGATGTGCTTGTCCTGTCTCTTTTTGGAAAAGATCTGGCCCATGCTCTTACTCAGGCCGGAAGTCTCGGGCTGAACGAGATGTCTCAGATAGTGGTTCCTAATCTTACCCTGGGCATGGCGGAACGAGCTGGCTATGCAGTCATGAAAGGTGTGGTTGGTACCTTGCCGTGGTACTGGAAAATTCCTTATCTGTTCGGGTATTCCAGAGGACAGGAGTTTACAGACGAATTTCTGCGCCGCTTCAGACGTAATGCCAGCACTTCCGGAGCCAGCGCTTATACGATAGTGCATGAATATGCATCAGCTGCGCACAGGGCCGGGAGTCTTAAAAAAGAGGACGTGGTTAAGGCTCTGGAAGGTCACAGCTATACCCTGCTTAAAGATGAACAGACATGGAGAGCCCTGGATCATCAGTCTGTGCAGACAGTGTATCTGGTCAGAGGCAACAGTCCGTCCCAGGTTCTGTCAGATCCTTTTCGACAGGATTTTTTCACGGTTCTTGAGTCCCGTCCCGGCCCTGACATAGTGTTGTTCCCTGAAGAATGGAAGGCCAGAAGAATAGACATGGGATTTGCTCCCTATCTTGAGAGATTTCAGGAATAATTCATGATTGATGACAGCAGAAGCACCTGGATTAGGCGCAAAGTGAGCATGTTTAGTACTACTTTGTGGAAATTTATCCTGGGAATTGTTGTGTTTGGACTCATAGCGGTTGCCGGCGTCATGATAGCGGCTACCTGGATTGGTCGTGACATTGTTCATGAAATGTACTCTGATAAAAGTTACACAGTACTCAGAAATGTAACCGATCTCATGGCCAGATCCGAGATTGGCGTGGAAATGGCCAGGATTCAGCACCTGGAAAACAGCAAAAAAAGCCTGCAGAAGATAAATATTTATACAGCGGATATTTTTGATTTCTATCTTTCCCAGGTTGATAAAGGCTTGTTAAGCTCCGAAGAAGCCAAAGAAAAGGCTTTTGAGATTTTAAACGGAATTGTCCGCAGGGATAAAAGTCTGGGTTTTGTTTTTGACAGGCATCAGCGCCTTGTAGTGCATCCCAATCCCGCTTTTCGCGGGTATTCGGCTGAGTTTTTTCCGGACGCAACCGGCAGGCCTGTTTTCCAGGAACTGGCGAAAAAAGCAGCAAATGCGGTTCGAGGAGAGCAGGTTTATACTTTATATCCCTGGTTTAACGAGATTACCCTGCGTCAGGAATTCAAACTAACGGCGGCCCTGTATTATGAACCATGGGATCTTGTGATTTGTGCCGACGTCTTTATGAATGACGTTGAACAGGACCTGGAGTTGATGAGTGAGATCAATCTTAATGAAATCAGGGCCAGAGTCGGAGAGATTATAATAGGTGAAAGCGGTTATCTTTTCTTTTTTGATCAAGATTGCAATATGATAGGTCATCCCACCCTGAAAGATAAAAGTATTTCTCATTTGATGGAGCCGGCGTCCAAGGACCTTTTATGTCAAGCATTGATTCACACTTCAGAGCAACCCTGGGGAAAGAACCGTTTATCCTATGTTTGGGACAGGCCTGATGACAAAGGCAATTTTGACTATTCTAAAACCGCCTGGTGTACCAGAGAGGCGGTCACGGGCTGGTATGTATGCGCTTCCGCATACGCGGACGAGCTTGACTCGGCCCTGCCAAGGTTTGTGCTCAGCATATTTCTTCCTTCTCTGGCCGCGATATTTCTTTTGGGCGGGGTTCTGGCATTCTTCCTCAAAAAACTGCTCAATCCGGTTCGTCAACTGGTCGGAGTCTGTGACGATGTCATGAATGGAGATTTTTCCGTTCGAGCTCCTGAAAAGGCCTCCGGGGAGATGGGTTTCTTATGCCGCAATTTTAACATGATGATCCACAGACTCCAGTTTCTTCGCCGGAAAGAGGAAGAGCGCAGGCTGCAGCTGGAGAATCTTAACAAAGATCTGGAAAAAAGAGTAGAGGAAAGAACCAGAGACCTGCGCCGGGAAACCGAAAAGCTTCGTGAAGCAAACAAGCGCTTGCGCGAACTCGATGAGATGAAGTCGGCCTTTTTGTCGTCAGTATCTCACGAACTGCGCACCCCTCTGACATCTATTCTCGGCTTTGCCACCCTGATCAAGAGGGAGTTTACCCGCAATTTTCTGCCTCTGGCCGGACAGGATAAAAAGCTTGAAGAGCGGGGAGCAAGGATCACCAAAAATCTGGACATCATCGAACATGGAGGCTGGAGACTGACCAGACTGATCAACGATGTTCTTGACCTGAACAAGATTGAGTCAGGAAGAATGAAATGGAACGATGGCAATGTTTCGGCCCGGGAGATTATTGAGAATTCCGTCCAGGCGGCACAGGGAGAGTTTGTAGACAAGCCCGGGGTTGTTTTAAAAACGATCATCAAAGAAAATCTACCGGTAATCCGTATAGACAGGGACAAGATGGAGCAGGTTATGGCCAATCTCCTGACCAACGCGGCCAAGTTTACCGAGAAAGGAAAGGTGGAGGTTATTGCCGGGATTGACAGCGGCAATCTCAAAGTTGAAGTTCGCGATACAGGCGAGGGCATCGCTCAGGATCAGCTGGAAAAGATTTTCGAAAGATTTCAACAGGCCAAAACTGACACTAAAAAGGGCAAACCCAAGGGTACCGGCCTGGGCCTGACTATCGCCCAGCAGATTGTGGAGCATTATCAGGGAAAGATTTGGGCAAAGTCCAGGATCAACCAGGGAACATCCATAATTTTTACACTGCCTTTGTCAGAGGTGGGAGTCCAGAAAAATGTCCATTAACTAGTTTTCATCCGGAAAGTCTTTCTTTCAGGATGCTGAAACTGACGGTTTTCTTTCCGGAAACTAACTAACGCTCCTTTCCGTACCCTGGCAATTTACTTGCGGCTTGATTTATGAAGCATAAGATGTCTGCCGCCCGGGACAATAAGGACACGACCCCGCATGATTATATCCATGTCCCTGGCTTCAACGACTTCTAGGCGGCATAGATTGTTGAGGCGCCGGATTTATTGATGCTGCTTGAGCCGTGCGTTGAGTATGGGCAGAACGCTTTTGGGAAGTTCAAAGCGAACTGTTTTTAAGGGGTCAACTACCTGACAGAAACGCAGGTCTCCGGCCATGCTCATGAGCATGGCCGCGTGATTTTTTGGGATATGAGCAAATCTGTTCAGAAATGTAATCATGTTGTTCACAGCCCCTTTTGCGGCTTCATCTGATGTTTTGGCTGAACAGATAGTTGCCACTATCTCTTCTGTTTCTACAAATGGAGTAGGGAGGCCCTGGAATGCGGGGTAAACAGATCCTTTGACGCGCACTTCTCCTGAAGTTTCAGCACCTGAAACGCCTATTTCTCCGTCACCCTGGGCGGTATGCAGGTCCCCGCATCCGAAAAGGGCTCCTTCCACCTCCACTTCAAAATAAATCCTGCAGCCGGCGGTAATAAGCTTGCAGTCCATGTTCCCGCCATGTTTTTCAGGTGTGCCGTTGGGAATTTCCCTGTTCCGGGGAGCTACGCCAATGACTCCGATCATGGGATTTACAGGGATTCTGGCCAACCCCTTGAAGTTCAGATAATTATCTTCGTGCTTTAATATGGCTGTTTCAGTTTTGGAAATCATTTCTCCGGGAAGGCCTTCACCTTTGGCCACTACAACTCTGGAATCAGGACCCGGCTTGATTTCAAGAATGTCAAAGCCGATAACATCTCCCGGGCGGGCGTCTTCAATAAATACCGGCCCTGTGGCCGGATTTACCTGTTCCCAGTCCAGGCGGTCCAGAATATCCTGTTCAGACCTGATCTGCCCGGAAAAGCAGTCCAGGGTTTTAAGGATGAATTCCTGGTTCTGTTTTACGCGAAGGGCTGGTTTGAGCTTTGGGGAGAAAGAGTAAAACACGTTGTGCGTATCAAGTTCTGGAAACATGGATTGTCCTGTTGCGTTTTACAAGGCTTCTTCAATTCTATGCATGGCCTTTTCCACATTTTCATTGGTATTAAAGGCGCTGATGCGGATGTAGCCCTTGCCCCCGAGTCCGAAGCCCTCACCTGGAGTACACACAACACCTGCTTTGCTCAGCAGATCGTCAAAAAAACTCCAGGAGTCTTTTTTTCCGTTGATCCAGATATAAGGGGAATTGATGCCTCCAGCGCATTCAAAGCCCAGCTTGGTCATGCGCTGCCTGATGACGGACGCGTTGGTCAGGTAATAATCAATATTTTCCCGGACCTGCTGCTGTCCTTTTTCACTGTATACAGCCAGAGCCGCCTTCTGAACAGGATAGGACACACCGTTGAATTTGGTGGAGTGTCTTCTGTTCCAGAGTCCGTGGACGGCGATTTTATTTCCCTGTCTGTCATAGGCCCGGCATTCTTTAGGAACAACAGTGAAAGCGCATCTGGTTCCGGTGAACCCGGCGGTTTTGGAAAAGCTGCGAAATTCTATGGCCACTTCAGCGGCTCCCTGGATTTCGTAAATAGATCTGGGAAGTTCGGGGTCACGAATAAAAGCTTCGTACGCCGCGTCATAAAGAATCAGGGCTTTGTTCTCTCTGGCGTATTCGACCCACCTGGCCAGTTCTCCTTTAGTTATGGTGGCTCCGGTAGGATTGTTGGGATAACACAGATAAATGAGATCTACCGGTGAGCCGGGGAGGTCGGGAATGAAATTGTTTTCTTTTGTAGCGTCCAGATACACCAGACCCTGATATCTTCCGTTTTCAAAAGAGCCTGTTCGTCCGGCCATTACATTGGTGTCTACATATACAGGATAAACAGGATCCGGAACCGCTACTGCTGTGTCAGTGTCGAATAGTTCCTGGATATTTCCTGTGTCGCATTTGGCACCGTCGCTGATAAATATTTCATCGGCATCAATTTTTGCCCCTCTTGCCTGAAAGTCTGATTCGGCAATGGCCTCGCGCAGAAAAGCATAGCCCTGTTCCGGGCCATAGCCTTTAAATGTGCTGGATATGGCCATTTCGTCAACAGCTTCATGCATTGCTTTGACGCAGGCCAGGGGCAGGGGCAGGGTTACATCTCCGATTCCCAGTTTGATGATTTCCTTATCTGGATTTTCCTTTTGAAATTTTTCGATCCTGCCGGCTATGTCCGCAAAAAGATATGATGATTTGAGTTTAAGAAAATTTTCATTGATGCTGATCATAAGTGTCTCCTGATGTTTATTTATCATATTCATTAAAATATGGAGCCTGTGGTGTCAAATTGGCCTGTCAGCCAGGTAAGGCTTTGACAAGGAGGGGGTGAAAGAATAATAAGCCCGTTTTTATGCCTGCGGGTTACATGCTGAATCCAGGAAGCTGGCAGCAGCCTTTTTGCAGAAAAAAGATTTTGCGGATTCAGAGTAAATATTTTCTTTCCAGTGAACTAAGCCGGCAACAAAACAACTGAGACAATACCTTAATGAAAAACGTTATTCCAGGCACTTTCAAGGCTGATGCGCTTCTTCTTCTCACCGCCCTTATCTGGGGATCGGCATTTGTTGCTCAGAGGGCTGGAATGGATCATATGGGTCCTTTTATTTATAATGGAATCAGGTTCGGCCTGGGAGCCGTTACTTTGATTCCCCTTATATGGTACAGGCATAAAAAAAATATCACAGACCTGTCTTTTCAGGAGAGCAGTCCGGGCTATTTCTTTAAAGCCGGTCTTATTACAGGTGTTCTTTTGTTTCTGGGCAGCAGTCTTCAACAGGTAGGCATTGTTTATACTACCGCGGGAAAGGCCGGTTTTATTACTGGTCTTTATGTGGTGATTGTTCCTGTTCTGGGGCTTGTCTGGAAGCAGCGTCCCGGTGCCGGGGTCTGGATTGGAGCTGTTCTGGCTGTGGCCGGATTGTACCTGCTGACCATTTCAGATGATTTGCGCATTGAGTTGGGGGATTTTCTGGTTTTTTTGTGCGCGGTTGCTTTTGCCCTGCATGTTCTGGCTATCGGCTGGCTGGTAGCCCGGGTGGATTGCGTAAAACTGGCGGCGGCTCAGTTTGCGGTTACTTCAGTGCTGAGCCTTGTCGTGGCCTTTGTGTTTGAGGAGGTACTTCCAAGCGCGCTCATTGACGGGATTATCCCCATACTTTACGGAGGCATCATGTCTGCCGGGATAGCCTATACATTACAGATTGTGGCTCAACGCCAGGCTCCTCCGGCCCACGCAGCCATTATTCTCAGTCTGGAGTCGGTCTTCGCGGTTCTGGCGGGCTGGATTATCCTGAACGAAATACTGGGAGGCCGGGAAATTGCAGGCTGCCTGCTGATGTTGACGGGTATGCTCTGCGCTCAGCTTTATCCTCTGAAAAAATAAGTTTAGAGTACCAAGGTTGACAAACCTTAAAAGGCAATTTAGTAATTGTTTCTTTCAAATAAGGAGGTTTTATATTAATGTTTGAATTAACTGATCCTGCCAAGACTCAATTGGATAAGTATTTTGAAACCCAGGAAAAATCACCTATCAGGGTGTACCTGGCAGCCGGCTGAGGCGGGCCGAGACTGGCCCTTGCTCTGGATGAGCAAAAAGATAACGATAATGCCTTTGATGTAAAAGGTTTTCAGTTTCTGGTGGATAAAAGCCTGCTGGATACAGTAGCCCCCATCGAAGTTGATTTAACAGAAGCCGGGTTTGTAATTAATTCCAGCCTGCAGGTTGATCCCAGTGGTTGTTCATCCTGTTCTTCCTGCTAATGTAGGCATTTTAATCAAATTGTCTGTCTTTAGCATGTAATTTAATCTGAATTAATCCGGCTTTATAGTCGAGAATTCTTAAACGGCCATGTTCCGGAACGTGGCCGTTTTTCTTAATTCAAATGCCCGGTAATACGGGATAAATTTACTATAATGATAATTTTTCCGGCCTGAGGCCGTTTTTTTGTTTTCAGTCCATTCCCCGCCCTTGTTTCCTGATGGAAAAAATTGATATTTTTCATGTCAAATAAATATAGACTATTATTAAGTTAAGAGGTGTTCTTATGAAATGCGTTACAATTAAAAAAGGCGTTGACTGTGCCCTGATGTCTTCAGACGGCTGCACTTATGTTGGAGGGCAGTGTTATCCTGTAGTAGAGAAGTGTGAAGGTTGTGATCGAACTACTGAATTTGAAGGCAAGGTTTACTGCAACAGCTATCCTGATCCTGCGGCCAAATGGGAGCATGGAGCCTGCAACTTTGCTACCCACATCAAGGCTACTGTGGACAAATCCGGACAGGTAAAGATTAATCCGCTCAAGGCTTCCAAGCGTGCAGCCCGGGGACGCCGTTAATATAGTTTTCATCCGTAAAGAAGATCTTTGGGGATGGGAATTTATCCTTCAGGATAATTATGAGTAAGATATCCGAATATCTGGAAAAACAAAGGGACAGGGTTGTCAGGCTTCAGGAGAAACTTGTGGCCCTGCCAGCACTTGGTCCTGACAACCAGGGGTCAGGAGAAAAGAAAAAAGCTGATTTTCTTGTTTCCTTTCTTCAGGATTGCGGTTTTGAAGAAATCGTCACTGTCAATTCTCCTGATTCCAGGGTTGAAGACGGCTACCGGCCTAATATAATTGCCAGGATTCCCGGAAAAGACACTTCCAGAACTTTATGGATTATTTCCCATATGGACATTGTGCCTGCCGGTGATTTGAGCCTGTGGCACAGCGATCCCTTCAAAGTCAGGGTGGAAGACGATCTCATGTATGGAAGGGGAGTTGAGGATAACCATCAGGGCATTGTATCCTCTGTTCTCACTGCCTGTGCTTTTCTGGAAACCGGTATCAAGCCGGATATCAATCTGGGGATAATCCTGGTTTCGGATGAAGAAACCGGCAATAAGCATGGTTTACCTTTTGTTCTGGAGCAGCAGAAGGATCTTCTGGGCAAGGATGACCTTTATCTGGTTCCTGATTTTGGGACACCTGACGCCAAACTTGTGGAAGTGGCTGAAAAAAGCATGCTCTGGATAAAAATATCCGTAACGGGCAAACAATGTCATGCTTCGCGTCCGGACAAAGGGATCAATACCCTGATGGCTTCTTCCGCCTTTATCCTCAGAACTAAAGAACTGAATAACCATTTTCCGGATGAAAGTGAATTGTTCAGTCCGCCTGAATCTACTTTCTGCCCGACCAAAAAAGAAGCTAATGTCCCCAATATTAATACTATACCAGGTCTGGATGTATTTTATATAGACTGCCGGGTACTGCCCAATTATAAACTCGACCGGGTCATGGATAAAGTAAAGCACATTGCTTCGGAAATTGAGTCAGAATACCAGGTTGCAATTAAGTGTGAAACAGTGCTCAGAGAACAGTCTGCACCCTTTACTGATCCCTCCAGCGAAATAGTTACCAGTCTGACTCGGGCTATAAAAAAGATTTACAAGGTTGAGGCTGTTCCTCAGGGAATAGGGGGAGGAACAGTTGCCTCCTTTCTCCGCCACCAAGGATATAACGCAGTGGTATGGGCGACGTTGAACGGCAGCGCGCATCAACCCAATGAATATTCCAGCATCAGCAACACCATTAATGACGCCAGAGTGATGGCATATCTTGCCAGTCCCTGGTAATATGCCTTAATGTTTAAATCTCCACCTCCACAAGTCTTTGATCTTATAGTCGCGGGTGCCGGACATGCAGGCTGTGAAGCTTCGCACGCAGCAGCATCTCTGGGGCTTAAAACACTTCTTTTGACCATTAATATAGACCGCATAGGGCACCTCTCCTGCAATCCTGCCATAGGCGGCCTGGCCAAAGGCCATATGGTCAGGGAAATTGACGCCCTTGGAGGAGTCATGGGTGTCTGGGCTGACATGGCCGGTATTCAGTTCAGGAGACTCAATACCAGAAAAGGACCGGCGGTCCGTTCCACCCGGGCTCAGATTGACCGCCGCAAATACATGGAAGCCGTCCAGCAGACTCTGTTTACCCTGGATAATCTTTACATCAGAGAAGCTTCAGTAGAGGAGATTATTACTGAAGATTCAAAAGTACGCGGGATCCGGACCAGGATCGGGGAAAAAATTCAGTGCAGAAATCTTATTTTAACCACCGGCACCTTTATGAGGGGGCTCATTCATATCGGTCTGGATAATTATCAGGGCGGAAGATTGGGTGATCCTGCCTGCGCAGGACTGTCAGAATCCCTTTTAAAAATGGGAGTTGAACTGGGGCGTTTAAAAACCGGCACTGTTCCCAGGCTTCTTAAAAACAGCATAGATTTTTCGGTCATGGAACCACAGTACGGGGATGAACCGCCTCCCAGATTCAGCTTCAGAGAAAAGCCCGAACTTCTGCCCCAGTTGCCCTGCCATATAACCTATACCAACCAGCAAACCCATCAGGCCATAGCCGGAGGCTTCGACCGTTCTCCTCTTTTTCAGGGAGTTATCAAAGGTACCGGAGCCAGATATTGCCCTTCCATTGAAGATAAAGTGGCCAGGTTTCCGGATAAGGACAGACATCAATTGTTTATAGAACCGGAAGGTCTGGACAGCTTTGAGGTCTATCCCAACGGTATTCCCACCAGTCTTCCCCTGGACATTCAGAAAGAAATGCTCAGGACAATTCCCGGCCTGGAACAGGCGATAATCGCAAGGCCCGGGTATGCTATTGAATACGACTATATATTTCCCACCCAGCTTAAGCCCACTCTGGAACTTAAAACCGTATCCGGGCTCTACTGTGCTGGGCAGATTAACGGGACCTCAGGCTATGAGGAAGCAGCCGCCCAGGGCCTGTGGGCCGCTTTGAACGTATGTTCCAGGCATAAAGGACAAGATGATTTTGTGCTCAAACGCAGTGAAGCTTACATAGGAGTGCTGGTTGATGACCTGGTTACCAAAGGCACCATGGAGCCTTACCGCATGTTTACCTCCAGGGCGGAATACCGCCTGCTGTTAAGGGAAGACAATGCAGACCAGAGACTTACTCCCGCGGGAAGAAGAACAGGTCTGGTCAAGGACGCTCAATGGGATATTTTTCAGGATAAGAATGATAAAATCGCCAGGATCAGTAACGGTCTGAATTCGACAATAGTTCGTCCTGACGCGGCTACCAGAGACATATTGCAAAATATTAACGCCAGTATTCCCAAAAAAGCCATTACACTTGCTGATCTCCTGAGGCAGCCGCAACTTGAAATTAAAGATCTTGCTTCCTTCTGGCCTGAGCTTGCTGATTTTGATAAAGACCTGTTATTTCAGGTACAGATAGAAGTAAAATTTGAGGGTTATCTTAAAAGGCAGGAAGAACTGGTTCAAAGGTCTGAATATCACGAAAACTATG
>JAWOGL010000088.1:0-3402 GCA_046496945.1 Desulfonatronovibrio sp.
GCTTCCGCGGCCGAAGAAATGTCTTCCACTGCCGAGGAACTGTCCAGCCAGGCTGAACAGCTTCAGGCCACCATGGCCTTTTTCAGGATCGGGGATGAAGCCGGATTCAGTGGCCCTAAAATGCGCCGGGTAAGCGTGAAGAAAGACACGCATAAGCAGGCTCCTAAAAAGGCCCTGGGCAATGAAAAGAAAAAGGATGACCAGCGTTTTGCCCTGGACATGGGCTCAGACGATATGGATAAGGATTTTGAAAAGTATTAGAATATAATCAAGCAGGCTTGAGGGTCACGGGTCTGGGGGAAGCTTTTTTTGAATACTCCTGCCCGCGGCCGCAAGCCTTAACAATACAGGAGCGAATATGACAGAGAAACAAGACAAGGTGCTGGTGACCAATCAGTACCTGACCTTTACTCTGGCTGAGGAATTATACGCCATAGACATAGCCAATGTCTGGGAGATACTTGATTATACTTCCATTACCAGGGTTCCCAGGACCCCGGAGTTTCTGCTGGGTATAATCAATCTCCGGGGCAGGGCGGTTCCGGTGGCTGACCTGAGGCTGAAATTCGGTCTGAAAAAAACCGAGCGCACAGTGGATACCTGCATAATAATAGCAGAGGTTCAGATTGACGGGGAATCCACCATAATGGGTGCTCTGGCTGATTCCGTGCAGGAAGTTTTTGAGATCGACGAAAACAACATCGAGCCTCCCCCAAAGATGGGCACAAAGATAAATACCGAGTTTATCCAGGGCATGGGCAAACAGGATGACAAGTTTATCATCATAATAGACGTGAACAAGGTCTTTTCTTCAGAAGAACTGGCTATTGTCCAGGAAACCGGAACTGCCCCGGCCGGAAAAGAAGGCGTTGAAACGCCAAATCAGAATCCGGAGGCAAACCAGGCTCTAAGCACCTGAGCTTGATCGGGGCGCATATTGAATTGAGGGAGCCGCAGTATCTGTGGCTCCCTTATTAATAACTTTTGCTTTCAGCGATACATTAATTTATCTGAAAAATACTGTCACACCTCAAGCCCCCTGTTTTTTTCAGAGTAATTTTATTTTTTTCGGAGTCCAGCATGTCCCGACCTTCCAAGAAGAAAAATCAGCCAGATTCAGTAAATTTTCCTGGTGCTCATGACATCCTGATGAACGCTCCCATCGGCATTACCACCACTACCCCCGACGGCCGGCTTTTATCAGCCAACCCTGCCATGGCCAAGATGTTCGGTTATGATTCACCAGATGAACTGATTGAGTCTGTAAATGGTATTACCACTCATCTGTATGCCGCTCTCTCTGATAGAGAAGCGCTCATGCGTATTTTGAGAGAAAATGATGAAGTGCTTAATTTTGAGTGCAAAGGTAATCTCCGGGAGGGAGGTACAATTTGGATATCCCTAAATGTCAGTGTGGTAAGGGATAAAGACGGTAAGATTCTCCATTTTCAGAGCTTTATTACGGATATCACCCACCGTAAGCAAATGGAAAAAGCCCTGCAGCAGTCCAGACAGTATTACCGCTCTGTTTTTGAAACCTCTGGAGCGGCGCAGGTGATAATTGAAGAGGACACTACGATTTCTCTGGCCAATTCCAGGTTCGAGCAACTTGTTGGCTATTCCCGGAAGGAAATCGAGGGGAAAAAAAGCTGGACTGAGTTTGTGCACCAGGGGGACCTGGAATGGATGAAAAAACAGCATTATTCGAGACGACAGGATTCCAATGCTGCACCACGGGTATATGAATTCCGCCTTGTTGATGCTCTGGGCAGGATACGCGATATTTTCCTGAGCATAGATCTCATTCCCAATACCAGGCAAAGCGTGGCTTCTCTGCTGGACATTACTGACCGCAAGCAGGCGGAGGAGGAACGCGAAAAACTGCAGGCCATGCTATTTCATTCCCAAAAGATGGAATCTATCGGCACTTTGGCCGGAGGCGTGGCACACGACTTCAACAATCTGCTCCACGCCATGCGGGGAAACATCGAGCTTCTGGCCGAAAGCGAATCCTTCACTCCCAGAGACACAAACCGGTTGACTAACATAACCAAGTCCATGGACCGCGCGGCCCAGCTTGTTAAGAAACTGCTGCTCTTCAGCCGAAAGGCAGATATTCAGACAGGGGTGCTTGATTTGAATCAGGAGATTCATGATGCCGTAAAATTGCTGGAGATATCCATTCCTAAAATGGTCAATATCGAACTTATCCTGGATGATAATATCTGGCCCATCAGCGCTGACCCTATTCAGGTAGAACAGGTACTTCTCAATCTGGGAACCAACGCGGCAGACGCGATGCCTGACGGAGGCAGGCTGATTATTGAGACAGCCAACAAAACACTGGATGAGGACTTTGTCCGGACCCACAGCGTGGCCGAACCCGGAGAATACGTTCTTATGACCGTATCAGACACAGGACACGGAATGGACAAAAAGACCAAAGCCAGGATTTTTGATCCCTTCTTCACAACCAAGGAGATAGAAAAGGGTACTGGGTTAGGCCTGGCCTCTGTTTATGGCATAGTCAAGGCTCATGGAGGATATATTCTGTGCTACAGCGAACCAGGTCAGGGAACCGCATTTAAAATCTACTGGCCAGTGGCTGGGCAGGGAGAAATTGGACCTGATGAAAAGCAAACAGAACAAGCTGTTTCGCAATATGGTACAGAAACCATCCTGGTGGTGGACGATGATACTCAGATCAGGGATCTGACCACAGAAGTTCTGGAAGATTCAGGATACCAGGTGCTAAACGCGGAAAGCGGAGAAAAGGCCTTGGCCATATTTAAGAAGAGGCCAAATGAAATTGACCTGGTTATTATGGACCTGAACATGCCCGGTATGGGCGGTAGAGAATGCACCAGGCAAATGCTCTCTGTAGATCCATCGGTCAAGGTTCTGGTGGCCAGCGGTTATTCAGCCGTCGGTCACAGTAAGGAAACGTCAGAATCAGGAGCAAAGGGTTTTTTATCCAAGCCTTACCACAAAAAGGAACTTTTGGTAAGGATAAGAAAGCTGCTGGACGGGGAGCAGGGATAAATAGAAAAAACTTATCTACTGGAACCATCAAAGTATATAATTTGATTTTTATTGCGCTTTGTGATCATGATAACAGAATGAGATTTGAAATAGCAGGAAACCCTGCTCCATATTATTATTCAAGCCAAGGTGACTCAATGCCAACAAATGCTCCTCTAAAAATAAACGAAAATTCAGCTGAACAACCAGCTTTCCAGAATCCTCAGGACATCCTGATGAATGCCCCCATCGGCATCTTTACGTCCACACTTGATGGCCGTTACATATCAGCCAATTCTGCCCTGGCCCGGATGTACGGTTATGATTCACCTGAAGATCTGATAAAGTCTGTCACCGATATTGCGACCCAGGTGTACGCAA
>JAWOGL010000100.1:0-12665 GCA_046496945.1 Desulfonatronovibrio sp.
ATCCGGATTTACCGGTTATCCTTCTGACCGGACACGCCAGCATTCAGTCAGCATCCAGGGGGAAAGAAATGGGAGCTTTTGATTATCTGCTGAAGCCATTCCCCCTGGATGACCTGACAGACAAGATTGAAGAAGCCTTGAAATAAGCACCTGAAAATTATATTTTTTTACAAATGATTAATATTAACAACTATACTTTTTTTAATATACCGAAGAAGCGATCAGTATAGTATAAAGCCATTTTTTCAAGTTTTTCTGCCGTTTGATATTTTTCAGGTAAAATATCAGGTTTTCAGAGCGGCATTACATTGGAACAGGAGGTATTATTCATGTCTTTTTATTTTGAGGCCAAACTTTATTCTTTTAACCCGCTAAACCGGCTTAACAAACAGGAGGGTGCTTCGCATGGGATTTTTTAGAAACCAGTTTGAGTTGCTCAAGATGAGCTCTATAGCTTACGCTAAATGGGAGTTGGAGATATCAACCAACATTATAAAAAGCAGGAAAAGACTGATCATCCTGGGGATACTCCTTATTCCCTGTATAATAGGGTTGTCGGTTTCCTTTGCCGGGTTGCCGGAGTATCTGGGTGGCAAGTACTCCTATATGCCCAGTTTTTATTCACCGTCAATTTTTATGGTTTCCATTGTCATCGGTATGGCGGCAGGTTTGATTACCGGGTGTATCGGAGCCGGAGGGGGATTTATTATCACTCCCGCCCTGATGAGTGCCGGCATTAAAGGCATCCTGGCGGTGGGTACCGACCTTTTCCACATCTTTGCCAAGGCCATCATGGGAACCGTTATCCATAAGAAACTGGGAAATGTGTCAGTAGGCCTGGCCATAGCGTTTCTGGTGGGAGCGGTTGCAGGGGTCACCGGGGGAGGCGTGGTCAACCGTACTCTCTATGAAATCAACCCCATACTCAGTGATACGTTCATCAGCATAGTCTTTGTGGTCCTGCTGGGTTTTCTTGGTTTTTATTCCATGCTCGACTTTCTCAAGCAGAGAAAGGTCGATGTGGTGGATGTCCACGGAGGCAGCGGAGGTCATACAGGGAAAGCGGGCAAGGCCACGCTTGCTTCCAAACTTCAATCAGTCAACGCCCCTCCCATGATCAAATTTGATGAGGATCTGACTCCAGGCGGCAAAAAGATCTCTGGATGGTTTGTGGCCGTATGCGGTGGCTTTGTTGGTTTTGTAGCCGCAATCATGGGCGTGGGCGGAGGATTTCTGACCTTCCCCATATTTGTCTATTTAATGGGCGTGTCTTCCTTCACCACCATTGGAACCGACATTCTGCAGATCATCTTTACAGCCGGCTACGCTTCCATTACCCAGTATGCCATATACGGGTTCATTTTCTACACTCTGGCCATGGGCATGCTCCTGGGCTCTCTGATAGGCATCCAGATCGGAGCCTTGACCACAAAAGTGGTAAAGGGGATATATATCCGCGGATTTTATGCCATTACCATCCTCGGGGGTTTTGTAAACAGGCTGTTTGCCCTTCCGGAACAATTGGGACAGATGGGCTACATAGAGATATCACCCGCTCTGGGCAGTAACCTGACCATGCTGGGCAACTGGCTGTTTTTCGGGGTTATAGGTTGCTTCGGGGTCTGGGTGTTTTATATGTTTTTTACTAATATGAAGATGCTGCGCGGGGAGGAATAAAACATGATAGCCAAAAACGAAATGCGCAAAGGATTGATTATGTTTGTATCCTTTTTTATTGTTTTTGCGGCCATGTGGGCCCCCTGGTATGGAAAGGACGAAACCGGCAAGGGCCTGAATGCCTTCATGGCTGCAGATAATCTGTTCAACTCCATATCCAAGGGTTCATCTTATTTTGTGGATACGTTAAAAAAAGACAACGCCGCCTTTGAAGGCAAAACCGATCTGGACATGACTGTTGAGATCTCTGATGACTCCATGCTGGATCTGCTGGATACTGTTCTTTCCAGGCATGTTGAAAATTTGCAGATAGACGGGAGCAGTATAAGCTTTGAAGCGGACCTGACTGAACTTGTGGAAGATGTCCTGGTTGATTCGGAAGATTTGTATAATAACCAGTCGGCAGAACTGGCCCAGAGATACAACCAGCAGGAAGAAGATACCCGGGCAGTCGGATATGCCTGGTACCTCTTTCTCCGGGCCATGGAAGACAGATTTAACCAAGAGGGAGATTTTAACGCAGCCAAGCATGTAAGCGAGGTAGTAAACAGGGGAGTTGAAGTCGGATATAACTTCTACGGAATCGAAGCGGAAAAGGCCACTTCCAAGGCCGGTATCCTGAGCTTCTCTCTTGTATTCTACGTCCTTTATACCCTGTGGTGGGGCATGGCCATCTTCTATCTGTTCGAAGGCGCGGGGCTGAAAATGACCAAAGGAAAGAAAAAAGAAGTATAACCTGACAATAACACACCCAATCAACCCGGAGGGTCATCCATTAATAAACAGGGCCAGGCCCGGGGCCCTCCGGCAAAATTTTTATCATCCATCCCAAACTCCCGCAGAGAGGTCATAATCATTGACTGACATCTGGACCCGGCTGAAAAGCCTTTTTCACCGTGACACTCCAGTCCAGGACCCGGAGATTATCCAACAGCAGAAGCTGAAACTGCGCAATAAATATGTTTATTTCAAACAGCTCCTGGACGCCAACAACAAAGCCCTGAGAGCCATGTCTGAAATGAACAAAGCCCTGGATTCAGCCACCCCCTTTGACATGGTTTTTATCACCGGACAGGCCACCAGGGCCACCTTGAGCGTCTATTCCATGATCGATCAGCTGAACTCCCTGTCCGGCAGTAAATATCTGAACCTGGAAGATGTCTTTAAACAAATTGAAACCCATATCCAGGATGTCCTTAATCAGCCTTTCTCCTCTTCAACCACGGAACCAATCCTCTTTCTGGATGAAACCACCAGCAGACACATGGACGCGGTCGGCTCCAAAATGGCGATCCTGGGTGAACTGGGACAAAAATTTCCCGGCTTGAATATCCCTGCCGGTTTTTCCATAACTTCTGCTGCGTATGATCAATTCATGCAGGAACAGGGGCTTGCTTCGGAAATTCAGCGCCGGCTTCGCACTGCAGAAATCAGTGACCACGCTGATCTCCACCGGGTCAGTTCTGAAATTCAGATGCTGATCATTAACAGTGAACTGCCCCAAAAACTGCGGGATTCAATCAGGACAGCCTACTCCAGGCTTGAATCAGAAACCAGCTCCGGCGTAAGGGTTTCCCTTCGCTCCAGCGCGGTGGGAGAAGACAGCGAGGGCGCATCATTCGCCGGCCAGTACCGGTCCGAGCTGAATGTAAACCAGGAGAACATCCTGGCGGTTTACAAGGAGATTATAGCGGCCAAATACAGCGTAACCGCCATGAGTTATCGTCACAAAAAAGGAATCCCCGACCATCTGGTACCCATGTGCGTGGGATGCATGCAAATGGTGGAAGCAGTGAGCGCGGGGGTGGCCTATTCCCGTGACCCCTTGAGCATTGAAGCTGACCTGGCCATTGTCAGCTCGGTGTTTGGCCTGCCCAAGGCAGTGGTTGACGGAAGCATCACTCCAGACAAATTTATTTTCTCCGGCCGGGAAGAACTCACTCTAAAAGACCGGAGAATCCATTCCAAACCTTTCCGTATAAGTGCTGTTGCCGGGGAAGGAATCAGAAAGTTTGAAAATGAACCGGATATGATCCTGGCTCCGTCCATTGATAATCAGCAGGCCGGTAATATTGCGAATACAGTCCGCATGCTGGAAAATTATTTCAATGTCCCGGTAGACATGGAATGGGTGCTGGATCCCCGGGGAAACATAGTGGTCCTGCAGGCCAGACCTCTGGCTGGAATAAGATCCTCCACCTCCAAAAAAGAGCCTGAGGAAAAGCATAAAGAACATGTGCTTATAGCTGGAGGAGAAACCGCAAGCAAGGGCAGTGCCTCCGGCAGGGTTTACCAGCTAAAAAACAATCAGGATCTGCTCTCTTTTCCCGAAGGTGCAATTATGGTTACCGGACTGGCCCTGCCGCGGTGGGCTTCTGTCCTGTCTTCAGCCGCCGGAGTGATAACAGAACAGGGAAGTGTTACCGGCCATCTGGGCAATGTGGCCAGAGAGTTCTCAGTCCCGGCTATCTTCGGAGCGCCTTTGGCCCTTAAACATCTGGAAAACGGGACGGAAATAACCATGGATGCTGACAGCTGCATGGTCTACCAGGGTAAGATCGACTCCCTGCTTCAGGAAAAAAAACCGGCTAAAGGGATCATGCAGGGGACCAGGGTTCACGAAATACTGCGGCAGGCTTTAGAATTTATATCTCCCCTTAACCTGACCAATCCGGACAGCCCGGAGTTCAGACCGCGTTATTGCAGGTCTTTACACGACATAACCAGGTTCTGCCATGAAAAGGCCGTTCATGAGATGTTTGAAATGGGAACAACCCTGGACCCTTCCCAGGCCGGAGGTAAAAGGCTGGTAGTCGACGTACCCATGCAGTGGTGGGTTCTGGATCTTGATGATGGGTTTAAAGAGCCGGTACCGGGAAAAAATGTGCATATCTCCAATATACAATCGATTCCCATGCTGGCATTATGGCAGGGCATAACCGCTTTACCCTGGGAAGGTCCGCCTCCCATGGACGGCCGGGGTTTCATGTCGGTCATGGTTCAGGCAACCAGCAATCCCGACCTGTCTTCAACCGGCCCTTCGGTTTACTCCCTTAAGAACTTTTTCATGGTTTCAAAATATTTTTGCAATCTGACTTCCAGAATGGGCTTTCATTTTTCCACTGTGGAGACTCTGGTGGGCGACAAGGCCTATGAAAATTATGCCAGATTTTCCTTTAAGGGTGGAGCAGCTGATGAAAGCAGACGACTGATGAGAACTGACTTTATTGCTCAGGTTTTGCGGGAGTATGATTTTCAGGTGGAAACATATGAAGATTCCCTCCTGGCCAGAATACGCGGAGGAACAGATGAATTCATGATCAACAGGCTGCAGATTCTGGGGTACTTAACCATACACACCAGGCAGCTGGATATGATCATGCAGAGCCAGGACAAAGTAAGTTATTATTACCAGAAAATTAAACAGGATATTGATAAGCTCTTCAAAAATCCTGCCATTAAAGAGATTCAGGCCCAATAGGATATGACAGTAATCGCGGTCAATTCAGCTTCTTTCTGCGATCTGGAACAGATTCTTGAACAGGTTTCAGATCAAACCGGGCTCCAAATCATGGGTGATGATGAGCTTATTCGCAGAGCTGCCGCCGAAAACAGGAAAGATATCCCTTTTATCCATCAAATTTTTCTGGACAAAAAAAAACAGGGAGGCAGACTGCTGCAGCGAAGACATGTGGCTCTGGCCAGGGTAAAGACCTTGCTCGCTCATGTCCTGCTCTCGGATAATATTCTGGTCCATGGTCTGTGCTCCATGATGGTTCCCAATGATATTTATCATGTTCTCAAAGTGGGGATTCTGGCCGATAAAAAATTCCGTACAGACCGTATCGTGGAAAAAACAGGACAGTCCAGGGACCAGGCCCGCCAACTTATCGCCAATGACGACATCCTGCTTTACACCTGGGCGGACATACTTGGGTTCGGAGATCCCTGGGATCCCAGTAAATATGATCTGTTTATTGCTCTGCACAAAAAAACTGTTGATCAGGCGGTCCAGGCCATTATAAAATACAGCACCAGTCATTTTGTGTGCAAGAATAACCGTTCCATGAAAAAAGCCTCTGACTTTCTGCTGGCCTCACAGGTGGAACTGGCTCTGGCCATGGAAGGCCATGAGGTTAAGGCGGCTGCGTATGGACAGGAAGTTGTCCTGAGTATTCCCCAAAACATTATTCTGCTGCATAAACTTGAAGACGAATTACTGAATATTGCTTCAAAAATACCAGGAGTAAAAAAAGTGAGTACAGAATTAAGCAGCGACTTCCACAAAAAGGACTTCTTAGCCAGCAGGAGAAAAGCCCGGGAAAAGCTTTTGCTGGTTGATGACGAGCGGGAATTTGTTCATACCCTGTCTGAAAGACTTTTAATGCGTGAGATTGGTTCTGCTGTAGTTTATGACGGCGAACAGGCACTGGCGTATGTCGAGGAAGAAAACCCCGGAGTTATTGTTCTGGATTTGAAGATGCCCGGCATAGACGGTATAGAAGTTCTCAGAAGGGTTAAATCCGCTCATCCGGATATTGCAATTATTATATTATCAGGACACGGTTCCAGAGAAGACCAGGAAAAATGTCTTGAACTGGGGGCGGCAGCTTATCTGGAAAAGCCAGTTGATATAGATAAGCTGACCAGCCTTCTTCACAAATTGCAGGAAAGAGATCAAGGCAGCGAGTAGACAGCAGGCAATGAAAATAAAGAATCTTATTCATAAATTCAAACCAAGATTCTGGGATGAAGATAGCCATGCGGATCAGTCCGAGCTATTTAATTACCGCAGAATATGGAAACTGGCTGTATTCTGCGTATGCTTTGTTGCCATTACCCCCCTTCTGGTACTGAGCTTCATGGATTACAATCTCAGCCGCAAAGCCATTGAGGCTGAGGCCTCCTATCCCATTATGCGTCTTGTTTCCAATGCCCGGCTGAACATTGGCACATTCCTGCAGGAAAAAACTTCCCTTTTAAACTTTGTTGTTCAGAACAATCTTTATCACGATCTGACCAGTTCCGCTCACCTGGCGGATCTTCTGGATGACATAAATAAATCTTTCGGCGGTTTTGCCGACCTGGGAGTAGTTGATTCCCGGGGAATACAGATTTCCTATACCGGTCCTTTTGACTTTCTGGGAAAGGATTACAGCCGGCAGGACTGGTTCAAGGAGGTGGTGGACAAGGAAATTTATATAAGTGAGGTCTTCCGGGGTTACAGAGATGAACCCCATTTTGTAATAGCCCTGAAGCAGTATCTTTCTGCAGACGACTGGTTTATTCTCAGGGCCGCGATAGACACGGAAAAATTCAATCAGCTTATTAACTCCCTGAATGTGAGACCTTCTACTGATGTCTTCCTGATTAACCAAAAAAAAATACTGCAGACCCCCAGTGATTATCACGGCGATGTTCTGGAAAAACTAAGAATTGATCTGCCTGAACTCGACCCTGACTCTTCTATTCAGGAAATAACCGATGCAACAGGTTCACGTAATTTTCTGGGTTATGCTTATATAGACCAGACTCCTTTTATTTTCATGCTCATAAAACCCCAGAAAGAACTTATGCAAAGCTGGTGGAAGATGAGGCTGGAACTGACCGGATTCATGATCATCAGTGTAACCAGTATACTTCTGGTTATCCTCAGTGTAGCCACTTATCTGGTCAGCCGGATCTACGAAGCAGATATCAAAAGAGCGTCAGCCCTTCATAAAATCGAGCATACCAATAAAATGGCCTCTGTCGGCCGCCTGGCTGCCGGTGTTGCCCATGAAATCAATAATCCTCTGGCGGTTATCAATGAAAAGGCAGGATTGCTGAAAGATCTTTTTATCTATTCCCCGCAATATTCCAAAGATGAGAAGCTTGATCGCCTTGCTGATACAATCATCCATTCAGTGCAGAGATGCAGTGCCATCACCCGCAGACTGCTGGGATTTGCCAGACACGTGGATGTAGAATGGAAGGAAGTGAGAATCGATAAAATTATTGAAGATGTTCTGGCGTTCCTGGATAAGGAAGCCCAGTACAGAGAAATAAAGGTTAACCTGGAAATGCAGGGAGATACTCCTGAACTGACCAGCGATCAGGGACAGCTGGAGCAGGTTTTTTTAAATATCATCAATAACGCGTTTGCAGCTGTGGAAGAAAGAGGAAAGATAGACGTCCTCATAACCTCGGACAAGGATCAGGTCCGGGTCAGGGTCACAGATAATGGTTGCGGTATATCCCATGAAAACCTTAAAAGAATTTTTGAGCCCTTTTTTACAACCAAGCAGGAGCACGGAACAGGTCTGGGTTTATCCATTACTTACGGGCTGGTAAAAAAACTTGGGGGCGAACTCAATGTAGAAAGCGAACCAGGCCGGGGTTCATCATTTACTGTCATCCTGCCCAAAAAATTCAAACCCGAAGACAGCAGAAAATGCAACCTATAATGACTGGTTTCAATCAATTGTTCATTTTGAGTTTCCCAACCAATGAAAAAATACTTATATAAAAACCATCCCAGAGGAGGGTTATTTTGAAGATACTGCTGGTGGATGACGAAACAGAGCTTGTTTCTGCCATGTCCGAACGTCTCAACCTGAGGGGAATAGACGCTGACTATGCTACAACAGGTGATCAGGCCCTGGAAAAAGCCCGACAGAAAAAATATGATCTGGCTGTATTGGATGTAAAAATGCCTGGAATAAGCGGTTTTGATCTGTGGAAGCTTCTAAAGAAGGATTACCCGGAAATGAAATTTATCTTTCTTACCGGCCACACTTCCCAGAAGGATTTTCAAGCCGGGATAAATACTGGTTATTTTTACCTGCTTAAACCCATAAGCTTTGAAGTTCTGCTGGAAAAAATACACCAGTCTTTATCAGGATCCGGGAACAAGGAAGTAAAAAATGAACAGTGAGGAATGGGAATCATGTTATGCCCGGGGTCTGGCCTTTTTCGGCCGGGTTTCAGCCAATGTTTCCCATGAAGTCAAAAACCACCTGGCGGTCATAAATGAGCTGGGGGGGCTGCTGCAGGACCTGAGTTTAATGGCTGATCAGAAACAGGGCCTTGATCCTACCAGAGTTCAGAATATTGCTGACAATATCGTTGATCAGATAAAGCAGTGCGATAGTGTTATTAAGGCTTTTAACTATTTTTCCCACAGCGTGGACAAGACCGTGACCTCTGTAGATCTCGCTGAATTCACTGAAAAAATGGTCACCATAACCAAAAGACTGGCCACTATAAAAGGGGCTAAGCTCGAATTTGAGCCCGGGCCGGAGCAGCATTCAGCCTTATTGACCAATCCGTTTTTGCTGGAGCAGCTTTATTATTTTTGCCTGGAGCACATAATATCAGCAGCAACCTCAGGTCTGGTTATCTCTGTCCGTCCCGGAAAGACGGAAACAAGCGGGCAATTGCTGTTTTCCTGCCAGGAACCTGTGCCAGGCGATATGCCCGATCATGAATATATTGTTTTGCTCAAGCGGACATTAAATGCCAGCACCTCGGTATCAGCTGACCGAAAAACATTTGTGCTGTCCATTAAAAATTTATCAACTTGATATAATTACTCTTTCTGGAGTTTACAGTGAAAAAAATCAAAGTCCTTGTTGTTGATGATGAAAAAATTTTTTTAGACACCCTTACCCAGAGACTTCAGACGCGGGGGTTCGATGTTCAGGGGGTTACCAGTGGAGAAGACTGTCTGGACATAATGTCCAGACAGTCTTTTGAAGCAGTTGTGCTTGATTTTAAAATGCCTTATCTTTCCGGACTGGAAGTTTTGAAGGAAATTAGAAAAAACTGGCCTGAAACCCCGGTTATCATGCTCACCGGCCATGCTTCAGCTGAGGCCGGAATAAACGGACTCAAGCTCGGAGCATTTGATTATCTTATTAAGCCATCCCCTGTGGAAGAACTTGTCCGCAAGATTTATCAGGCTGTGGAAAGCAGATCAGTCTGTCTGGAAAATCAGCCGGAATAATTAACCAGTTATTTTTAAGGGAGAAACAGATTATGTCAGAAGAAAAAGTTTTGCTGGTGGATGATGAACAGGATTTTTTAAAAGCATTATCTGAGAGAATGCAAGCCAAGGGTCTGGAAATAACTCCTGCCACATCCGGAGAAGAGGCTGTCGAAGCAGTCAAAGACGAGTTTTTTGACGCGGTGGTTCTGGATATGATGATGCCCAACCTGGACGGCATAGAGACCCTGAAAAAAATCAAAGAGGTCAATCCGGATGTTCAGGTCATTCTTTTGACCGGACATGCCACTGTGGACAAGGGAATTGAAGCCATGAAACTGGGAGCCATGGATTTCCTGGAAAAACCCGCAGAACTGAATTCTTTGATGCAGAAGATAAAAAAGGCCAAAGTCAACAAAATGCTGATCCTGGAAAAAAAGACTGAAGACCGGATAAAAAGTATTCTTTCTGAAAAAGGGTGGTAAATCCCGGTTTCTTCCCGTCGCATCAAATATTCCTCAGCTGTTTATTGTTCCGGTTATCCTGGCAGTATCTGTTCAGGCAGACTCTGCCGGGATTCCCCTCTCACAATTTATCCAGTCAAACTTCTACTTGTCATCTCCGCGCTTGTCAGGTTAATAAATAAGTAAATTATAACTTTATACCTTGAAATAAACCTGATACCAGAAAAAAATTTCTTTGTGCCAAAGGTTGATATTTTATGTCTTTTTTAAAAGCTCTAATTATTCACCCTCAGCGGGAAGTGACCGCCAAATTAAGGGATTATTTATCCGCTGATACTCACCTAAAGATCCTGGGTGAGGCCATGACCTCTTTTGAGGCTCTGGAGCTGCTGGAAAACATCTCCTATGATGTTTTTTTCCTGGGTATTAATCTGCCCAGCGGTGTTGACGGAATTGAACTGGCCCAGATCCTTAACCAGAGAAAAAACCGGCCTGATATCGTGTTTCTGGCAGATAATGAAGAACTTGCGTACAAAGCTTTTGAAGTCGGAGCCACTGACTATCTTGTCTGGCCCTTTTCCAGGTCCAGAGTTCAAAAAACCATTGAAAGACTGCACAGGTTTACTGCCCAGGGAAAAATAGTTGACCGGGACAAACCTGATAATTCCAGACTTCTTCATGATCTTACTGAAGAAACCGTCAAACTTAGTATAAGCGAGGGGGACGAAGACTCCTTTTTGTCCGCCCTGCGCCAGGCGTGGGACACCAATCAAAAGCCCCATATGGGGATTGAAAAACTGCCTATTAATCTGGAAGGAAAAATGATCCTGGTGCCCTACAACATCATTGTGTTTGTTGAGGCTTACGAAGATTACAGTTTTGTGCATACATCCAATGAAAAATTTCTGACTTCCTACCGTTTGAAAAACCTTGAAGAGAGGCTTAACAGGCACGGTTTCTTCAGGGTACATCGTAAATATCTGGTTAACCTGGAAATGGTCAATGAAATTGCATCTCTTCCCGGGAGTAATTTTATGCTCAGAACTGCCGGCCGGAAAAAAATCGAGCTTCCCATCAGCAGGAGAAGGATCAGTGAGCTCAAGCATATACTGGGCTTGTAAGATAAAAACATTATCCAGTAGAACCAGGTGGTCCCTTTTACCTGTGCCTCACCGTTTAACCAGACGGAATTACCTTTAGCCGATTAAATATCCAGTTTTATTTCAATTGGTTTAAACAGGAATTTGCTTTTTAACTAAAATATATTTCGAATTTAACTGGATCAAAAGATAGAAATCTTGGCATTTATTGTTAAGATAAAGGAGGATTCTTATGGAAGGCAAAGGAGCCCTTGATTCGCTGTTGCAGGAAGAAAGAGTTTTTCGACCTCTCCCCCAGATGGTAATTGAAGCCAATATCAACCCTCAGGAGTACACCGAGGTTGTTAAGAAAACCAAACATGACTATCTGAGCTACTGGGAGGACGCAGCCAAAGAACTGGACTGGTTCAAAAAGTGGGACAAAGTCCTGGATGATTCCAATCCGCCTTTTTACAAATGGTTCACCGGAGCCAAATGCAATATCGTCTATAATGCTTTGGACAGGCATATTGAAACAGCCAACAAAAACAAGCTGGCTCTCATCTGGGAAGGCGAACCAGGTGATTCCAAAAAGATGACTTACTATGAATTATACCGGGCTGTTAACAAGTTCGCCAACGCCTTAAGATCTCTGGGTATTAAGAAAGGAGACAGAGTCATCCTTTATCTCCCGCCTTTACCTGAGACCATGATAGCCCTTCTGGCCGTGGCCAAGGTTGGAGCAGTTCACAGCATGGTTTTTGCCGGTTTTTCCGCCAAGGCCCTGCGTGACCGCATAAACGATGCCGAAGCCAAACTGGTGATCACAGCTGATGGTTTCTACCGCAACGGCCGGGTCATTAACCTCAAGGCCATTGTAGATGAAGCCCTGGTGGGCGGCTGCGACTGTGTGGAAACAGCAGTGGTGGTGCACCGCGCAAATGTCGAAATTGAGATGACTGAAATGCGCGATATCTGGTATGAGGATCTGGTCAGGCAGGAAAGCCCGGTTTCTGAAACCGAGGTCATGGATTCAGAAGATATGCTTTTTCTGCTCTTCAGCTCCGGAACCACTGGAAAACCCAAAGGTATCGTACACACCCACGGGGGATATATGGTCGGCGTACATCGAACCCTGAACTGGGTTTTTGACATCAAGCCAACCGATATCTTCTGGTGCACGGCAGACGCCGGCTGGATCACCGGTCACAGTTATGTGGTTTACGGCCCTCTTATGGCGGGAACAACCACTATCATGTTTGAAGGACATCCCCTTTACCCCCAGGCTGACCGTTTGTGGCATATCGTGGCCAGATACGGAGTTAATATCTTTTATACCGCGCCTACACTGATCCGCATGCTTATGAGGTTTGGAGCGCAGTATCCCAAACAGCATGATTTGAGCACTCTCAGAATTCTGGGAACGGTTGGTGAACCCATCAACCCGGAAGCCTGGATGTGGTTCTATAAAAATATCGG
>JAWOGL010000104.1:0-25315 GCA_046496945.1 Desulfonatronovibrio sp.
TGTTATACTGGATTGGAAATCTTGCATATTTTGGAAAAAGATCGGCAGTTTTTAATGTGTATGGTTTGCCTGAACGGAACCTGCGACGGTCAAACATCGCATCAATGGCGAAACATGATACCTGGGACCGGCCTTTGATTCAGTGCTGATCATAATATATGGTGAGATACTTCAAATTTATTGAATACGCCTGCCGGAAAATTTGCCGGAAAGGGCTTCTAACCACTGCAATGAGGAGATTTCTGCCGGAACAAACTTCAAGGCATTATTTTCTTAATTGTTTCCACCCGGAAGGTCTTTCTTTCAGGATGCTGAAACTGAGGGTTTTCTTTCCGGAAACAAGGAGTTTTTCTTTTGGTGTAACTATTCACCATGCTGTCAGGACAGCATGGACCGTGTTTGCTTTTTGTTGCTGCAAACTCCCAGCGTGAAGGCCTTAAGTCAAAACCATGGGTTAATTCAAATAAATGCGAGACCTTTTGTCCATGGTTTTGACTTACGGTCTCAGGGTTGGCAGGCAGGCAGCAATGGCCAAAACAATTCAGGATCAAGGATTTATCTGAAAGTAGAAAAATGTGCTGAACAGATACGTTTTTTTACACCTCGGAATTATCGCTTTGGTCTGTTTTCAGGGAAAAGTTTCAGCAGTCAGGACTATCGCATGGATAAGAATAATGTTTTTTTACGGCGTTCGGGATGCTAACTGCCGAAAATATAAGCCAGATAAAGGCAGGCAGATCTTGAAAAACTATCTTTTGAAAACAGGTTGCAAATTTTTAGAAAGAAAAGTATGTGTTTTTTTCTTTATCCAACTCGCAATGGTATTACAGCTGATCGATGAATGTTTGCTTTTTAAGTACCATTTAATGCTCGTCCACCCGCCCGAAAGCCGGTTATAACGGCTTGGCTCTTGAAATTAAAGGCAATATTTTTTTTAAAATTTTGATCAAATTTATGTTGCAAGTTATAAGAGTTGTAAGTAGTATGTTCACAAATTCACAAGGCAATTAATCTAAAAGGAAACAATTTAAGGAGGTTTTGCAATGTCTAAACTAATACCCCCTCATGGAGGGAAAGGCCTGACTGAGTGTCTTCTGGAAGGCGCTGAAAGAGAAGCTGAACTTAAAAAAGCTCAGGGCCTGAAAAAGATCGAGATTCATCCCCAGGAAAAGGGTGATCTGATTATGATGGGCATAGGCGGATTCAGCCCATTGACCGGCTTTATGAAGCGCGAAGACTGGAAGTCAGTCTGTGAAAAATTCACTCTTGCCGACGGCACTTTCTGGCCTGTTCCAGTCATGCTTTCAGTGTCCCAAGAAGAGGGCGAGGCTATAAAAGAAGGCGATGAACTCACTCTGGAGTGTGAAGGCGAGATATACGCCACCATGAAGATAACTGAAAAGTTCGCCATGAGTGAAGATGATAAGAGATGGGAAGCCGAAATGGTCTATAAGGGCAACGGCGAAGATTCACAGGGTGACTTTTTCAAGACCGCTCTGGAAGATCATGTAGGTGTTCAGAAAGTCATGCAGCGCAAGGAATTCTGCCTGGCCGGGCCTGTTAAGGTTCTTTCCGAAGGCGATTACGGAACAAACCCCAAATACCGCGGTTCCTACCTGCGTCCTGCTGAAACCAGGAAAATCTTTGAAGATCGCGGCTGGTCCAAGGTCGCAGCGCTTCAGCTCAGGAATCCCATGCACCGTTCCCACGAACATCTGGCCAAAATCGCCATTGATGTCTGCGACGGCGTGCTTATCCATTCCCTTATCGGCAATCTCAAGCCTGGTGACATTCCTGCGGATGTTCGTCTGGAATGCATTGAAACCCTTATTGATGGATACTTTGTCAAGGATAATGTCCTGCAGGCAGGTTATCCCCTGGATATGCGCTATGCCGGACCCAGAGAAGCCCTGCTTCACGCCACTTTCAGGCAGAACTACGGCTGCAGCCATATGCTTATCGGCCGTGATCACGCAGGCGTGGGTGACTTCTACACCCTGTTCGAAGCCCAGGAGATTTTTGAGCGCATTCCTTACATAACAGAAGAAGAACGCTGCAAGGTAGAGCCCGGCAAGGCCCTGCTCTGCGAGGCCATGAAAATTGACTGGACATTCTACTGCTTTAAGTGCGACGGCATGGCTTCCATGAAGACCTGCCCTCACGGCAAAGATGACCGGGTAATTCTTTCCGGAACCAAGCTGCGCAAGGCTTTGTCCGAAGGTGAGCCTGTTGTTGATCATTTTGGACGTGAGGAAGTTCTGGATATTCTGCGTGCATATTATGCAGGCCTTACTGAAAAGGTTGAGGTTAAGATGCAGAAAGCCGCTTCCGGCGCCGACATGAAGTAGTTTGTTATTGAAGCAAGCCGGGCATGAGCCTGGGGTTTATGCCCGGCATTTTGTTTTTCCTTGACAAGGAAATCTGAACACGGGTAAATTTCAGTTTTACAGATAATAATTCTTTGTTGGGGAAGGCGAACGGAAATGTATCCGCTTCGTCTGTATAAGCCCAGTATTTATGGGCAAGTTAAGTGGTATACAAAAACCTACAATTAGGAGGAACATTATGCCAACCTTTGTAAATCCGGAAAAATGTGACGGCTGTAAGGGCGGAGAAAAGACAGCTTGTATGTACATCTGCCCTAACGACCTGATGATCCTCGATCCTGAGGAAATGTTAGCTTACAACCAGGAGCCAGAAGCCTGCTGGGAATGCTATTCCTGTGTAAAGATCTGTCCTCAGGGCGCCATTGAAGCCCGTCCTTACGGCGACTTTGCACCCATGGGCGGTACTTCCATCCCCATGCGCAGCGGTTCAGACATCATGTGGACTGTCCAGTTCCGCAACGGCAACATCAAGCGCTTTAAGTTCCCCATCAGGACAACTGAAGAAGGTTCAATCAAACCTTATGAAGGCAAGCCTGAACCAGGTGATCTTGAGAACGAGCTGCTTTTTACCGAGACTGAGCTGGCAAAGCCCAAAGAAGCACTTGGCAAGAAGTTTGACGTGGGTCAGCCCGAGGCAACTCAGTGCTGGTTTGACCCCTCTTGTGAAGCTGGAAACAGATAGTCTCAGTCAATCGCTAAAATTGCTTATTAAAATTTAAGGAGGTATTTTTATGCCAGTCATTCCATCCAAAAGCCAAAATATTGGTATTCCTCTTGCCGAGCCGGAAATTGTAGAACTTGAGAAAGATATTCTCATGGTCGGCGGCGGCATGGGTAACTGCGGAGCAGCCATTGAAGTCAAGAAATGGGCTGATCCGCACAACCTGAGCTATCTTCTGGTAGATAAGGCAGCTCTGGAGCGCGGCGGCGCTGTTGCTCAGGGCCTGTCCGCCATTAACACCTATATTGGCGAGAATGAGCCTGATGACTACGTGCGCATGGTCCGCACCGACCTCATGGGTATTGTCCGCGAAGACCTCATCTTTGACCTGGGCCGTCACGTTGACGATTCAGTTCACCTGTTTGAGGAATGGGGACTTCCCTGCTGGGTTAAGGACGAAAACGGCAAGAATCTGGACGGCGCTCAGGCCAAGAAAAAAGGTCTGTCACTGAGAACAGGCGCTACTCCGGTACGTTCCGGCCGCTGGCAGATGATGATCAACGGTGAGTCCTACAAGGTCATCGTTGCTGAAGCTGCCAAGAACGCTATTGGTCAGGATAACTACATTGAACGTCTGTTCATTGTTAAGCTGCTCCTGGACGCTAATGAGCCCAACCGCATTGCCGGTGCTGTAGGCTTCTCAGTTCGTGAAAACAAAGTATATATTATCAAATGTAACGCCATGCTGGTAGCCTGCGGCGGAGCAGTTAACGTGTACCGTCCAAGGTCAACCGGTGAAGGTCTTGGCCGCGCCTGGTATCCTGTATGGAACGCCGGTTCCACATACACCATGTGTGCTCAGGTCGGTGCTGAAATGACCATGATGGAAAACAGGTTCGTTCCTGCCCGTTTTAAGGATGGTTACGGTCCTGTCGGCGCGTGGTTCCTGCTTTTTAAAGCTAAAGCCACCAATGCCAAGGGTGAAGACTATTGCGTGACCAACCGCGAAATGCTCAAGGATTACGAAGCTCAGGGATACGCCAAGGGACAGGTTATACCAACCTGCCTGCGTAACCATATGATGCTGAAGGAAATGAAGGAAGGTCGCGGTCCCATCTACATGGATACTGCCACTGCCCTGCAGAACACATTTAAGGAACTTTCCAAGAAAGAACAGAAGCATCTCGAGTCTGAAGCATGGGAAGACTTTCTGGACATGTGTGTTGGTCAGGCCAACCTGTGGGCCTGTATGGACATCGAGCCTGAAAAGGTCGGTTCCGAAATCATGCCTACTGAGCCTTACCTGCTCGGTTCTCACTCCGGCTGCTGCGGCATCTGGGTTTCCGGTCCCGACGAAGACTGGGTTCCGGACGACTACAAAGTCAAGGCCGACAACGGCAAGGTCTATAACCGCATGACAACAGTCAATGGTCTGTGGACATGCGCAGACGGTGTTGGCGCTTCCGGACATAAGTTCTCTTCAGGCTCTCACGCTGAAGGACGCATCGCCGGTAAGCAGCTGGTGCGCTGGTGTGTTGATCACAAGGATTTCAAGCCCACTCTCAAGCAGGATCCTGCAGATCTGGCCAAAGAAATCTATCAGCCCTGGTATACTTATCAGGAAAATCAGGCCATATCCACTGCTCCTGATATCAACCCCAAGTACATCACCCCCAAGAACTTCATGATGCGTCTTATGAAGTACACTGATGAATATGGTGGTGGTTGCTCCACATACTACACTACTTCCGAGACTCTTCTGGAAGTTTGTGAAAAGCATCTGGACCTCCTGGAAGAAGATTCCAAGCTGCTTTGTGCCCGCGACATGCACGAACTGCTCCGCGCGTGGGAAAACTACCATCGCCTGTGGACAGTGCGTCTGCACGTTCTGCACATCAAGTTCCGTAAAGAATCCAGGTATCCCGGCTTCTATTATCGTGCCGACTACATGGACCTCAATGACAAAGAATGGAAATGCTTTGCCAATTCCAAATACAATCCGGAAGAAAAAAAGACAGACTTCTTCAAGAAGCCTTACTATCAGATCATTCCGGATTAATCAGCACCTTAAAGGCTGCGGGCTTTTAAGCCCGCAGCCTTTTTTATGGTCTAAGTCTGAGCTGAAAAAAGTTCTGTGTTTAGTTTGGCCTTAGGCCATTTTCGTAAGATAAGGCAAATAATTAGGGAGGAATTAGAATGTCCAATAGCAGTATTCTGGTTATCGGCGGCGGGTTCAGCGGCATAACAGCCGCTCTGGAAGCCGCGGAAGTGGGCCACGAGGTTTTTATCGTGGAAAAAATGCCATATCTTGGAGGACGTGTGGCGCAACTTAAACATTATTTTCCAAAGCTTTGTCCTCCCACCTGCGGTCTGGAAATAAACTTTCAGCGGATTAAAAATAATCCAAAAGTGAAATATTTTACTTTGGCCGAAGTGGTATCCGTGTCCGGCGGGCCGGGTAATTACGAGGTAAAGATCAAGATCAAGCCCAGGTTTGTTAATAACAACTGTACAGCATGCAATAAATGTGTGGAAGTATGTCCTGTTGAACGCGACAGCGAGTTTGATTTTAATATGGGCAAAACCAAGGCCATTTACAGGCCTCACCTCATGTCTTTTCCCATGAGGTATGTAATAGACAGCGAAGTCTGTGAGGGCCCGTCATGCGCCAAATGTGTGGAAGCCTGCGAGTATCAGGCCATTGATCTGGAAGAAAAAGAAAAAGAGATCACCATCAATGTAGGGTCTCTGATCGTTGCCAGCGGATGGGAGCCGTATGACGTAGCCAAGCTGACTCATCTTGGAGCGGGCCAGATCGACAACGTCATCACTAACATGCAGATGGAGCGTCTGGCTGCACCGGCAGGTCCCACCAGCGGAAAAATTGAACGGCCATCAGACGGGGCAGAGCCTAAAAGAATAGCTTTTGTCCAATGCGCAGGTTCCAGAGATCAGAATCATCTGGATTATTGTTCGTATATCTGCTGCATGGCTTCTCTTAAGCATTGCACTTACATCCGGGAGCAGTACCCTGATGCTGAAGTGGTCATTTATTATATAGATCTCCGGGCTCCGGGCAGGTACGAAAAGTTTCTGAATAAAATCCAGCAGGACGAAAAAGTTTTGATGGTCAAGGGTAAAGTGGCTAAGATTGAGGAAGAATCCGGATCAGGCGATATTATAGTCACTGCTGAAGATATTATGGGCGGCCTGAAAAAGGAAGAAAAATTCGACCTGGTGGTTCTGGCCACAGGCATGCAGCCTTCAGTCGCTGTTGAGGGACAGTCTCTGGAGCTGCCTAAAGACGATCAAGGTTTCATCATCGGCGGTGAGGAAAAAGGTGTTTTCGCCGCTGGATGCGCCAAGATGCCGCTGGACGTAATGTCATCTGCCGAGACCGCTACGGGTGCGGCCCTGAAAGCTATTCAAACGGTTAGGAGGTAAGTCATAATGGCTGACAAGAAAATTGGAGTATATATCTGTACCGGTTGTGAAATCGGAGAAAACGTTAACATGGAAAAGGTGACCGAGTACATTGATGAAGAATGTTCTCCGGCCGTAATGAAGCAGGTTCCTTTTCTGTGCGGGAAAGAAGGGCTGTCCCAGATTCAAAGCGACGTGGAATCCGAGGGCATAAACCGGGTATGTGTGGCTGCCTGTTCTCCCAGGGTTATGTGGGACGTATTTGAATTTGGCCCTGATGTTGTGGTTGACCGCGCAAATATCCGGGAACTGGCGGTCTGGACTTTTCTGGATCCTGAACTGCCTGAACCCGAAGAGGAAGAAATGTCAGATCCTTTGACCATGATGGTCAGAGATTACATCAAGATGAGCGTTTCCAAGCTGGAGCGTGTAGCCAAGCCGGAAGCCGAACCAATGGAACTGGATAAAACAATAATGGTTCTCGGCGGAGGCCTGACCGGCCTGACCGCAGCTCTTAACGCGGCAGAAACCGGCTATGATGTTGTTGTAGTGGAAAAAGAAGAAAAGATCGGCGGGTTTGCCTCTAAAATGTATAAGCAGACTCCTACCAGGCATCCGTATGAACAGGCTGAGGCTCCTTCCATAGATGATATTATTTCCAAAGTGGAAGCCAGCGACAAGATTAAGGTGATGACCAAGGCCACCCTTGAGCTGATCAAAGGCGCGCCCGGCAAATACAAGGTAACTGTCAAGCAGGGAGAGGAAGAACAGGTGCTAAGCATCGGTTCTGTTATTCTGGCCACCGGATGGAAGCCTTATGACGCTTCCAAGCTGGATAACCTGGGCTACGGCAAGCTCAAAAACGTGGTTACCAATGTAGAGCTGGAAACAATGGCCAAAGAAGGCAGGCTTAAGCGCCCCTCCGACAGTCAGCCTGTAACCAGCGCTGCTTTTATACAATGCGCCGGCCAGAGAGATCCTGAACATCTTGCCTATTGTTCCGCTGTCTGCTGCATGGCCTCACTTAAACAGGCAGGATACGTGCGCGAGCATGATCCTGATGCCAAAGCCTTTATTTTTTATAAAGATATGCGTACCCCGGGGGTTTTTGAAAGCTATTACCGGGCAGCCCAGGATGATCCAGGTATATTTCTGACCAAATCCGAAATCCAGGAAGTCAGCGAAGGCGAGAACGGAAAAGTCATCGTCAAAGTAACTGATACCCTTCTGGGGGAAGATTTTGAAGTGGAAGTAGATCTTCTGGTACTGGCTACAGGAATGGTTCCGACCATAGCTGACGAACCCGTGCTCAGACTGGGATACCGCCAGGGCGAACAGATTCCCGACCTGGAGCTTTTTGATGGATTTGCCGACTCAAATTACATCTGTTTTCCTTATGAAACAAGGAGAACCGGTATTTATGCTGCCGGCTGCGTACGCCAGCCAATGTCCATGGGCACAGCCAAAGACGACGCTGCCGGAGCCGCCTTAAAATCCATACAGTGCCTGGAGTCCATTAACCGGGGCGTTTCTGTGCATCCAAGGTCAGGCGATCCCACTTATCCCAAATTTAACATGGTTCGCTGTACCCAGTGTAAGAGATGTACAGAGGAATGTCCGTTCGGAGCCCTGGATGACGATGAAAAGGGTACACCCGAACCTAACACCACCAGATGCCGGAGATGCGGAACCTGTATGGGAGCATGCCCTGAGCGGGTAATCTCTTTTGACAATTACAGCGTGGCCATGCTTAATGAGATGATTGCCTCTATCCAGGTGCCTGAGGATGAAGAAGAGGGCGGTTACAGAATGCTGGTTCTTGTCTGTGAGAATGATGCCTATCCGGCTTTGGACATGGCAGCCATGCGCAGGAAGAAGTGGTCTTCCTTTGTCCGGTTCATTTCTGTACGTTGTCTTGGATCGGTTAATACCCAGTGGATTGCCGAGGCCATGAGTAAGGGAATGGATGGAGTCCTGCTACTGGGTTGTAAGTATGGAGATGATTACCAGTGTCACTTTGTCAAAGGCAGCGAACTTTGCAACAAGAGGATGGACAACATCGGCGAAACTCTGGAGCGTCTCCAGGTTGAGGCGGAGAGAGTTCAGCAGAAGCAGATCGCAATTGATGAATACGACAAAATACCCCAGATGATTGATGACTTTATTGAAGAGATCGAAGGTTACGGTCCAAATCCATACAAGGGCTTCTAGGAGGTTTATAGATGGCAACAAGAATAGAACCAAATGTGCAGTTTATCCGGGAAATCCAGGCTGCCGGCGGTGAGTCACTGAAAAAGTGCTACCAGTGCGCAACCTGCAGCGTGATTTGTCCCCTTTCCCCTGAGGAAGCTCCTTTTCCCAGAAAAGAAATGATTTGGGCTCAGTGGGGACTTAAGGACAAACTGGTTAATGATATTGATATCTGGCTGTGTCACAATTGCGGTGAGTGTTCAGATAATTGTCCCAGAGGCGCCAAACCTGGTGATTTGCTGGCAGCGCTTCGTAATATGGCCTACAAATCTTTGGCTAAACCGGCTGTAATCGGAGAATGGATGAGTTCTCCCAAGTATCTGCCTATTCTGGCAGGCATACCAGCTGTTCTGTTTCTTATTATCTGGTATTTGACCACAGGGCTTAGCATTCCCGGCGGCGAGATCATTTTTGCCAAGGTTTATCCAACCCTGCAGACAATAGATCCTCTTTTTATCCTGGTAGTGCTCTTTGTGATTTTTACCTTTGGCACGGCCATCGGGAAGATGACGTCGTCATTCAGAGAGGCCGGACTGACCCCTAAAGAAGACGCTCCCGGGATCTTTCAGTCGTTGATAGCAGTGATCAAAGATGAAATCATAAATCACCGTAAGTTTAAGGATTGCGAATCCAACCAGGACCGTTATCCCGGTCACCTGCTGGTGTTTTACGGGTTTATTGCCCTGGCCGTAGTTACCGGTACAATCGCTGTGTTCTACTGGACCAACAAACTGTTCGGCTTCGGTATGACCACGCCCCTGGCTCTCTGGAATCCGGTTAAGCTTCTGGCCAACGCCGGTGGTATAGCATTGATCGTGGGTCTGGTTTTTCTTACCAGGAACAGGCTCAATGCGGATCCTAAAAAATCCACCAATTCCTATTATGACTGGTATCTAATCGGAGTGATCTGGGTGGTTGCTGTTACTGGTTTTCTGGCCCAGATATTCAGGCTTGCCGACGCAGCAGCACTTGCCTACATGGTTTACTACCTGCATCTGGTGAGTATATTCATGCTTTTTGCCTATCTGCCCTGGTCCAAGCTTGCACATCTGGTGTACCGCACGGTCGCCCTGGCCTATGCCAGACAGATCGGCCGCAAAGGATTGAATGAATAAACAGATTTAAACTTAATTCCAAAAAGCCCTGCCTGAGCAGGGCTTTTTTTTGTGGCTCGGCCTTTTCGGCTGGTATAAATCGTTGACCGTTGGTATAAGTTTTTATGTTAAAAAAACCACTTTTGCTAAAAAGTCACACTGAGTAAGAATTTTATAGATAATTAAATATAATTATTAAAGCCTGTTACCGTCAAAAACTTTAGGTACACTTCTTGCTTAAAGTACTGGGAACAGGAGGAATGGATGAAGCAGCAAACCATTAAAAAAGAAATAAAGTGCTCCGGCATCGGACTGCATACCGGTCAGAAAGTTTCCCTATGTCTCAGGCCGGCTGAAGAAGATACCGGAATTGTGTTTGTACACCAAGGTGCTCAGGGGCAGCACAGGCTGGAGCTAAATCCCCACAACGTAACCTCCACTGATCTGGCCACTACCATTGGTACCAATGGAAAGCGCATTTCCACTGTGGAACATCTTCTGGCCGCTCTGAAGGGCCTGGGTATAGACAATATATATATTGAAGTTGAAGGAACTGAACTGCCTATTATGGATGGAAGCGCAGCATCCTTTGTCTTTCTGATTCACTCCGCCGGCATCCGGAAGCAGCACCAGGCCAGACAGATATTTGCCTTTAAAAAACCCGTGGCGTTTAAAGAAGATGGGCGCTGGATCCGGGTGACTCCTTATGAAGGCATGAAGATCAGGTATACTATAGATTTTGATCATCCCATGGTAGGCCGGCAGTCATTCACCTATGAGCATGATTCGGCCCAGTTTATCAAATATCTTTCCAAAGCCAGGACTTTTGGTTTCCTGAGAGATGTGGAAAATCTGCAGAGTATGGGCCTTGCCCTGGGCGGCTCCCTGGACAACGCAGTAGTGCTGGATGAATACGGTGTGATCAATCCCGGGGGAATGCGTTTTTCCGATGAGCTGGTCAGGCATAAGGTTCTTGATTTCTTAGGGGACATGACCATGATGGGCGTTGATCTGTGGGGTTCTTTTGAAGTTCATTGTTCAGGGCATGCCTTTAATAATTCATTTCTGCGCTTTTTGGAAAAGCATAGAGATGATTACCTTCATCCGGTGAATTTTGAGCCGTATAATTCCGGCTTTGCCCTGCCTGAGCGGGAGACCGCACCGAGCACCGAGCCTGTCATGGCCTGAAGACCGTGTATTTACGCATTTAAAAGCGCCTCAGGGCGCTTTTTTTTTGGAAAATATAATTTTATGGACGCACAGGTTCCGGAGCCCAACCTGAAAAAAACCTGCTTGATTAATTTTTCGCAATGCATGATAAACCGGACATCACTACACAATCTCGAATCACCGCAACCTGTCTGGTAAGGACTTTTTCAACACGCTGTTAACGTATCAGGTTGCAGACTTTATCAATAAACAAATAGATGAGCTGAACAGATACGGTTACGCAGTATATAAGGATCTTCGCCAATGCCCATTGCTACCTTTGTCAACGCGGCCGCAATAATACTTGGAAGCTTAGCCGGGGTATTTCTGGGGCGCAATTTTCCTGACCGTGTCAGGACTATTGTTTACCAGGGAATCGGCCTGAGTGTTCTGGTAATCGGCCTGGACATGGCCCTGGCATACGAGAATATTATCCTGGTGGTATTTTCAGCGCTTCTGGGAGGGGTAACCGGAGAGCTTCTCAGACTGGATCAGAAGATGACCGGTTTTGGAAACTGGCTCAAGTCCGCAATCAAGTCTAAAGATGCCCGTTTTACTGACGGTTTTGTCACGGCATCTCTTATTTTCTGCATTGGTTCCATGGCTATTCTGGGATCCATTGACGAGGGCATCCGAGGGGACAGAACCATTTTGTTGACCAAGTCCATACTGGACGGATTTATCTGCATCCCTCTGGCGGCTACCTACGGGATCGGTGTCCTGTTTTCCGCTTTGCCCATTATTCTGTACCAGGGATCAATAACTGTTGCCGCGGCTCATTCCCAGTCTTTTTTCAGTCCGGAGATCATTGCCCAGATTACTTCAGTAGGGGGGCTTTTGATCATGGGTATCGGGATTACCCTGCTGGATCTCAAAAAAATAAATGTAACCAATCTTCTTCCGTCTCTGGTATATGCTGTTCTGTTCGTCAAGATCATGCCTTTGTTTGGCTAAAGGGCATCCATCTAAACACCTTATTTTATCAACACTGTCATGAATCCATGGCAGGCCCAGGGCCAGGATGAATTTTGACGGCAACAGTCTGCTTAACTGTATTTACCTTCAGCCGCCATTTTCCTGCATATCTTTTCAACTTCCCGGAAGTTTACCTTGCCCGATCCCATTACAGGAATGTTTTCCAGCACAAAAAAGTATTTGGGGAGAGCAATTTGAGGAAGTTCCCTGCTCATCTGTTTGATAATTTTTTTTCTGTTAAAGTCGCTGGTGGTAACAGCCGCCACTACATCCGCTCCCTTGATGGGATTAGGCACGTCCACAACGCAGCAGAGTACGTCTTCAGGAATGTGCTTGTTGAGCACCTCTTCAACCCGGACCAGTGAAACCATTTCTCCTCCCACCTTGACGAATCTCTTAAGTCGTCCCTTATGCCACAGGAATCCTTCTTCATCCAGCATGCCCATATCCCCGGTATCATACCAGCCGTTGTGTATGCGCATGGAAGTTTCTTCCAGGTCCCCCAGGTAGCCTTTCATGACCATGTCTCCCCTGACCAGGATCTTGCCGGTGCTGTTGGGAGGGAGTTCTTCGTCAGTATCAACGCTCAGTATTTTAATATCCACTCCGGGTATGGCTTTGCCCACAGTGCCCATTTTATTAACATCCGGGGTGTTAATGGCGATTGCCGGGCTGGTTTCTGTGGTGCCGTAAGCATCCAGAATCGTGAGGTTGTGCTTTTCCTGGAAGCCTTCAAAGATCTGGGGAGCCAGGGTATCAGCTCCGGAAAGGGCAACCCTTACGGATGAGAAATCTCCAGGCTGTGATTTTTTAAGATATCCATGGTAAAAGGAAGGAGTGCCCGTCATCACGGTTACCCCGTACTCCCGGACCAGACCGCTTATGATTTTGAATTCAAGAGGACTGGGGTACGAGATTATGGTGGTTCCTGTACAGAGAGGCAGCCAGAAATTGGCGGTCAGCCCGAATACATGGAAAAGCGGCAGGCTGGCCAGGAAAATATCTTCAGGTCCCACCTCCACGATTTTGGGAATATTATCCACGTTATGACTGATATTTCTGTGGGTAAGCTGGACCACCTTGGGTTCTTTCTCGCTGCCGCTGGTAAACAGGATTACCGCGGTTTCATCCATGTCACCACTGTGGACCGACTTTAAGATGACACTGGCGGGCATTTTGGCCTTGATCAGAGCGGGTACTTTGTCCGCAAGGCCGATGGAGGAAACCATGTCCTCCAGAAACATCATACCTTGTACCGGCTTGATGTTTAATTTTTCCAGGAGTTTTTTGCTGGTGATTATAGTCTGAAAACTGCATTTGTCCTGGGCATAGATGGCGTTGTCCCTGGCTCCGGTGGCATAGTTGATCATGACCGGGATTTTTCCGGACATGAGCAGTCCAAGACTTGCAAGCATACATCCGGCAGAGGTGGGAACCATGACTCCCACATACTGGGTTCTGATTTTACGAAAGCGCCCGGCCAGGATCAGACTTACTATAAGCATACGTTCATAAGTAAGTTTACGCTCTGTGCCCATGTCATGGACAGCTATCTTGGCAGGATATTTTTTGGCGGTTTGTATAAACCTTTGATGAAGTTGCATTTAACAGCTCCTGTGATGATTTCCTGGAATTTGTCCGCAGCTAAGATCAGGCTGAAAAGTGTATTTTATGATCGACTTATACGAACAAATGATCAGCTGCCGGGTGAAAATATACTGCTATAGTATTGCTTAAGAAAATTCAACTGTTGTTTTGGGGTAATTTTGCCTGGTGAACTGAGAAAGCGGAATTCAGCAGGACCAGACAAATGTCAGTCTTTAAATGCATGGTCTTTTCCGGCAATGAATGAATACACCACCGGAACAAAGACCAGGGTGATCAGGGTTGAACTGGCAAGGCCGCCGATAATGGCTCTGGCCATGGGCGCCTGAGCTTCCCCTCCTTCCCCCGCTCCCAGGGCCAGGGGAAGGAGACCGAAGATAGTGGTCAGTGCGGTCATGAGAATGGGCCTGAGTCTTCTGACTCCGACTTCACGGATGGCGGCAAACATTTCATATTCTTCATTTTTGCGGACCATATTGGTTTGGGCCACCAGAAGGATGGAGTTGTTTACCAGGATTCCCCCAAGCATTATGCAGCCGATGTAGGATTGGATATTAAAGGTGGTATCTGTAAGAAAAAGCATGAGTATCACCCCGATAACAGCCAGAGGGACGGAGAACATGACGATGAAAGGATCTCTAAGAGATTCGTACAGACAGGCCATAACCATGTAAACCAGGATCAGGGCCAGGATTAGGCCCAGTCCCAGTTCGTTAAAGGCTTTTTGCTGCTCCTGGTAATCCCCGCCAAAAGTTATGCTGAATCCCTGAGGAAGCGGAACCGTTTTAAGCCTGTCTCTGATGTCTTCAATAACTGCGCTAAGGTCCCTGGTGGTCAGGTCGGTGGATATGGTGATGATCCGCTCCTGGTCTTTTCTTTCTATGCTTATGGGACTAAGGCCTGATCGTATTTTTACCAGGTTGCGCAGGGCAACAGGCACTTTATCATGTCCGCTTACGGTAATATTCAGAAGCTGGTCCAGGGGTATGCGATCGGAATTTTTCAGCTTGACCAGGATTGAATACTCGTCACCCTGGTCGCGGAAGTTCCCTGCCGTAGAACCTGAGAGGACTGTCTGCACTGCATTGGCCACGGCTGTAATGCTGATCCCCATGCTTTCGGCCTTGGCCCGGTCTACAACTATCAATTCTTCAGGAACTCCTGAATCGCGGCTTACTCTGGCATCCTCAATACCGTCCACCTCTTCTATCATGGTCTGAATCCGTTCAGTCAGGGCGTAGGCCTTATCCAGATCATAGCCCCGGACTTCCACCTCCACCCGGTCGCCGTCAGACGTACCCATGCGCAGTATAAAAAGTCCCTGTCCGGCCCTGGTCCTGATGGCGGCTCCGGGAATTCGGTTCAGTTTTTTGCGCAGATCCATGGCAATTTCCTGGCTTGAACGGGTTCTCTGGCTTTGCTCCACAAGGCTTAGCCTTACTTCGCCCAGGTGTGAACCGGTGAAACGCCAGCCGGCTCCGCCCAGAAAGGAAATTATATTTTCTGCTTCCGGGACTTCTTTATTAATAATTTCTTCTACTTTCAGTGCGGTAGAGTCCAGGACGGAAAGTTTGGACCCGACTTCCATTTCAATATTGACCCTTACTTCTCCTTCATCAGTCTGGGGCATCATTTCCGTGCCTATAAAAGGAATCAGAGTCAGACTGCCCAGAAGGACCAAACCTGAAAGGGCAATAGTCAGAACTCTGTGATGGAGACAGTAATCCAGGATTGATTGGTATGAATCTTCAAGGCCTTTAAAAAAGGCGCAGGAAATATTATTGATCCGGCTGGAAAGGCACCGGTCTCCGGCCTGGGCAATAGACAGCGTTAAAAATTTTGAAGAAAGCATGGGCACCAGGGTCAGAGCTACGGCCAGTGAACATAAAAGAGAGAATCCTACCACATAAGCCAGTTGGGTAAACATCACTCCGGCCATGCCCCGGACAAATATCAGGGGTAAAAAAACCGCCAGGGTGGTCATGGTGCTGGCTGTAATGGCTCCGGCCACTTCACCCGTGCCCTGAACAGCTGCCTGTACAGGGGGGCTGCCGCCTTCGCGTCTGCGGTAAATATTTTCAAGAACCACGATGGAGTTGTCCACCAGCATGCCTACTCCCAGGGCAAGGCCTCCCAGGGTCATGAGATTGATGGTAAACCCGCCGAAATAGATAATTATAAAAGTAGCTATTATGGCAATGGGAATAGCTGTTGCGACAATGGCGGTGCCGCGCAGGCTTCGCAGGAAAAAGACGAGTACCAGCACTGCAAAAAAACCACCGTAAAACAGGGCCATGGTAACATTGGAAATGGACCGCTGTATGTACTGGGAGGTGTCTATAATAGGAACAATGCGAAGTTGGGGCAGATCCCGGTTAATGTTTTCAATTTCAGTCAGAACCTGTCTGGCCACTTCAACTGTATTGGTCCCGGATTGTTTGTTCACAGCCAGTCTGACTCCGGGCTCCCCGTTGACCCGGACTATCCTGGTTACGCGCTCCCAGGAATCTTGAACGTCTGCAATGTCCCGGAGCCTGACTGCTGACCCGTTTCTGACCGCGATTATGGTTTTTCGCAATTCATCCAGGTCGGTGAATTCCCCAAGGGTGCGCACTGATACTTCATAAGGACCGCTTTCCAGTATTCCGCCCGGAAGGCTGATATTGGCCTCTTTTATGCGCCGGATTATTTCGTCCAGAGGTAATTCCAGGGCCTGTATCCGTCCGGGGATCAGATTTACATGTATCTGCCGGTCCAGCCCTCCCCTGATATCCAGAGATGCCACGCCGGGTACACGCTCTACCCGGTAGCGGACTTCATCCTCGATCATTTTCATGGTCTGGATGGGATCAAGATTGCTGGAAGCCCCAAGAATAAGTATGGGAAAGCCGGCCAGGTCAAATTTGCGCAGGAAGGGGCGGTCCGCTTCATCAGGAAGGCTGGCCACCACCCTGTCCAGGCGGTCGCGCAGGTCATTGGCTGCGGCATCCAGATCCGTGCCCCAGACAAACGAAATGCGAATGTCGCTTAATCCTTCGCTGGATCTTGAATAAATTTCTTCAACACCTGGGACAGCACTGAAAGCCCTTTCCAGAGGCCGGGTGATCAGGGTTTCCACTTCCTGTGGCGCGGCATTGGAATAGTTTGTCCGGACGCTTAAGGTGGGATAAGTAATGTCCGGCATAAGGTCGATGGGCACTCTGGAAAGGGATACCGCGCCCAGAATAAGGACAATAAGGGTGGCCATGGTTACGAAAACCGGCCGGGCAACTGAAAAGATGGTCAGATTATTCATTTTTCAGCCCGGGGACGGTAATATCCATCCCGTCTTCCAGGAGGTGGTGTCCCAGAGTGATTACCAGTCCATCAACGCGGGGCTCAGCTATTTCAGCCAGACCGTTGTCAACAAGGCCTACAGTGACGGGTACAAATTCGGCCTTCATGCTTTCAGTGTCCGCCAGGAATATCCCCTGCCGCCCCTGAAGTCTGACAATGGATTCCTCTGGCACTGAGATCACGTCTTCACGTCTGGAAAATTCCAGCCTGACTCTGGCAAACATTCCCGGAGCCAGAAGGCCATCAGGATTGGAAAGCAGAACCTCAACCCTTGCCTGCCGGGAAGCTTCCTCAAGAACCGGGGCAAAACGGACTATCTCCCCGCGGTATGTTTTTTCCGGGTAAGCGTCAGCAGTGACCACGGCGGTCTGTCCCACCCTGATGAACGGAAAATCCCTTTCAATAACATTAACAACAGCAATGAGTTTTTCGGTGTTTACTATGGAAACGATAGGCTCATTGGCCTGAAGCATGGACCCTTCATCGGTAAATCTTCTGCCCACAAGCCGAGTATCCGGACTGCGGTCCCAGCCGGCGATTATCCGGGTGTAGGAAAGCCTGACTCTGGCGGCTTCCAGGGCGGCTTCTTTCTGACGAACCTGAGCCTTGGCCACCTCATGCCTGGCCCTGTTTACATCAAAGGCTGCCTGAATCTGATCCAGCTCTGACTGGGAGAGAGTGCCTGATTCCGCCAGGCTCAGGGCCCTGGATAATTCCTTTTCTGAGACTTTCAGCTCACTGGCGCTTTCTCCGAGATTGGCCCGGGCGACTTCAAGATCAGCTCTGGCCATCTGGACCTGCTGATGGTTTTCTTCGTCTCCCAGCTGGGCAATGGTTTCCCCCCTGTTGATCCGGTCACCGATATCAAAATAAAGTTTTTCCAGCCTGCCTGACACTTTGGACGCTACAATGTATTCCTTTTCAGCTTTGAGGCTGCCGGTCAGCTCCGCGCTATGGTAAAGTGTGGCTTTGCGGACCGGCTCAACACCAACGGCCTGGACAGGATTTCCGGATCTGGAGGAGACGGCGGAAGGGGTGAAAACCTCAGTATATATCTTGTAGGCAATAAAGGCCGCAGCGGATAAGATAATGATCAGGGCCGTGATTTTTTTCATATATATTTTCCGGCAGGATTAATCAGTAAGATGTTAAAGAGTTTCCATCCGGAAAGTCTTTCTTTCCGGATGAAAACTAAAGAATCAGGTCTGATATCTTAAACATTGCCCTGAATAAAGTAAACCCGGGTGAGGGCAGCAAGGTTTAAAAGAGGCGGGCCAGGAAGATATGGTGGTAAAAAGTTGCCCTGACGACAAAATTCCCGGCGGATAAAAACACTTGTCTCACAAAGGACTTATTTGCGTCTTGTCTCCGGGATGATTGTAGGCTATCAGCAACTGGCTAGCCTCAATGCATGACACGGAGGGGGCCGAATATGGCTGTGGTGAATATTTTTACTAAAAATAACCAAATGGAGTTGAATATGCAGGTTTTATTGAGCACTAATTTCGGAGATATCACTATTGATCTGGAAGCTGACAAATCACCGCTTACAGTGGAGAATTTTCTGAACTATATTGAGCAGGGTTTTTATAATGACACCATTTTTCACCGGGTGATTCCCGGTTTTATGATCCAGGGAGGAGGCATGTCCAAAGACATGGCTGAGAAAAAGACCGCTCTCCCCATTAAGAACGAGGCCAAAAACGGGCTGTTGAATCTGCGAGGCACTCTGGCCATGGCCAGGACCCAGGATAAAGACAGCGCCACCAGCCAGTTTTTTGTCAATCTTTCCGACAATCATTTTCTGGATCACGGATCCAGGGATTTCGGGTACGCGGTTTTTGGAAGGGTATCGGAAGGCATGGAGGTTGTGGACAAAATTGCAGGGGTTGCTACAGGCAGATCGGGTTTTCATGAAGATGTTCCAAAGGAACCGGTTATTATCAAGAGTGCGGCACTTATCTGATGCCGCGGCTGTAATGAAATTTTTGTCTGCTAAGAAGTTTCCGATTTGAAGATGTGTGACCAGAGGATCAATAGTAATTTTTATCCTTGATTTGACTAAGGTTTTCAATTAAGAGAAACCATCAATCATGGAGAAACAGCTGAATGTCACTTTTAAGCTGCGCATAATTTCTCTGTGAAATTTACGTGTCAGGCAGTAAATCATTTCAACTTTCTTAAGGAGGCAGTCAATGAAGGAACGCATTAAAATTCTGGTATTTTCTCTGACAATGATCATGTTGCTGGGCGTGGGAAACGCATGGGCTGAAATAAAAATCGGCCTGATGTGTCCCCTGACCGGGTCCTGGGCCAGTGAAGGCCAGGATATGAGAGATATTGTTGAGCTCATGGCTGCCGAAGTAAACGCGGCAGGCGGAATCAACGGAGAACAGGTCACTATTCTGGTTGAGGACGACGGAGGAGATCCCAAAACAGCGGTTTCCGCGGCCAATCGTCTGGCTACCAGAGATATTACAGCAGTAATAGGAACTTATGGTTCCTCCATTACCGAAGCCACCCAGAATATTTATGATGATTACCAGATAATTCAGGTCGCCAACGGCGCCACTTCCATCCGTCTGACTCAGAAAGGGCTTGAGTATTTTTTCCGCACATCCCCAAGAGATGATGAACAGGGAAGAGTGGCCGCGGAAACTATTGATTCCCTGGGTTTTGGTAAAGTAGCCATTCTTCATGACAGCACTTCATACGCCAGAGGGCTGGCTGATGAAGCTCGCGGCCTGCTGGAAGACGACAATAAAGACATAGTATTTTTCGGCGCCCTGACTCCGGGTGAACGAGATTACAGCACCATCCTTTCCAAGCTTAGAAACGCGGGACCTGAGGTTGTCTTTTTTACAGGCTATTACCCCGAGGCAGGTCTTCTGCTCAAGCAGAAAAGTGAGATGGGCTGGGATGTCCCGTTTCTGGGAGGAGATGCCACCAATAATCCTGATCTGGTATCCATCTCCGGGAAGTCTGCTGCAGAAGGATTTTATTTCCTCAGCCCTCCTGTTCCCCAGGACCTGGATACTCCCGAGGCCAAAGATTTTTTGACTTCGTTTAATGAAAAGTACGGCTCTAATCCCGGCTCAATCTGGGCGGTACTGGCCGGAGACGCGTTTCTGGCCATTACTGAAGCCATGAACCATACCGGTTCCACAGACAGCGATGTTGTGGCGGATTACATGCACGGTGATCTGAGTGTTGCCGGACTTACCGGTGTGATTTCTTTTGATGACCAGGGTGACCGGGCAGGAGAGCTTTATCGCCTGTACCAGGTTGACGGTGAAGGCAATTTTGTTATGCAGGAATAATAGGAAAAAACGCGCCGGTTTTTACCGGCGCGTTTTTTTTTGCGGCCTTTGAAAAAAAGAGACCGAAACATCTAACTCTGGATAAAAGAAATGGAATTTTTCTTTGAACAGCTTATCAACGGCCTGGCTGTAGGAGGAATATACGCCCTCATCGCTCTGGGTTACACCATGGTTTACGGGGTGATGAGACTTATAAATTTTGCTCACGGTGATCTTTTTACCATTGGATCATATCTGGGCATGACCATTTTGACGGCCTATGCCATAACCGCGTATCTGGGTCCTTTTACCGGAGTTCTGTTTCTGATTGTTGTGGTTATGGGCATGGTGGGAATAGTCGGGGTGATTCTGGAGAGAGTTGCCTACCGGCCGGTGAGGCAGGCAGACCGGCTGTCCGCAGTGGTTTCCGCCCTGGGAGCGTCTATATTTTTTTCCAATCTGGTCATGCTTATCTGGGGGCCCCGGTTCAGAGTCTATCCGGAAGATATTCTGCCCCGCATTACCCTGAATATCCTGGGTCTGGACGTACCCCTACTAAGGATACTTGTCCTGGCTACATCCCTGAGTCTTATGGCTATTCTTTATTTTTTCGTCCAGAAAACAAAAACCGGGACTGCCATCCGGGCTGTGGCTATTGATCACGGCGCGGCCAGGCTCATGGGCATTAATGTCAACAGGATTATTTCCCTGGTTTTTCTTATAGGTCCCGCCCTTGGAGGGGCTGCCGGTGTAATGGTCGGTCTGTATTATGGTCAGGTCAATTTCACCATGGGCTGGTCATACGGACTCAAGGCTTTTATTGCCGCGGTCCTGGGTGGCATCGGCAATATTCCCGGCGCCATGCTGGGAGGCCTTCTCCTTGGAGTAATAGAGGCCATGGGCGCTGCTTTTATTTCCACCGCGTGGAAAGACGGCATAGCGTTCATTGTTCTTATCCTTATTCTCATCTTTCGTCCCACTGGTCTGCTCGGCGAGCGGGTAGCTGATAAAGTCTGATCATCCTGAACCCTGAAAGCTGAAGACATTTAAGCAGGAACACAACGCATATGCTTAAACATAAAAATACATTACTCATTCTGGCATTTTCAGCGGCAATTTTTTTCTGTCCCTTTTTTCTTAATGCCTATTGGGTAGACGTAATAAACAATATCGGCCTGTATGCCATCCTGGCCCTGAGCCTGAATTTTATAGTGGGTTATACCGGCCTGTTTCACATGGGACACGCCGCTTTTTTTGCGGTTGGAGCCTATACTGCCGCCATACTCAATACATCTTACAGTATTCCCATACTTTTCCTGCTTCCGGTGAGCGGGGCTGCAGCCGCCCTTTTTGCCTATCTGGTGGCCAGGCCCATTATTCATTTGCGCGGAGACTATCTGCTTATTGTGACCATAGCCATTGTGGAGGTTGTACGCATTGCCCTGATCAACAATGTGTTCGGCCTGACCGGCGGGTCCAACGGCATATTCGGGATTTCCAGGCCGGAATTTTTTGGATTTGATATCCGCAGACCTCATCATTTTTATTATTATATCTGGGCTTTTCTGGGCATAAGTGTCTTTCTTTTTCATCAACTGGAGAAATCCAGATTTGTCCGGGCCCTGAATTATATCAAAAATGACGAGGTGGCTGCCCAGGGAAGCGGGGTGGATATCGCCTATTACAAACTGATTGCTTTTGTGCTGGGGGCCTTCTGGGCCGGGATGGTCGGAAATATCTATGCTTCCAAAATGACTCTTATCTCTCCTGAATCCTTTAATTTCTGGGAGTCAGTCATTCTTTTTGTCATTGTAATTCTGGGGGGGTCAGGAAGTATAAGAGGAGTTATTCTGGGCGCCTTTCTTATTGTCGGTCTTCCTGAGGTTTTTCGTCAGTTTGCCGGGGCCCGCATGCTTGTCTTTGGAGCAGCCATGGTAGCCATGATGGTATTCAGGCCTCAGGGTTTTCTGCCGCCATTACCCAGGAAATATCCAATTCATAAAATCAAACCCGGAGATCAGACCTTATGACCCTGCTTAGCATCAACAATCTTACCAAAAAATTCGGCGGACTGATGGCGGTGAACGACGTCAGCTTTGACGTTGATCAGGGTAAAATCGTCGGTCTTATAGGGCCCAACGGCGCGGGAAAGACAACGGTATTCAACCTGATTACCGGCAACTATATCCCTGATCAGGGTGAAATCGTGTTTGATGGTCATAATCTTGTGGGTCAAAAGACACACAAGATAGTTTCCCTGGGTATTGCCAGGACTTTTCAGACCATCAGGCTGTTCAAAAATCTTTCCGTGCTGGAAAATGTGCTGGCAGGATGTCATTGCCGGATGCGTTCCGGGATATTTAGATCCATGTTCAGGTTTCCTTCTCAGCGCAAAGAAGAGAGAATGGCTCTGGGCCGGGCATTAAAAGAACTCCAATTCGTGGGAATGCAGGAGCATATGGATCTTAAATCCATGAATCTTTCCTATGGCAATCAGAGGCTTCTGGAGATAGCCAGAGCCCTGGCCAGCGATCCCAAACTTATTGTTCTGGATGAACCAGCCGGAGGCATGAATGATTATGAAACCCAGCAACTGGTGGAGCTCATCCGAAAGATGCAGGACAGGGGATTGACCGTGCTTCTTATCGAACACGACATGAACCTGGTTATGCGTATCTGCGAAGATATAGTGGTCCTGGAGCACGGCGCAAAGATCGCCCAGGGCACTCCAGATGAAATTACTCAAGACCAGCGGGTCATTGAAGCCTATCTCGGAATTGATGAAGATGAGGAATAGAAATGCTGCTAAGAGTTGAGGATCTGTTCGTTTATTACGGCAAAGTTGAGGCTCTGCACGGTATCAATCTGGAAGTAAACGAGGGCGAGATTGTTGCCATTCTGGGGGCTAACGGTGCCGGCAAATCCACCACCCTCATGACTGTCAGCGGTCTGGTAAGTCCTGCCAGAGGACAGATTTATTACCGGGACACCCAGATAAACAAACTACAGGGTCATGAAGTGGTCAAGATGGGGATAGCTCAGGTGCCGGAAGGCAGGAGGGTTTTTTCTACTCTGACTGTCCAGGAAAATCTCAATCTCGGAGCCTTCACCATTACTGACAAGGACAAGATTTATAAAACTCAGGAATGGGTGTTTGAGCTTTTTCCAAGGCTCAGGGAAAGACGGGAACAGCTGGCCGGGACTCTGTCAGGCGGTGAGCAGCAGATGCTGGCCATAGCCAGAGGGTTGATGCCCAGCCCGAAACTTCTTTTGCTGGATGAACCCAGTCTTGGGCTGGCACCCATATTGGTTAAATCCATTTTTGAAACCATCAGAGAGATCAACGCCAGCGGAGTAACCATTCTACTGGTGGAACAGAATGCCAGAGCCGCTCTCAAACTTGCCCACAGAGGCTATGTCATGGAAGTCGGCAATATAGCTCTTGAAGACAGATCAGAGAATCTGCTCAAAAATCCTGAGGTGAGCAAGGTCTACCTTGGAGGATAAGAGGGGCATGAAGTAAGGGGCAAGGTTTAAGGGGGAAGGAGCGGAGAAAAAGCAGAAAGTACAGAGTACGTTTTCAAGGGTATAAGGGTGTAAAGCCAGTAAGGTCAGAGAGAGGAGCTTTGGATTGACGTTTAAGATCAGCATCAAGGGGAACAAAAAATTTGCCGGGGGAGATGAATTTCTTCTGGGACCCGACAGTCCTGACTCAGCTGATCCTGGATTTGTGATTGCCCCGGAAGCTGTAATGGCCGTGCGCGCGGGCATGTACTTGAGCGCATCAGGGGCGGAGTTTCAGGTCATTGATAAGATATGGACGGCCGACTCCAGAGGCAGGGGCTCTGTTTTTTTTAAACTCAAGCCCATGTCTGATATCAGCAGTAAACAAATCCTTGATTTAAGTCCTAGCCGTCAAGGTTTTTCCCTGGCCTGGGTTACCATGAGCGATAAAGGTGCCAAAGGGCATCGGCTTGACCAGAGCGGTCCTCTGATTGAAAAAATCTGTGCCTCCGGTCTTGATATTTCCCTGAGCAGAGGATTTGTTATTCCGGATGATTATGGGCAGTTACAATCTCTTCTAGTCCAACTGTGTCTTACTTCAGGATTTGATCTGGTCATAACTACCGGCGGAACCGGTTTGAGTCCCAGAGATATAACCCCGGAAGTAACTGTGGGGCTGATAGAGAAGCGCTTGCCAGGTTTTGAACAGGCCATGGCAAATTACTCCTTAACCAAGACGCCTCATGCCATGATTTCCAGGGCTGTTGCCGGCACCCTTGGTCAGAGCATTATAATCAATCTTCCAGGCAGCCCCAAAGGGGTCAGAGAAAATCTGGAAGCAGTTCTGCCTGCTTTGGAGCATGCCCTGAAAAAACTCCAGGGCGACCAGTCAGATTGTGCTACAGAGGTCTGAAATGGAAATGTTTCTGGCTGATCTGCATATTCATTCGAGATTTTCCAGAGCTACCAGCAAAAGCCTTGATCCCCTTGCCCTGGCTGCCTGGGCCCAGATAAAAGGCATCAGCGTAGTGGGTACCGGGGATTTTACCCATCCGGGCTGGCTGGAAATGCTGGAAAAGTTTCTCTATCAGGGCCAGGACGGTCTTTTATACCTTAAAAACGACCAGGACCTCAGTCCCAGGGTCCCGGGTTATGAAAAAGAAATTAAATCCAGAACAAGGTTTGTCCTTTCCGCTGAAATAAGTTCCATCTATAAACAGGGCGGCAAGGTAAGAAAGATCCATAACCTGGTTTTTATGCCAGGATTTGAACAGGTCAAAAATTTCAATCAGAAGCTGGCCCGGGTGGGCAATCTTACTTCTGACGGCCGGCCTATTCTGGGGCTTGATTCCAGGAGTCTTCTGGAAATGGTCCTGGAGACCGATTCCCTGGCCTATGTGATGCCCGCGCATATATGGACGCCATGGTTTTCCCTGTTTGGCTCCAAATCAGGTTTTGACAGCCTGGAGGAATGCTTCAGGGATTTATCTCCTCATATTTTTGCCCTGGAAACCGGACTTTCATCCGACCCGGAAATGAACTGGATGTGAAGCAAGCTGGACCGGTTTTCCC
>JAWOGL010000112.1:0-4024 GCA_046496945.1 Desulfonatronovibrio sp.
CAAGGCTCACAGGCAGGCCCACGTCTTCTTCCAAGTCTTGAAAAACCGCAGCTAAATCAGGCAGTCCTTCCAGGGCAAGGCCGAAAGAGATTTCTGAGGTTTCATCCATTTTATCTGACTTACATCCGGACATGAAAAAAAGAAAAAGAATTATAATTGCCAGGCATTCAAACCGGCTGAACAGAAGCTTGTTCATCAGGGCCACTCGCCTCCAGAGGATGGTTAAAATAAACCGCAGCGGATAAAATCAGGAAATGATAAAAACACCAGAAAGAATTCACACTCAAAGCCAGAATAAGTTCGCGTTCAAAATAAATGCGCATCCCGGCCCAGACCATGGAAACCAGACAAAGCAGGGCCAGGCCCACCTGGGCCCAGAGAGCGTAAAAAGGCAGGGAAAGACTCTGCCCTTTGGGCGTGGTCTTGAAACTGCCCCGGTAACCCAGGATGCCCAGAAGGGCGGCCTTCATATAAACCGGAAAACAGATGGCCTGCAGAAGCACTCCGTTGATTACCTCCCCAACCCGGTAATGCCTCTGTCTCAAAGACCAGATAAACAGACTGAAAGTAAGTATTATATAAGGCACGTAAAACATGAAATATATTTCGGGCCTGGCAAAATAGGTGGGCACATTAAACAGAATAAATACACAGGGGGATACGACCAGAATAAACAAGACCCAGCCAATAAAATAATGAGTGCCCGAAAGCATGTACTCCCACCATTTATAAACAGGCAGTTCCCTGGGATTTCTTAAAAACCGGCCGGCAATGGTCCGAAACAGGCCCACTGTACCAAGAGACCACCGGAACTGCTGTTTGAAGTATCCGCCCAGATCCTCTGGTCCATCCCCAAAGGCGCTGATCTTGTTCAAATAGGCTGAATGCCAGCCCTTGAGATGAAATTTAAGGGAAGTGGCAAAATCCTCGGTCACTGACGATTCGTCAAAACCGCCCACATCCATGAGGGCCTGTCTTCTGAAAATAACATTGGTCCCGCAGCAGAACATGGCATCCTGCATGCTTTTACCTTCGCAGATGTATTCATAAAAGACCGCCTGCTGCAGCCCGGAAGCCCTGGCCACCCGGTTATACTCAAAATTACTGTAATACTGGGGGGTCTGGATAAAAGCCACAGAGGGATTGGCTTCCATCCTGGATACCAGGGTTTCCACAAAATCAGGAAATGGATTCTGATCCGCGTCAAAAACAATAATATACTGCTCCTGTCCCGGTTTGACCATCTCTCCCTGGGTATAGGAAACAAATTCAAAACCTTCCGGGGGATCGCCTTCCAGAAAATTCAAAAAATCATTGATCATGCCGGCCTTGGCCCCTCGCCATCTGCGCCGGAACAGATTCACGCCGATTCTTTTGCAAAGATCATCTATCTTCTCCCGGTACAACCGGGCTTCTTCCGGGTCAAAGCCCTTAAGATCGTATCTGGTATCATCCAGAAAATATATATTCTTGTTGGGATAAGTCAGGTTGTAAAAACTGATGAGGGTGTCTTCCACCACCTTCAGGGGCTCCTTGTATGAAGAAACAATTATGGCCACAGGAGGATAATCAGTAAGTTCCTTTGTTTTCAGCCTGTCTTCTGAAGACTGACCATCCTGCGCGCTGACCACCCGAAACAGGTTCAGAAAATACCCGAAACCATGAGTCAGGACGAATACCTGGGCCATGAGCAGAAAAAACCCGAATATCTTATCGTACCAGGCATAATCGGCAATTATAAACAGGGTTGTCCTGGCTATGAGATACAAAACAATGGACAAAAGCGTCATCGTAACCAGGATGAGAATTACGGTGCCAGCAGAAGATCTTTTATTTTGATTCATATTGCTCCATAAATTGAGAGATCAATTTTCAATGTATTAAAACCTGATAAACATGCCAAACTCTGCGGCCATGGCCTCCCACTCCCTGGAGTTATGCCACAGGGCAAGGGCCTTCAGTCCCAGGTTGTCAGTCAGTTCTCTTTGCCATAAACCCCGAATCTCAATTGAATTATTGCTGTCCTGTTCAGTACCCAGAGTAAGCTGAAGGTCATAAAAATGCTCCCTGGCCCCGCAGAAAAAATCCTTTGCCAGGTCATGGCGGAACTCAAAGGTAATGGCTGCGCCCCAGTAATCCTGAGGCGTCCAGTAGGGATGTTTGAAATCATCGGTAATAGAGCACCCGGCAGACGTTCCTGGACAGGCCTGATACTCTCCGGATGTATCCCTGTACTGGGCCGAAACTATGGCCTTAAACGTCCGGGGATGATCAGTAAAGGCATAACCTATTTCGCCGCTGTGGATATAGCCGGAATTTTTATCACTATAATCAATATATTCAGTCTCAAGGGCCATATCCAGCTTTCTGGCCGGATATATATCCAGACGCGTCCTGAAACGATCAGAATAAATACCCTGGGCCAGGGCCATGGCATTGGCCACCTCTTCTTTTTTTTCATAGCCCAGGGTCAAGGCGGCGTAATTATCCAGATTAAACCTCATATTCAGGTTACCCAGGGTAATATCATTAAGTCCGGTTTTAAAAGAATCCTCTGTCACCTGCCTGCCAGCAAGCCCGGAAAAATTTCTGATTCTTAGATCCCGGTTATAAGCCTTATGAGTGATCCTCCCGGCCAGAGTAATATACGGACCGGCTTTGATTTCTCCCTGCAGACTGATTCCTGTAGCCTGGACTGTATCTGCGTATTTCTGTGGTGATTCAAAATATTTATGGGTAATCAGCTTGAAGTTGTGCCTGCACAGAACCGGAACCTCCACTCCCAGATCAAATCTGTGTCTGGTCATCCTGGCCAGGTCACCGCGTCCTTTTTCCTTCCAGAAATTATAGCTTCCGAAAACCAGTGGACGGGACCGGACTTTTTGCCTTTTCAAGGCCTTTGAGGCCTGGCCGTGAAGAGGATCAATATCAAGCAGAGTCTCGTAAACTTTTTTTTCCTCGTCACAAAGGCCAAGGGCGCAACTGGCCTGAGCCAGATCAAAAAGGGCCTCCTGGTTACCCGGATCAAACTCTGTCAATTCTCTGAGGCTGCGCCTGGCCGGAGCAAAACGCCTGTTCCAGGCCAGGTTTTTGGACCTTTGCTCCAGAAAGGCCCTCTTATGTATCACATATACGTGATCCAGATCGCGTTTGATCTTCTGGATATTCTCAGCCGGCTCCCGTTCCAGACTGGGAGCATTGTCGTTGTACCAGGAAAAAAAGTTTTCATAACCTTTAAACACCGAACCCTTTTCCACTTCTGCCTGAAGCGCCTCCAGGGGCTTGTCCGGAACAGGTTTTGACCGGAGGCTTTCCAGGTCCAGCAGCCTTTGCAGAAGTTCCTGGTTCACCGTGGGGGTATAAATCTTCCGGTAAAGCTCATCACCTTTGTCCGCCATCTTGCCCCAGTAAGCGGTTCTGGCCGCCTCTCCGGGGACAACCGGATTGGCGGGATTTTTTAGATATATTTCCTTATAAGCCTTAATTGCCCGGCTGTATTCCCTGGCCCAGGCCAGGACTCTGGCCCGGGTCAGTTCAACCTTGTAGCTGTCTGGAAAAACAGATCCCATAAATTCGAGAATTTCCAGACTCCGGCTGTATTGCCCCGAGGCGGCCAGTACTTCTGCCAGGCCCATTCTGGCTGGAAAAAATCTGTCATCAATAAGAACAGCGTCTTCGTATACGCGTATGGCCATTTCAAAAAAACCCCGGTCTGACAAAGCCCGGACCAGATCAAGGAGTCTGGCTGGATCTCTTTCTTGCCTTACAAATTCATCAACAAATCCGGCCAGGGCTGTCCTGTTTTTTCGAAACTTCAGCACCTTTGCCAGGGGATACTTATCAGAACCAGGAGCAACCGCGCAAAAATATCCATCCGCGGCCTGGTTATCTTTCCGAAATATCTCCACAAGCCCAGCCCTATAAGTGCTTCCGCCTCAAGACTGTCTATCTGCAGGGCCTGCTGGTAAAGGTTTTGCGCCTCTTCAATTCGCCCGGCCTCATAGTAGGCCCTGGCTCCGGGAAT
>JAWOGL010000288.1:0-3202 GCA_046496945.1 Desulfonatronovibrio sp.
CACGCCCGGCCTACGCAGGCCTAGAGACACCGAGCAAGGCAGGAGAAAGAAATTTAATATTCATATCCACCGAGCCGGCGGCAATGAATAACAAGCTCCCCGCCTGGGGCGAAATCCTTTTGCATTACTGCGCTTCGCAGAAATGCAAAAATGGCTTCTCTTCTCAGCGCCCTCCGCGGCTCAAGCGACTCCTGGAGCGGGCGAGAGACAATAATTTCTTATGCCTTGGCGCAAACATACATTCAGTATGGCTTTAAACCTTTTCCCGGCTACGTACGCTTTAGCCGGATGAACCATATTCCTTCATTGTTTCCTGTTTTTTATAACAGACTTACAAAAATAAATCACCAGTCACCATGGTCTTTATGACCTCTGTGCCGGCCCTGCAGCAGAAAGATCTTAAAAACAACTACTTCCAGGCTTGTAATAAAATTTAAAAACTGGACAGAAGGCCCGCCTTTATATAGTTTCCATCCGGAAAACAGCGAGCAGGAAAACCATCTCCGGATAAACAGCATATAGCCTGATCCATCTGGTTTCAACCACAAACCCTTTGCCCAAAAAGGACACTATTCATTCTTATGCAACCCATTCTTGATAAAAGCGATCTTATCCGCTTTGAATCCATGCTCAAAGATTCACTGTCTTCTCTTTTCAGCTTCTCCTCCTACAGCCTGTATTTTCCCCGCGAAATCCCCGACGGCATGAAGCAGGGTCAGGATATTATCCCCATAATTGAAAAAGACCGGTCTTTATTGCCATTAATGGTTGACGACCGGTTCCTGGGCGTATTTCTGGCCAAAGGAACAGATTCCAGTCAAATGAAACTGCTTAAGGATCATCTTAAAATTTTTACTTCCCTCAGCCTGGAAAAACTTATCCTCCACAAACAATGCATGCTGGACCAGCTTACAGGCCTTTTTAATCATGATCAATTCTGCGGGCTTGTCCAGAAAGAAGTTGAAGCTGTCCTGTCCAGTATTACCCCCGGGCCTGAAGCAACCATGGACAATGGACAAAGCCAGCACAGCGGGTCTTTTTGCGTCATGGTTTTGAACCTGGACGAATTCAAAGGCATTAATCATACTTTCGGTTTTTCCTTTGCCGACAAAATTCTGGTTCAACTGGCATCTTGTCTAAAAAATATTATTCCGGAGCAGGCCGTACTCTCAAGACTGCACGGGGATAACTTTGCCCTGTTCTGGCCTCAGACTTCCCAGAAAAAATGCCTTGAACTTGCCCGGAGCATTACCCGGAAAATTCCGGAAATAATATTTGAATTCGATGTTTCCGGAGAAAAAGTATCCCTCACTGCCAGTACTGGCGCGTCTTTTTTTCCTCAGGACATCAAGGGGCCTCAGTTCCGGAAATCATCGTATGAACTCTCCAGCATAATCCTTGAAAAAGCCAAGCAGGCCATGCTCATTGCCAAGGAAAACGGAAGGAACAGGGCTTACTCTTTTGGTGGACTGCTTTCACAGGGGGGGGTGGTTATGGAATCATTGCCTCTTAACCGTCTGGTGATCAATCTTGGCAAAAACGTCGACGTATGCGAAGGCCAGAAATTTATGGTCTGGTCCAGAAAATTCAATGGCCATTCAGAAGTAATCAAAGAACCTGAAAACAAAGCAATGGGCCATTATCCTCCCATACACAAGGGAGAAATCACCATTCTGGAAGTCCAGGACAGAATATCCATTGCCGAGGTTCTTTACCTCAATGACCCTGGCTGGGAAATTGAATCCGGAGACAAATTAAGCCTGCTCCAGGAGAAAGACAGCCTGCTGGAAAAAGAGGGTCTTGGAAACAACGATACCCCGCAAAAAGATATCCTCACCGGCTTATACTCATACCGGGATTTTATTTCCCTGTGGAACAGGCAGCGCTCTGCTTCTCAATCCTTCTGCCTGGCTATGCTCAAAATCAAAGAAGAGTTCAAGGATAAAAATGAACAGGGTATACAGGGCGAAAATCTGGTACTGGAAATAGTTAAGTCCCTCAGAAACAAATTACCTCAGGAAACTATTGGAGGAAGGTACAGTTCAACCTGCCTGATATTCTACATACCTGATATGCCTCCGGACCAGTTAACCTTGATCCTGAAAGATTTGAGCACTGAAACCAGGCAGCAGCATGAGATACTTATCCACAGCGGTCTTGCCTCATTTCCCTGTCTCAACTTTTCCAGAATCGACATTCTGGAAAACTGCCGCAAATCTCTGGAACACGCAGGACTTAAGGATTTTCCTTATGTTGCAGCCTTTGACAGCGTCACCCTGACCATTAGCGCGGACAGGCTTTTTACCCGGGGTGACACCTTTTCTGCCATGGAAGAATATAAAACCGCTCTGGCCGCGGATGAATCCAACACCCTGGCCCGCAACTCTCTGGCCATCTGCTATGCACGACTGGGCAGGCTGGGTCTGGCCAGAAAATATTTCAAAGAAATTACTGATATGGAAGAACAAAACCTCATGGCCTGGTATAATCTTGCCTGTGTCAGCCTCAAGCAGGATGAAATCCAGGACGCGGAAAACGGCTTCCTCAAATGTCTGGAAATTGATCCGGGTCATGCTTTCAGCCTTTTCAGAATGGGACAGCTGGCTGAAAAAAACAATTCACTGGACAAAGCTGAAAAATTTTACAATCAGGCCAGACAGACTCCTGACGGACAAAGTATGGCTCCCAGACATCTGGCCAGACTGGCCTGGAAAAAGGAACAGAAGGAAGAAGCCAGGGAGCTGCTGCACCAGGCCCTTGTCAACAATCCCAGGGATGCCTTTTCTCTTAATCTCATGGCCAGGATATACCTGGAAAGCGGAGATGATCCTCAGATCGCTGAGTCCCTGGCCAGACAGAGCGTGGCTCTGAGGCCGGATGTCAGCAAGTTCTGGCTTGATCTGGCCGATTGCCTGGAGATCCAGGGCAGGGAACAGCAGGCGGGTCTGGCCAGAGCCAGGGCTTTTGGATAAGTAAACATGGTGATTGAAAAAAAACCCGTAATTATTCACCATATTTTATGTTCAGCCAATAATTAGTTTCCATCCGGAAAGTCTTTCTTTCCGGATGTTGAAGCTGCTGGTTTTCTTTCCGGAAACGAGGAGTTTTTTCTTTTGGCAAGGAAATCAATCAATTATGAGGAGGCGTATCTTAATACGTTGACGAATAATTGTGCAGATTGACGCCGCCAAAAGGAAAAAGA
>JAWOGL010000273.1:0-12341 GCA_046496945.1 Desulfonatronovibrio sp.
CTACCACGCTGGAGCATTGAATGAGTGATGACAAAATAAAGTTTTATGAACAGGTCCTGGAGCTTGAACCTGAATCCAGACTTTTTTTCCCCTTGGCCCGCCTTTATTTCCAGCAAAATGAATTGCCCAAGGCGAGAAAGGTTCTTCAGAAAGGACTTGATAAACATGCACAGCACTTTGAGGCCAGACTCCTTTTGGCATCCATTCTGATCCGGGAAGGAGATACTGCACAAGCCAGACAGATACACCAGAAAATCTTTGCCCTGCTGAAAAATGATCACCATTTCTGGGAAAGCCTAGTAAGCATCTTATCCTCTCAGGACGAAAAAGATCTTTCCCTGGCTGCTGCCTTTTTTGCCCGATCAGGTTCAGACAAACCAGTCACCTGGACCGGTGTTTTAAGGGCGGGCATGAATAGTCTGACTGAAAAACGAGTGCAGAATAAATTGCCCGAACCTGCTGAACCAGATGAAGGCAATATTGAAGCAGAGGTCGCAGCAGATGAACCAACAGGTTCTGAGCAGGGGGAAATGGGAAGCCGGCCCGGCCTGGACACCTCAAGTGCTGATGACTCCAGGCTAAGCCATGATCCTGATCCAAACACGGATTTTCCAACTTCTACTGCAGAACAAGGGGAGAATAAGTCCCTGGACACTGCGGCTCAGGGGGATGAGTTTGAAGAACCTGAAGAGATGACTGATTTTGATATAGAAAACGAAGCCAGGACCAGATCCATGGCTGATATACTGTACGGCCAGGAAGAGTATGCCAAGGCCCTGGATATTTATCAGGAACTATGGCGAAACAGCCAGCCTGGAGATGACCTCAAGGAAATCGAAGAGCTCATTGCCGGATCAAAGCAGGCCTTATCCGGAGAGGAACAGGGTTCGAATGACAACTCTGAGGCTCAAGGGAATAAAGAAGTGGAAAATGAAAAGAAGGACACCAGTGAGGCTGTTGACTTCCTCATGAATCTGGCTGACCGGCTGGAGGCCAAGTCATCTTAACCTTTATTCTGAAAATTGCTTTATCTGCTCCCGGTACTTTTCAATTTCTTTAGTCATTTTCTGCATATCTTTCTGCAATTTTTCCATTTCCTTTTCCAGGCCGGCAGTCTGGTGCCTGAGTTTGGTCTGGGCCATGGATATTCTATGTTCCTTGGCGCTGATATCTCCATAAAATTTAACATAATAATAGCCAATTACCCAGAAAGAAATTATCAACAGAAAAACAGTCCAGATTATAAAATTCATTTTTTTCCTCTGGCCTCATTCTGTGCATTTTTTAACTCTTCAGCCGATAAAAACCCCAAGAGAACCAGGGCGTCCTCAAGCTTAAGTCCGGGATTGTCGCTTTTTTCAAGATAGTTCTCAGCCTTTTCAATTTTTTCTTTGGTCAGTACGCCGTCTCTTTTCAGAATATCCAGAGAAGTCATCGTTTTTTTCTTGTCCTTGCCCTTATCTCCTTCTTCCTGTTCCGACGAATTTTCTCTGGCAATGGTTTTTTTAAGCTCCAGAATCTCTGCCTTGAGCCTGGACTCACTGGCCCGGGCTTCCTTGATTTCTGTCATTAATTTTTTGTATTCCTCTTCTGTTTCAGCCAGTTCCTGATCCAGCATCTTGTCTTTTCTAATTTTCCACTCATTAAGCCGGGCATAAACTATTGCATTGCCAATGGTTATGACCAGAAAGATCAGAAGGTAGCCAAGAAGACTTAAAGAGTCCATTTAAAAGTGTTCCTCAACTTCCCGGATATAAATAATATTTTCTGTTTTGTCATACATTTCTGGATAAAGCCCTGGACCCGTTTTTCACGGATTCAGAATACACATATTTTTATCTGTCTGAATTTTTTACATTGCTTCCTTAAGCACATTTATTTATAGAAAAAAGGAAATAATATCAAACATTGAGATACGCATCTTCATTACAGGTTTGATCATCAAAGACTTTGGCCAAGATATGGAGGAATAATGCCGGCAGTAAAAATTTTAATCTTAATCGTCTTCTCACTATCATGGACAGGTTGCATAAGCATACAGGAAATACCAGACACCCTGTCTAAATTAAGCAAATATGAAATCGGAGCCACTGAATACGAACTGGAAATGGACAGATCAGATATAACCTCCATGGAAAAAAAACTGGCTGACAATATCTATCCCATGGACACTCAACTGACCAGATTGCTTCGGACTCTTTCAGTCAGAGATACATACCCCCCCCTTTCCTGGGAAAAAAAGGTCATGTCTGAATTTTACTGGCTGAATGAAATCGTGGCCATGGATAAAGATCAAAAAATTCTTTCCAGATACCCGGAAACAAGCATAAAAGAACTTACTTTCGAGCCGGTTTTCCCTGAAGCTCTTTCTTTAAAGCAAGACAAAGTCATGCTGGCCATAGAGCATACTCCTCTGGGCAGCGAAATCCTGGTGGCCAGTTCTGTTTTTCAGGACTTTGAATTAACCGGAGTAATCATTGCCGGTTTTGATCCCAGAACCTTTATCGCCCAGAGCAAAAATCCCGAAGAAATCATCCTGGTCAGTGACCAGGAAATCGTCTGGACCGGTCAATTTGAACATCTCAGACCGGATCTTGAAAAAATCAGCTGGGAAAATGTAATTTCCGGAAAAATAAGCGGACAAATACAATTGGATAAGGAGAAATTTTTCTGGTTTGCCAGGGCAGTTGGTCAAGACTGGCTGATTTATCTGATCAAAACTGATTAACGGAGGTTAAAAATGCCGCAAATAACTGTAACCGAACAACTGCTCCTTCACCAGAAGGCAAGTCCCATGGCTACAGGCCGGTTTACCCGCCTTCTTAATGAACTTATCCTCTCAGCCAAAATCATATCAAGGGAAATAAACAAGGCCGGGCTGGTCAATGTCCTTGGTTTTACCGGTGAAACCAATGTCCAGGGAGAAAAAGTCAAGAAACTTGATGAATTCGCCAACATGGTATTGATTCACAGAATGCAGAGATCAGGATTGTTATGCGCCATATCGTCGGAGGAAAACGCTGATCTTATTGAAATTCCTGATGAATTTAAGCACGGAGATTATATCCTGATTTTTGACCCTCTGGACGGTTCTTCCAATATAGACGTCAATGTCAGTGTGGGTACTATCTTTTCTATTTTCCGCAGAACTGGAAAAAACGGTCCGGTCAAGCTGGAGGAAGTTCTGCAGAAAGGGTCTCAACAGGTGGCTGCGGGATACTTTTTATACGGCACATCCACCATGATGGTCTACACCACCGGCGATGGAGTACACGGTTTTACTCTTGATCCCAGTGTAGGGGAATTTCTTCTTTCTCATCCCGATATAAAAGCCCCGGAAAACGGAAAAATATATTCCGTAAATGAAGCCTACTGGGACTACTGGGACAATCCCACCAAAGAAATTGTCTCCTATTTTAAATCTCCTAATAATACCCGCAAAAAATCATACTCTTCCAGATACATCGGTTCCCTGGTTTCGGATTTTCATCGCAACCTTCTTTACGGAGGAGTCTTTCTTTATCCCAGAGACTTCCGGGATTCCAAGCGCACCTCGGGCAAACTCAGACTTCTTTGTGAAGCCAACCCCCTGGCTTTTGTCATAGAACAGGCCGGAGGCATGGCAATCGACGGAAAGGACCGGATCCTGGACATTGAACCCCAGCAGCTGCATCAAAGGGTGCCTCTTTTTATCGGTTCAAGAAATGATGTGCTCAAGGTCAAAGAGTTTTACGAGAATTACTGATGCTTTGCCTGGGCATTGAAACTTCCTGTGACGAGACATCCCTGGCCCTGGTCCGTGATCATGAACTCCTGGGGCAGAACACTTTTTCCCAGGTGGATATGCATTCTGTTTTCGGGGGAGTAGTGCCGGAGATGGCTTCCCGGGAACACCTGAACAAACTCAGCCCTCTCTATCAGAATTTACTTGCTGACTCCGGAGTCAAAGACACGGATATCCAGGGAGTGGCAGTAACCAGGGGGCCAGGCCTGCTGGGCTGTCTGCTGGTGGGCTTAAGCTTTGCCAAGGGACTTGCGCTGGGTCTTGACGTCCCGCTGGTGGGAGTCAACCACCTTCACGCCCATCTCATGGCGCCCGGCCTGAAAAACAACCTCTTGTTTCCAGCTCTGGGTCTTCTGGTTTCTGGAGGACACACAAACATTTACCTGATAAACAGTCCTTTTGCTTTTAAACTGCTGGGTCGGACCCTGGACGATGCAGCAGGGGAAGCATTTGACAAAGCTGCCAAATGTTTAAACATTCCTTATCCGGGCGGTGTCTGCGTGGACAGATATGCCGGTTTTGCCCAGCCGGACAGAAACATGTTTCCCAGGCCGTATCTGGACAATACCAATCTGGATTTCAGTTTCAGCGGAATCAAGACAGCTATGGTCTACCATGTAAGGGATAATCCTGGTCTTGTTATTAAAGACAGAACCGGCGTGGATGAACATTATGTGCCATCTCCTGAATTGGCTGAAGTTTGCTCTTCATTTAACTGGTCCATTGCCAGGGCCTTGAGAATCAAGCTCAAAAGAGCCCTGGACCGCAACCGGGTCCGAAGCGTTATTCTGGCCGGAGGAGTTGCCGCTAACAGCATGATCAGGCAGGAAGTAAAGGAACTGGCGGAAGAATACGCTCTGGTTCCGGTTATACCTGAGTTATCCCTTTGCACTGATAATGCAGCCATGGTAGCCTGGTACGGAGAGCTGCTGATGAATGCAGGCTACACTCATGCACTTGATCTGGAAGCCATTCCCAGAGGAAAACCAATCCCCTGGGATTACCTGAAACAGGATATCAGCCAGTAAACATCTACTGACTGATTTTCATCCGGAAAGTCTTTATTTCCTGATGAAAACTAACTAACGGACAATAACTGACCAACAATATTTCAAAAGAGGTTCTTATGCGCAGCCACCAGATGACCAGAGGCCTTGAAAAGGCCCCCCACAGATCACTTATGCACGCTTTGGGAATGACCAGGGAAGAAATGAACAGACCCCTTATCGGCGTTGTCAATTCTGCCAATGAAATCGTTCCCGGACATATTAATCTGGACAAAATATCCGCAGCGGTCAAGGCGGGTATCCGCATGTCTGGAGGCACTCCCGTGGAATTTTCAACCATTGGCGTTTGTGATGGCCTGGCCATGAATCACCAGGGCATGAGCTTCAGTCTTCCCAGCAGGGAACTGATTGCTGATTCCGTTGAGATCATGGCCAGCGCTCATCCTTTTGACGGCCTGGTCCTCATTCCCAACTGCGACAAGATTGTGCCCGGCATGCTCATGGCCATGCTCAGAATTAATATTCCGGCCCTTATTGTCAGCGGGGGCCCCATGATGGCCGGAGAATTCAGAGGAGAGCCCGTTGATCTCATATCCGTGTTCGAAGGAGTGGGAAAGGTCAAAAACGGGACAATGACGGAAGAAGAGCTAAGCGAACTGGAAGAAAACGCCTGCCCGGGTTGCGGTTCCTGTTCCGGAATGTTTACGGCCAATTCCATGAACTGCCTGTCTGAAGCCATTGGCCTGGCTCTGCCGGGAAACGGAACAATCCCGGCAGTAAGCAGTGCCCGGATAAGGCTGGCTAAAACAGCCGGGATGAAAATCATGGAACTGCTGAGCAAAGAAATTACACCCAGAGATATCATCAAGACCAAAAGCGTGGCCAATGCGGTAGCCGTGGATATGGCCCTGGGCTGTTCAACCAATACTGTTCTGCACCTTCCAGCCATCTTTGCCGAAGCAGAACTTGATCTCAACCTGGACATATTTGACGTAATGAGCAAAAAAACCCCTAATCTGTGCCGGCTTTCCCCCGCGGGTTCCCATCACCTGGAAGACCTGCACAGAGCCGGCGGAGTGCCGGCCGTGATCTCGGAACTGGCGAAAAAGGATATCTTTGACCTCAACGCCCTCACCGCAACCGGGGGTTCCTGGGGGGATAACCTCCGGGACCTCAGAGCCAGGGTCAAAGATTATCAGGTTATAAGACCGGTTGATGATCCTTACAGCAATGAAGGCGGCATTGCCATTCTCAAGGGAAATCTTGCCCCCCAGGGAGCGGTGGTTAAGCAGTCTGCTGTTGCCCGGGAAATGATGTCCAGAACAGGACCGGCCAGAGTTTTTGAAAGCGAAGAAGAAGCTGTAACTGCCATCCTTGGCGCCCGGATCAACCAGGGAGACATTATCGTTATCAGAAACGAAGGACCCAAGGGTGGACCTGGTATGCGCGAAATGCTCACCCCGACTTCGGCTATTGCGGGAATGGGCCTGGATAAACACGTGGCTCTGATCACTGACGGACGTTTCAGCGGAGGAACCCGGGGCGCGGCCATTGGCCATGTATCTCCTGAAGCCGTTGAAGGAGGGACCATTGCCCTGGTCAGGGAGGGAGACTCCATCCAGATTGATATCTTCAAAGGAGCGCTCAACCTGGAGGTATCCTCAGCAGAATTGGATAAGAGAAGAAAAAAGCTCAAGCCGGTAAAAAAAGAAATTAAATCTTCCTTTCTTAGACGCTACAGCCGCAACGCGGGCTCAGCCGCCAGCGGCGCTACCTGTAAAACCTGACATGTTTGACTCTGAAAAGACAGCCAGAGAATATGATCACTGGTTTAAAACCGAGGCAGGACAATTTGCCATTACCCAGGAAAAAAGGCTGATCCAGCACCTGATCTCCTCCTGGCCCAGGAGGAAGCAGAGGCTTCTGGATATTGGCTGCGGAACCGGGGTGTTCCTTGAGCTTTTCTGGGAGGCAGGATTTGATGTTTACGGAATTGACGCCTCGGCAACCATGCTGGCCAGGGCCAGAGAAAGAATAGGCCGGAAAGCTGACCTGCACCTGGGTAAAGCCCAGTATCTGCCCTTTGATGATAATGAGTTTGATTTTTCAGCAATCGTTACTGTGCTTGAGTTTTGTAAAGAGCCTGAAAATGTACTCCGGGAAGCAGCCAGAGTTACCAAAAAAGGAATTCTGGTGTGCTTCCTGAACAAAAATTCTCTGTACTATTTAAGCACGAAAGTTGCGCGTTCAGGCCGAACAGGCGTAACTTCCAATGCCAGATGGTTCTCCAACAAAGAAATAAAAGATATGGTCACTGACAATCTGGGGCCCAAAAACATCTTTTCCCTGTCCGTGCTTCCCGGTTCCAGATTCATGTGGAAGGACCGTTCTGTGCTTAGATACATTAACCAGGTCTTCTGGCCCCCGTGCCTGGGAAGTTTTGTGGGCATGCGGGTGGAAATCCTGGAACTGGCTCCCCTTATGACTCCTTTGATGGCCTTTAAAAAAGCCTGACCCGAACCTCTTCGCCTTCTGAAAGACCCTCGCAATTTTCAGCAATCCTGATCAGCCCGTGGGCCTGGACAAGAGTTTTTAACAGACCGGACTTGCCGGTGACCGGTACCGCCAAAGTCTGCTTGTTGTGTTTTTCCAGCCTGACCCGCACATAGTCCTGCCGGCCGTATTTGGAAGCCAGGTTCCTGGCCAGCCTGGCCTTGACCTGAAACTCCTCTTTGACCCCAAAGGGCTCAGCCTCACCTTGAAGATGTCTAAGAAAAGGAATAACCAGAACCAGCATAACCACTTGCGCGGATGTCACCTGACCAGGCAGCCCCCATATACACTGTCTGTCTGTCCTGGCAAAAATTGTCGGCTTGCCCGGACTCAGAGCCAGGCCATGGGCCTTAATTTCCAGGCCTTGTATTCCAGTCATGGCTTTTATAGTATAATCCCTGCCCCCTACGGAACTTCCCCCTGAAACCAGAACCACGTCATGGTCTGCCAGGGCCGATGTAAAAGCGTTTCTTAATTCTTCTTCATTATCCCGGATTATTCCCGGCGCACTGACTGCGCACCCCTCATCAACCAGCATCTGCCTCAAAGCATAGGAATTTACATCTCTGATATAGCCCGGCCCGGGTTTTCTGCGGATATCCACCAGCTCATCACCCGTGGATAATATCGCCACCCTGGGTTTTTTATAAACTTCAATCTTTTCCATACCAAGAGCAGCCAGCATTCCAATCTGTCGGGGAGTTATTGTCTGCCCTGCTTTCAGCACCAGATCATCTCTGCCAACATCCTCTCCTTTGAGCATGACATTCTCCCAGGGGGCAACCGGCTTTCTGACTTCAATCGTACCCTGGCCCAGATCCTGGACATGCTCGACCATTACTACGCTGTCAGCTCCGGGCGGAAGCGTGGCACCGGTAACTATACCCGCGCATTGACCAGGCTCAATCTCCACCCGGGGGGCATCCTGAATCAGGATTTCACTAACCACGTCCAGATAAGCAGGATTAGATTCACTGGCTCCGAATGTGTCCCTGGAGACAACTGCATAACCGTCCATGCAGGAACGGTTGGTTGCCGGAAGATTTTCCCCGGAAAACATATCCCTGGCCAGCCTTCGCCAACCTGAATTTTCCAGCTTCGTTTCCCGGGTTTCCAGAACCGGCATTTGCCTGATAATGGAAATAAAATCATGCACCTTTAAAACATCAAAAAAATCTTCCATGATTTATCTTCCTATCCTGATACGGTTTCCCAGAGTCTTTCCAGGGCCTCAAGAGGTGCCGGGTGCTGAAAAACATTCCGCCCTGTGCTTACTCCCTGTATGCCGCACTGCATGGCCTCTTTTACCATGAGGATAAAATCCTCAAAATCTGCAAACTTTGCTCCTCCGGCTACAACCACCGGTACCGGGCTGGACGTCACGGCCTGAGTAAAAACCTTTTGCTCGTCGCTGAAAGGCACCTTGACCATATCTGCTCCCATTTCTGCGCCCAAACGGATACAATGGGCCACCAGACTGGGATCATGCTCATTAATTATCTGTCCTCCCCGGGCATAAACCATTGCTATAACCGGCATCCCCCATTGATGAGCCTCATCAACCACCATACCCAGATCAGCCAGCATCCGGTCCTCCAGGTCATTGCCGATATTTACGTGAACAGAAACCGCATCCGCTCCCAGCCTTAAAGCTTCCTGGATGGAACAAACCAGTGTCTTGCTGTACGAAGGAAGACCATGTCTGGTCCCTGCTGAAAGATGTATTACCAGATTCTGATTCGAATCCAGACGGTCACTGTAAGCCTGGGCCATGCCTTTATGCAGGACAACGGCCCGGACTCCGGTTCCGCCCAGTGAACCCAGAAGTCCTCCCATATCTCCCAGTCCTGAAATCAGACCCTGGCTGACGCCATGATCCAAAGGCAAAATCAGGGTCTTCCGGTTCAAGGGATCAAAAAAACGGTCCAGCCTGCGCTTGTATCCTGTCATATTATTCCCGCCTTCTTATTTTTGAGCATGTCTTCATCTGTCCGACCAAAACAATCTATTATTTTTTATTTTCAGCCATCCCAGAGCAAGTCCTTTCCAATAAAAACCCACCAGGTTTTTTGAACTGGGATGAATCAGGCTCTGGCCGCTGACCAGGCGCTTGATCTGATCCGGATCCGAGACAATAAAGTCTGACCGGGAAGGCCTTTCCGGCAAAAAGATCCTCATCCGGGGTGAAAGGATAAAATTTTTACCCCTCAATTTACCCACATGAATTCCATGAGCAAGTAAACCCCGGCCAAATAATTCCCAGGCCTGTTCAGGCACAAAAAAAACATTATCAGAAAAACCCCATAATGCCCCTGATTCAGGTTGCCGCATATCCTTTCCAAAAGCAACCGGCTCCGGGGGACGACTTTTGTTTGCCGGTCTGTTCTTTTTACGGACAGGCTTAACTTCCCGGTCGGTAGTCAGGAGAGCCATAAAAAAATCCTGCCCCCCTATCTGGGCGCCTTTAACTCGCATCATCCCGGGATTTGTTGTTTCAATATCAGGAAAAAAATTTTGCCCCGGCAATTCAAAACCGGTTTCAAGACTTTTTAACGGTAATTCCTTCCGGGCCTGAAAGATCTGTTCTTCATTTTCGGCCGGATTGGTAGTGCAGGTGGAATAAACCAGCTTTCCCCCCGGAGACAGAAGCTTTGCGGCATTTCTTAAGAGTTCTTTCTGCAAGGCTATCAGGGACGAAACATTATCCTTCGTCCATACCCTGGTTGCTGCGGCGTTTTTATTGACAGTCCCCCATCCGCTGCACGGGACATCCAGAAGTATGTAATCAAACGTCCAGTCTTCAGGGGATATATCCTGGCCGCTGTAACCGGAAGTAATCACGTTGATAAGGTTAAGACGTTTAAGGTTGGCGCGTAATGTTGCCAGCCGGGACTGATTGGGTTCGTTGGCTACAACCATCCCTGCCGGACCGACTGCTCTGGCCAGCTGACTGGTTTTGCTGCCCGGACTTGCGCACATATCAAGAACTGTGGAGCCTTGGGACGGATTCAGCAACATGACGGGTAAGGTGGAAGATATATCCTGAATGTATATATATCCAAAATAATGAGCTAGACTGCTTCCTAAAGAACCTGGTCCGCTGCTGACTGTCATGATTCCTGCGTCGCCTGCAAAATCCCGGCACAAAAAGCCCTCTTCCGTCAAAAGCTCCAGGACTTTATCTCTATTTGCCGGCCCGCAATTATACCGAAAAAACCTCATGAGAAATTCCATTTTTTGGTTATTTATATTTCCTGCCTGCACGGAAGAATTTTCGTTAGCTTAAATTGTTTTGCCTAGCAAAGAAATAATTGCTAAAATAAATAATTAAGGTTGACAAACACAAGCGCTGCCGTGAAAATTATCCGCAGCTAGAAACAGACAAATGTCAGAGTGGAAGATATAACTTCATACAGGTACAGACACCTGGAAAGATCTTTATTCTGCCTCCTGATAAAAATGAACTCATCCCAAGGAGAACTTAATGCGTTATAAATTCATAATCTTTATGCTTATCTCTTCATTTTTCCTGACTGGCCTGGTTTCCGCGCAGGAGAAGAAAAGCTTTGCAGTTCTGCCTTTTAAAATACACGGCCCCCAGGAGTACCAGTATCTTTCCCAGGGTATCCAATCCATGCTGAGTTCAAGGCTGACCAGGTCAGGACAATCCACTTCCATCCCTGCTGAAGAAATCAGTCGCAGTATCAGCGAACTTCCTGAAACTTCTGAGCAGGCCCAGGACATCCGCTCTGCGTTAAATTCAGACTTTCTGGTTTACGGATCAGTTACCATAATGGATAAAGAAGCCAGCCTGGATGTATATACCGTGGCTGCCGAGCAAAACTTTGACCCCATCTCCAGGCAGCCGTCTCTTTCCAAGCTGATACCCTCTCTGGAAGAGGTGGCTTCGGTCCTGCTGGAACAGGCTCTGCCCGGCAGTACTGACAGCCCTGATCCGGAGCCTGTCACAGACCAGACAGTCACCACTGCTCCCGGCGAAGAGGAAATTTTCATCAATCCACATTTCAGGTTCGAGGATGATCCCCATGCAGCCGGAAGGTGGCGCAGCCAGAGTCTTTCTTTTACCGGGGTGGGCATTGCTCTGGGCAGAACTTCCCAGGAAGACCAGCAGACCATCTTCATTCTGGGAGAAAGAAAGGTGCGCGCGTATCGCATGAGTGAAAACCGCATGATTCCAATAGCAGTCTATGAAGCGCCTCTTACCTATAAATGTCTGAACATCAACACCTTGGACATAAACCGTGACGGAAATCATGAAATAATTGTTTCCGCTGTACAGGATGAGCGGGCAAGGTCCTTTATACTAAGCTTTGAAAACGATGAATTTCAGGTAGTACATGAGAGGATTCCGTTTTATATCAACGCGGTAAAAATGCCGCCGGATTTCAGGCCAACTCTTATTGGACAGAATCCTGCCACGGGCACCAGGCTGTTTAATCCGGGTTCGGTTCAGGAAATTATCATGACCAGCACCGGGCCCGAGCTGGGCAGAGGAGTCCATCTTCCTCCCAAGGCAAACGTCTTTAATTTCAACTATCTGCCTGAAGAAGAAGAGCACCTTATCGTCATGGCTGAAAATGACAAGCTGCATGTTTTCGATCCTTCCCATAAGTTATTGTACACTTCCAGCGAAGAGTATGCCGGAACCAATAACGATCTTGAAGTTTATTCAACAATGCCGGGACTGGGCAGAGGCAGCGATCAGGATCCGGATTTTTATTATATTCCTACCAGACTCCTGCCTACCAGGCTGGGCAAGGATGAAGAATATTATCTCCTGACCCAAAAACATTTTACCGGCCTGTCCAAAGTTCTAATCCGGCAGCGCAATTTTTCAGAAGGAGAGATCAGGGCCCTCTTCTGGGATGATGTCGGACTTAATGTTCATTGGAGCACCAGAAAAATAAGGGCCAGTGTCATGGATTTCGGCATTTATGATATTGATGGAGACGGACAGGATGAACTGGTTGTCCTGG
>JAWOGL010000004.1:0-39591 GCA_046496945.1 Desulfonatronovibrio sp.
GCATCATGGTATAAGGATGAAAACATCATTGGGAATTTATTGGGTATATGGAAGAGTCGACTGTATGATAGCAGACACGCAGGAACAGTACAAGAATGTTTCTGTGAAGTCCCCAGAAGGTCGAAAGTCAAGTATGCCATGTGTGAAATGTCTATCCACTAGAGATGATTTCCATTCTCTCACAAGAGGAGTGGATAGAAGTTATACTGTTTTGATGCATACTTTGACAACTATTGATAATGAACAAAATGCTGACAAAGCTCGCGAAGATCTTGGTAAAATTGGGCATACAATGGAAGCAATTAGAAATCCTGTTTTCCATTATGTATGTGGTAATTCCTTCAGAACCCAGACAAGAGATAAGTTACATATGTGTTTGTGGGAAGTACGCATTCCTGTAATTAAAATTTACAATTCAGCCCATTTATTGTCATCTGTCAACCGAGATATTCTTGAACGAAGAATATCCTGTATTCATTATTCGGGACCCTTGATATTTGTTTTTCCCGGAGCATACCTCTCCTGGGACCTAACTGCAATGGTCTGATAAATACCCATAACCGGATGAACGCCTCTCTTTCTCCTGCTTGTCCCCCGGCAGGCAATATTTCTGTAATATCTCAGTCCGGAGCGATGCACGCGACTGTTTCCGACTGGGCCTTAAGCCGGGGCATCGGGCTTGGAAAGATAATCAGCCTGGGAAACGGAGCAGACCTGAATGAAGGTGATTTTCTCAAGGTCCTGACCAATGATGATGATACCAGAGTCATAGTTTGCTGTCTGGAAAAACTTGGAGGGGAAGGTGAGTTCCTTCGCGTGGCTGAACAGACCTCGGAGATCAAGCCGATAATCATGTTGAAGGCCGGAATCACCCGGTCCGGAGCACTGGCGTCTTCCCTGCATGACGCCAGCCTGGCAGGCACGGATACTGCTTACGGAGCAGCTCTAAAGCGGGCGGGAATTATCCGCGCCAGAAAAATCGACGATCTTCTGGATTTTGCTCAGGCATTTGCAGCCCAGCCCCTGCCTGACAGCAGCAATATCTGCGTGGTCACCAATTCCTCAGGAATGGGAATCATAGCAGTGGATGCCCTTGAAAAATCAGGATTAAACCCGGCAGTCCTGAACCAGTCCACCAATACCAGACTGCAAAGCATTCTCCCTGAAACAGCTAAAGTGAATAACCTGGTGGATATTCAGGACGATGCCGATCCCAGCCGGTTAATCCGGGTTTGCAATATTGTTCTTGAGGATCCCGGAGTTCAGGGAGTCATTTTACTCATTGCCCCGCAAAAAAAAATCAGGCCGGTATCCCTCGCAGGCGGATTAGCCGGAATTAATAACCCAGCCAAACCTGTGCTTGTCTCCTGTATAGGAGGCGGTTCCATGAACAGGGCCAGAAAAAAACTTACGGAATTGCAAATTCCTGATTACCCTACCCCGGAAAGAGCTGTGCACGCCATGGGTGCTCTATACCATTACGCTGCCTGGAAAAGACGTCCCCCCCGGGTGGTTACCAGTTTTCCTGTCAATCATCGCCGGGTCCAGAGGATTATTCGCTGGCATGAGCGCATGAATTTTTCCCGAATCGAAGAAATCGAGGCCAAAGAAATTCTTAAGGCTTATGGTTTCGCAATTCCTGAGGGAAAACTTATCCACACCAGAGAAGAAGCCGTAGAACAGGCTCTGCGAATCGGCTATCCCGTAGTAATGAAAATTATTTCACCAGACGTGATTAACCGGACCGAAGTCGGCGGAATTCGCCTTAACCTGATCAGAGCCGAACAGGTCAGGGACGCTTTTGACCTTATGATGGTTCGAATTAACAGGCAGATACCCGGCGCTGACATCCGGGGCGTCTATATTGAGCGCATGGGTACCGCAGGCCGCGAAATAATCCTTGGCATGACCAGGGATCCCCTGTACGGGCCTGTACTCATGTTCGGACTGGGAGGCATTCTTGTAGAAGCCATGAAAGATGTGGCTTTCCACCTGGCGCCTGTTACCGCGGAGGAAGCCATGCAGATGCTTAAGAGCACCCGATCTTATAATCTCCTCAAGGATTCCAGCGGCAAGGTGTCTGTGGACCTTGATTCCATAGTCCAGAGTCTCCAGCGCATCAGCCAGCTGGCCATGGAATATCCCACAATAACAGAACTGGCAATCAGTCCTTTTATTGTGGGTGAGTTTGGGGTGGAGCCGTATGTGGCTGACGCAAACATGTCTTTAAAAAAATCCGGAAAAGCTCATGGATAAATCTGAATCAGGACACCAAGTTCAATGGATGGAAACATATTCCGACCTGGTCGCCACGCCGGATGAAGCAGCAGGCTATATCCAGCCTGGCCAGCGTGTATTCATCGGAACCGGTTGCGCTGAACCCCTGGCTCTGGTTCGGGCCATGACCGCCCGGGCCAGAGAACTGCCGGACACGGAAATCGTACACTTGCTGACTTTTGGGGAGGCCCCGTACGCCCACCAGGAAATGTCCGAATTTTTTCGGGTAAACAGTTTTTTTATAGCTGAAAACGTCCGGAATATAGTTCAGGAAGGCCTGGGAAATTACACTCCAATTTTTTTATCCGATATTCCGCGTTTATTCGCCACGGGTCAGCTTACCCTTGATGTGGCGCTGATACAGGTTACTCCTCCTGATGAAAACGGCATGTGCTCTCTGGGAGTATCAGTGGATATTGTAAAAAGCGCCATTCAAAACGCCGGACTGGTGGTTGCCCAGGTCAATCCGAATATGCCGCGTACCTGCGGAGATACCCTGCTTCATGTCTACAACCTGGATGTGCTTGTTCCCAGGAACGAATCCCTTATTGAAGTTCCTGTTTCAGAGATTAATGATACCACCAAGCGCATCGGCGAACATATAGCCTCTCTTATTGAAGACGGAAGCACTCTGGAACTTGGTATCGGCAAAATACCCCATGCCGTGCTGCACAGCCTTTATAATAAAAAAAATCTCGGCATCCATACCGAGATGCTCACCGATGATATTATAGATCTGGTGGAAAAAGGGATAATCACTGGAACGCGTAAAACTGTTGACCGCCATAAAATTGTGGCCAGCTTCTGTCTGGGCACAGACAAACTGTTCAGATATGTGGACAACAATCCTGTTTTTTCATTTCATCCTACTGAGTATGTTAATGATCCGGCACTCATTGCAAGACAGCACCGCATGGTCGCCATAAATGTTGCCCTTGAAGTGGATCTGACCGGTCAGGTGTGTGCCGACTCCATTGGTTCTCAATTTTTTTCCGGAGTGGGGGGACAGGTCGATTTTAACCGGGGAGCTGCCAGGTCCATTCAGGGAAAAGCCATTATCGCCATGCCTTCTACTGCCAAAAATGGATCAGTATCGCGCATCGTTACCCGGCTAAGCCCTGGAGCGGGCGTGGTCACCTCCAGGGCCGACGTGCATTACGTGGTAACCGAATACGGCATTGCCTATCTGCACGGAAAAAGTATACAGGAACGTTCTCTGGCTCTGATCTGCATAGCCCATCCGGATTTCAGGGCCGGACTGCTGCGTGAGGCCATTGACGCCCGCTATCTTTCAGCTGAACTGGCTGACAAGGAAGGCAAGATTGTTGTCGGTCCCAGAGAGCTTCAAACCACCTATCTGCTTAAAGACGGTACCCAGTTGTACCTGCGCCCCGTGCATCCCACAGATGAGCCCAAGGTACGCCGGTTATTTTACGCCTTATCCCAGCAGACCATCTACTATCGTTATATGAGCCATACCAGAAAAATTCCCCGCAAACAGGTACGGGACTTTGTTTATATTGATCATCGCAATGAAGTGGCTATAGTCTGCACAGTGCCTGCTACTTCAGGAGATGAATTTGTAGCGGTGGGCAGATATTATCTCAACGCGCGGACCAATCTGGCCGAAGTTGCTTTCGTGGTCCGGGATGACTGGCAGGGCCGGGGAATCGGCAATTTTTTATTAAACCACCTGATAAATATCGCCCGGCGAAGTGGTATCCGGGGATTTACCGCGGAAGTTCTCCGGGGCAACATTGCCATGCAGAAGGTTTTTGAAAAGGCTCCGGGTACCGTGCATAGCTCTTTGGACGGTGAAGCGCTCAGCTATGAAATTTACTTTACCTGAGTCCGAATACCGGGAAAACCGTTTTCTTGAGATTGCCGATCACGCTGAGCACTTCGCTTCGGATCTCTTTACGCCTGCTTATATCTGGTATAACCTTTCTATCCCGGAGTCCACCGACCCATTCGGTATTCTCCATCATTACCCCGCCCATTCCCATGCCGGGATCATAAAAATTTTTCTCAACCAGCACACTCCAGCATAAAGCCCAGCCGCGCACGGTCTGTTCAAAATTATAGCCTCCTCCGCCAACCATTAGAACAGGCTTGCCCATATCCACTACACGTTTCAGCAGGTCAGCATGAACATTATTAGTCAGGCGTAAATCAGCAAGGGGATCGCCTGCAAGGGCGTCCATACCCATTTCCACAACAATAAAATCCGGTTCATAAGCCCCAAGGACCGGCCAGGCTATTTCCTCCAGGGCTTCGTTATATACTTCATCGCAGGTACCCAGAGGCAGAGGGACGTTAATAGTAAACCCGCGGCCCGGGCCCTGTCCTGTTTCCGACTCAAAACCGGTACCCGGGTAGAGAAATCTGCCGCTTTCATGCAAAGAAATGGTCAGCACGTCATCACGGTGATAAAAAGCTTCCTGAACCCCGTTACAATGATGCGCATCCACATCCAGGAAAGCTGTCCGGGCACTGTTCCGGCTCAGTGCCATAAGTGCGAGAACTACGTCGTTTATATAACAGAAACCGGCCGCAGCGGATCGACCCGCGTGATGAAAACCACCGGACGGATTAAAGGCCCTGAAAGCTGATCCCTCAAGAATCATACGGGCGGCGGTTAAACTTCCACCTCCTGCCAGACATGAAAACTCAAACATGCCTGGAAATACCGGGCAGTCAGGCGTACCCAGCCCCATGGAAACAGCCGTGGATGTTATATCCGAACCTTGTGACAAACTCTGCAGTACATCCAGATAAAGCGGATCATGGAACCTTTCGAGTTCCCGGCGGGTTAAAGAATCAGGCCGGCAAACCTGCGCACCGGGATCAGTGAGAATATCCAGGCCTTTGATACGCTCAAAAACCGCCCCTGCCCTGCGGGTATTAAAAGGACAGGACTCTGGATACCCGTCCTGATCAAGTTCTGAGGAATGCATGAAAACAGTTTTTTTCAGGGACATGCGACTTTCCATATCAATTTGTTGAAAGCTATTTAGCCGGCGGTTTGAGAAACAGCGCAAGAACCGCCGCCAGAACACAGGCCAGGCCGGCTATGGTAAATGAGGTCTGCCAGGTGGAAATATCGCCGGATCCGGCCATATCCCGGAAATACCCGGCTATCTGCGGGCCGGCAATACCTGCCACTCCATAGGATAAAAAAATCCAGCCATAATTCTGACCCAGATTTCTGATCCCGAAATAGTCTGCGGTTGCCGCGGGAAACAGAGCGAAGTTTCCTCCAAAGTTAAACCCGATTATGGCTGCGGCAATAACCAGACTGCTTACAGCGGTACCCATCTCAAAAAAGACCAGCATGATAAAGGCCTGAAAACTGCACATCAGCAAGAGAGACCATTTTCTGCCCACATGATCGGAAACCCCGCCCCAGATTATACGGCCAAGACCATTAAAAATAGCGTACCAGGCCATGGCGGTGCCCGCTGCCGTGGCTGCCTGGGCAGTACTGGACACAGCATCCGCGGCCTGAAGAGAATCAATGCCGAACAAACTTATACTGTAAATAACCATCAGTCCGGCCAGGGCTGTACAGCAAAACATTGCCCATAATATATAAAACTGAGGCTGTTTCAACATCTCCATGCTGGTGAATTCCTGAAACGAACTGTCGGTTTCTTCCTGACTGGAATCCCTGGTTGGAGGTTCATACCCCTGAGGCAGGTATCCATGGGGTGGATTGAGCATAACCAGACTGCCCAGAAGGACAAAAACCAGAAAAATCAAGCCATAGATCAGGAAAACGCTCTGTACGCCGGGCAGAGACCAGACATTCACGGTATACAGCAAACCTCCAAACCAGCTCCCTGCCAGCTTGACCCACAAAGTGGCTCCGAACCCAAATCCGGCCACCGCCATGCCGGCGATAAGACCTTTTTTGTCAGGAAACCATTTTACTCCCACTGCAATGGGAACAACATAAGCCAGGCCTATGCCGGCTCCTCCAATAACACCTATGCATAAAAACTGGGCCGCGAAGGTACTGCCAAAAAGACCACCCAGTATATATCCGGTTCCCAGAACCAGACCGCCCAGAACAGCTATGGGCCTGGGACCGAACCTGACCTGAAGTCTGCCGGCAATAACCATGGAAACCGCGAATACAGCCAGACCGGCTGAGAAAACCCATGCGGTCTGTTGAGCTGAAAATCCATATTCTCCTCCCATTTCAACAGGCTTGGTCAACATTCCGGTAAAAGCGCTCCAGGCGTATATGGTGCCCAGACAGAACTGAATAACGATTGCTCCGGCCACTACCAGCCATCGACGATTCCCCCTGCTCAGATAAGTGTTTAAACTCAATTTATTAATCCTTGATTGTTTGTAGCTGTTCACCAGATTGATCTGCTGTCCGGCAGCCAGTCCTGTTTTTAAATTCCTGCTGGATGGTCCGTTTTAATTTTTCTTTTTCAACACACTGTTAAATCTAGCTCTCCATAACTTGTTTCCATCCCTGAATAAGATCGTCCACTACTGCGGGTTCAGCCAGAGTAGAGGTATCCCCCAGAGCTTCGGTTTCTCCGGAGGCGATTTTTCTCAGGATGCGGCGCATGATCTTTCCTGAACGGGTTTTGGGCAGGCCCGGCGCGAATTGAATGACATCCGGCGATGCGATGGGCCCAATTTCTTTGCGCACCAGCTGGCGTAATTCTTTTTGCAGTTCAGGTGTCTCGGCCTGGTCCGCTGTCAGGGTTACGTAGGCATATATAGCCTGCCCCTTAAGATCATGGGGCATACCTACTACCGCTGCTTCAGAAACAGCCGGATGAGTTACCAGTGCTGATTCTATTTCCGCTGTACCCATGCGGTGACCCGAAACATTAACCACATCATCCACTCTGCCCATGATCCAGAAATATCCGTCTTCATCCCGCCTGGCTCCATCACCTGACTCATACATGCCAGGAAATACGGAAAAATACTGCTCTTTAAAACGTTGGGGATTACCCCAGACACCTCGCAGGATTCCGGGCCATGGTTTTTTGATGACCAGAAAACCTCCGGCATTGGCTTCAATTTCTTTGCCATTTCTATCCACGATGGCTGCATCAACCCCTGGCAGAGGAAAAGTTGCCGAGCCCGGCTTAAGAGGGGTGGCATAAGGCAGAGGCGAAATCATGATTCCCCCGGTTTCAGTCTGCCACCAGGTGTCTACCACCAGCAGTTTTCCTTTGCCCACCTTTTCCTGGTACCAGATCCAGGCTTCGGGATTAATGGGTTCACCCACAGAACCAAGTAAACGCAGAGAGCTTAAATCATGTTTTTGAACCCAGCTTTCACCTTCGCGCATCAGAGCCCGGATAACCGTAGGCGCGGTATAAAAGATACTTATTTTGAACTTTTCGCAGATCTGCCAGAAGCGGTCAGGCTCAGGATATGTAGGCACCCCCTCAAACATGACCGAGGTAGCTCCAAGGGCCAGGGGTCCGTAAATGGTATAGGTGTGACCGGTTATCCAGCCGATATCGGCTGTGCACCAGTGAACATCCTCATCCTGAAGATCAAATACCCATTGAGTGGTGTGTGCAGCGTAAGTAAGATACCCTCCCTGGGTATGAAACACGCCTTTGGGTTTACCTGTGGAGCCTGAGGTATAAAGAATAAAAAGCACATCTTCAGCATTCATCTCTTCTGGTTCGCATTCATCCGAGATGTCGCCCGCTTTTATTTCCTCATGCCACCAGACATCGCGGCCATCCACCATTTCTACATTATATGGGGCGCTGTCAACCACTATACAGGTTTTTACGGATGGGCACTGGCTAAGAGCTTCATCAGTATTAGTTTTTAAAGGAATAACCCTGCCTCCCCGGTTTACAGCAGTACCTGTGATGACCGTTGCGGCATCGCAGTCCTGAATGCGGTCCCGCAGGCTGCCCGCGCTGAAACCGGCAAAAACAATGGAATGAGGGGCCCCGATACGGGTGCAGGCCAGCATGGCTATGGCCAGTTCAGGAACCATGGGCATATAAATGGCCACGCGGTCACCTTTTTTCACTCCCTTCTTCCTGAGCACATTGGCAAATCTGCATACCTGGGTGTAAAGTTCCTGGTAGGTATACTCTCTGACATCATTCTCAGCCTCACCCTGCCAGATGATTGCTGTTTTGTCCTTGCGATGAGATTTTACATGTCTGTCCAGACAATTATAGCTTACATTGAGCATTCCATCCTGAAACCATTTAATGTCCGGCTTGTCAAAATCCCAGTCCAGAATTCTTGCTGGTTCCTTAAACCAGGTCAGGAGTTCTCTGGTCCGGTCAGACCAGTAGCCTTCAGGATCCTCCATAGATTTTCTGTAGGCGGCTTCATACTCTTCCATGGATTTAACATGAGCTTTACTCTGACGGTCGCTGGAAGGTCTGAAAACACGTTTTTCCTGCATCATACTTTCAATTCTTTCATCGTCCATGTTCTTCCTCCTTTTAAAGTCTATGTTTTTTTGAAAGGTCCTGTAATAATCCGAACAATTACCAGTAACGACAATTTGACCACTCAACACGTTCTGCTTGACTGGATAAAATATATCCATAAATTAATATAATGTATTATTTAAAATTTTCCAAATTTATTTTCGGTAAACGGTCATAACAACTGATATGAACAATATTTTAATTGTTCATTTTTTCACAATAATTGATTGTAGATATTTTGCTCATTGCCTGCTAATAATCACCGTTAATCTAAAACTATGGCTATACTTCATGGTTTAAATGTATTTACTGATTACTTTTGATGAACAGTTTCCATAGTGGTCACATTTAACCATTAAAATTCAGGAGAATCGTATGTGGGAAATAAGACTTCATGGCAGAGGAGGTCAGGGCGGAGTAACATCAGCTGAGCTTCTGGCCAGAGCGGCGATTGCCAGGGGAAAATTTGCTCAGGCTTTTCCCAGCTTTGGTCCAGAAAGAAGAGGTGCACCAGTGCAGGCCTTTGTCCGGGTGGATGAAAAAAAAATCCTTAAAAGAGAAAAGATTTATGAGCCTGATATCGTCCTGGTCCTTGATCACAGCCTGCTGGAAGTAGTGGATGTGGCTGAAGGGCTTAAAAATGACGGCATTGTGGTGGTCAACAGTCCGCAGTCAAACAAAGAACTTAAGGAAAAGTACGGCTGGCCCAGGGTCGCTTCTGTAAACGCCACCAAAATCGCAATGGATATTCTGTCCGTGCCCATAACCAACACCACCATGCTGGGAGCTTTGCTTAAAGCATCCGGCATTATGGAGGCAGAGGATATGCAAGAGGTGATTCAGGACCGTTTCGGAACAAAGCTTGGTCCTAAAAACTTTAAAGCCCTGTCCAAGGCATTTGAAGTAACAAATATTAACTAACTTTTCAGGAGATAGATTATGTCTGATCTTGCAATATGCGCATGGCAAAAACTTGAGCTTGGCACCGCCATCATCACACCCGGCAACGCATCAGAACTGAGAACCGGAGACTGGAAAACCATGCGTCCGGAAACCGACCGGGAAAAATGTATAAAATGCGGTCTGTGCGGGGTTTACTGTCCTGAATTCTGTATAAGCGAAGCCGAGGACGGCTACTATCCGGCAGACCTGTTTTACTGTAAAGGGTGCGGCATCTGCGCCAATGAATGTCCTAAGCAGGCGATTTCCATGGTCATGGATTAATATTTAATAAACTGCCGGCTGGACAAGTATCTCCTGCCCGGCTCAAGTTAATAAACGGAGGAATTAATATGACAAAGGCTAAAGGGTTGGAAGTTTCACTGGCAGTGGCAGAGGCAGTGAAACAGGCCAACGTGGATGTAATTGCCGCCTACCCCATTACTCCCCAGACCCATATAGTGGAAGAGCTCTCTGAATACGTTGCCAACGGGGAGCTGGATGCCGAATATATCCCTGTTGAATCCGAACATACAGCCATGAGCGCGGCAATAGGTTCAAGCGCGGCCGGTGCCAGAACTTACACGGCCACAGCTGCCCAGGGACTGGCTCTCATGCATGAAATTCTGTACATTGCTTCGGGTCTCAGGCTGCCCATAGTTATGACTGTGGCCAACCGGGCTCTTTCAGCTCCTATTTCCATCTGGAACGATCACAGTGATATCATGGCCGAGCGCGATATCGGATGGGTTCAAATATTTGCTGAAAACGGCCAGGAGGCTTACGACTTAAGCATAATCGGATTTAAAATCGCTGAGGATCACCGGGTTCTTCTTCCTCTTTGCGTGAATGTTGACGGTTTTATCCTGACTCATATGATCGAACCTGTTTTTTTTGCGGACCAGAAAGCGGTTGATTCCTTTCTTCCCCCTTATGAGCCGCTTTTGACCCTGAACCCGGATAAACCGGCAACCATGGGGCCGGTGGGAGTACCTGAAGTTTATATCGAATCCAAAAAGCAGTGTGAACAGGCCCTGATCAATTCCAGGGAAGTAGTTGCTGAAGCCTTTGCGGAGTGGGGTAAATCCTTCGGCCGCAAATATGCGTTAATCGAAAGAAACGGCCCTGAACAGCCTAAGACTGTTTTTATAACCATGGGTTCTTTAAGCGAGACAACAATGACTGCTGTGACAGAACTGGCTGATTCGGGTGAGTCTGTGGGACAGATCAGAATCAGACTGTGGAGGCCTTTTCCCAAAAAGGAATTTCTGGCAGCCATAGCCGGGGCAGAGAAACTTATCATAATTGACCGGGCACTCTGTCCTGGATCGCACAGCGGACCAGTGACCCAGGAAATTAAAGCTCTGCTTTATGACCAGTCCAGTAAGCCTGTAATACATAATATAATCGCAGGCATAGGCGGACGGGACGTTACAGTTAAGGACTTTAAAAAGATGTATGAAATGTCCAGGAATGATGAACTGGATCCAAACTATACCATATGGGGGGTACGTTCAGATGCTTAACAATCCCGGACTGGAAAACTTTGAGAAAATAACAGCCAAAAATCTTCCCACCCGGAATTATATATCCCAGGGACACCGGGCCTGTCAGGGCTGCGCTGAAATCCTGGCTCTGGGTATGGTCATGAAAGTAGCCGGGCCCAATACTATAGTGGCCAATGCCACAGGTTGCATGGAAATCGTAACCTCGCCCTTTCCTCAAACCGCCTGGAAAATTCCCTGGATACATGTTGCTTTTGAAAACACCGCAGCGGTGGCCTCAGGAATTGAGGCAGGAATAAAGGCCCTGCAAAGAAAAGGTAAACTGAGCGGGGAATCACCCAATATTATAGCGGTGGGAGGAGACGGCGCAACCGCGGATATCGGCCTGCAATCCTTGTCCGGAGCCCTGGAAAGAGGCCATAACATGCTTTATGTCTGTCTGGACAATGAAGCGTACATGAATACCGGCATACAAAGGTCAAGTTCAACGCCATACGGAGCTTCCACCACGACATCGCCCTGCGGTTCCCAGAGCATTGGACAGCAAACCTGGAAAAAAGACATGCCGGGCATTGCCGCAGCACATCATATTCCTTATGTTGCCACGGCAAACCCGGGCTTTCATCTTGATCTCATGAACAAAGTAAAAAAGGCCCTGTCCATCCCGGGACCTGCTTATCTCCATGTTTATTCCGCCTGCCCTACCGGCTGGAGAAGTAAACCGGAAAAAAGTATTGAGATCTCCAAGCTGGCGGTTCAAACCAATATCTTTCCTCTGTATGAAATAATTGACGGAAAGTTGACCATCACCAAAAAAATCAACAAGCCCAAGCCTGTTGCCGATTACCTGAAGACTCAGCGCAGGTTCGCCCATTTGGGCGAAAAAGAATTAAAAATCATCCAGCAGAGAATAGATGAACAGTTGGCTGAACTGCAACGACTCGAAGCAGAATAAGTATCTGCTTTACTTCTAATTTTTTGAAGCATTCATGGTCTTTCTCATATGACCCTGGATGCTTCAAAAATTTTATCCCTAATTTCTTCTTGTCAAACACGGTTATTTTTTCGTATCTATTCACCATATTGTGATTTGTTCATAATAATCATATCAAACTATTAAACACTTCACTTACATTCTCCAGGGATGAAAGTGATCCTTACTCGTACTGATTTTTTTTCGGCAATCCACCATCTAGTCCGGCGGCTTTGGCTGGTGGCAAAATAACTTTTTAACTTTCAGATAAAATCTGTACTCTTTGTTCTCCCGGAAAGGTATATATGACCGCAAAAAAACTCCATGCCATGTTCAACCCTGAAAGCGTGGCTGTAATCGGTGCCTCGTCATCTCCTGCCAAAATCGGCCACAGTATCGTGAAAAACATGCAGGAGGCCGGTTTCAGGGGAGCTATCTACCCTGTAAATCCCCGGGCAACATCAATACTTGGCCTGAAAGTGGTCAATGATATATCCCAGCTGCCCCGCGACATTGATCTTGCCGTTATTACCGTGCCAGGAAAACTGGTCATATCCTCATTGGATAAACTGGGAGAAATGGGCGTTAAATCAGTCATTGTCATTAGCGCTGGTTTCAAAGAAATCGGCGGTCAGGGATATTATCTGGAGCAGGAGCTGGCCGAAACCGCGCGCAAACACGACATTCCTCTACTTGGTCCAAATTGTCTGGGCATGATAAACACCCACAGCCTGGTCAACGCCTCTTTCGCGGCAGGCAAACCGGCTCAGGGCAATATTGCTTTCTTTTCCCAGTCCGGAGCTTTGTGTGTGGCTATCCTGGACTGGGCCCTGGGGGAAAATATCGGCTTTTCCAAATTCATCAGTCTTGGAAACAAAGCGGTTATTGACGAGTCAGATATGATCTCCTATCTGGGCAAAGATGCCAATACCGGGGTAATTCTGGGTTATATTGAAAATGTAAGCGACGGAAAAAAATTTGTCCGGGAGGCCAGGAATCACAGTCATGAAAAACCAATAATCATGATTAAATCTGGAACCACCGGGGCCGGGGCCAAAGCCGCTTCATCCCATACCGGGGCCATTGCCGGTTCTGACCAGGCTTACACCGCCGCTTTTAATAAATCAGGAGTGATCAGAGCCCATGACGTGGAAACCCTGTTTAATCTGGCCCAGGCTTTTTCAACCCAGCCTCTGCCCACAGGGCCAAGCCTGGCAATAGTGACCAACTCCGGCGGTCCAGGCATTATGGCGGCTGACGCCTGCGAGAATTCTTCCCTGCACATGGCCAGGATTTCTTCATCCAGTATTGATAAAATGAAGGAAACCCTGCCCTCTTATGCCTCATTGTATAATCCCATTGATATCATAGGAGACGCCGGAGCAGACAGGTATATCAACACCATGAAAACTGTTATTAATGACAGTAATGTAAACTCCATGCTGGTGGTTTTAACCCCCACGTCATCTGCTGCTGAGGAAATTGAGGATATCGCCCAAGGCATTGTAAAAATCGCTGAAAACACGGACAAGCCTGTTTTCACCTGTTTTATGGGCAAAAAAATCATTTCCCGGGGCGAAAAAATTCTAATGGACGGTCATGTACCCTGCTTTTCTTTTCCTGAACCTGCTATTCACTGCCTTGAACAAATGTATAAATATTATCAGTGGAAGAATAACCCCTGTCCTCTTCCATCCCGGATAGACAGAGACAGAGGAAGGGCCGCTTTGATAATTGACCGGGTTAAAAAAAGCGGGCAGAATGAAATAGTTGAATTTCAGGCCCAGGAAATACTTCAAGCCTATAACCTGCCTGTTCCAAAGACAGCTCTTGCACGTTCCAGTCAGGAAGCAGTTGAGGTGGCCAATCGTTTTGGGTATCCGGTAGTACTTAAAATCGCCTCTCCGAATATATCTCATAAAACAGACGTGGACGGGGTGAAAATTGGCCTGAAAGAAGCTGATGAAGTCAAAAAGGCATTCCTGGATATAACCAGCAGGGCATCCAGAATCAGACCTGACGCGCATATTGCCGGCTGTCTGATCCAGGAAATGGCGCCCGGCGATTGCAAAGAGGTTATTATCGGGTTTAAAAGGGATGAACAGTTCGGCCCTTTGATTATGTTCGGACTTGGCGGCATATATGTTGAAGTATTAAAGGACATCTCTTTCCGGCTGGGTCCCGTAAGCAGGGAAGAAGCCCGGAAAATGATCAGGGAAATCAAGTCATATATGCTCCTTAAAGGGTTCAGAGGGGAGCCGCCTATTGATTTCAACGCCCTGGAAGAAATTATTCTGACAATTTCGCAAATGGCCCTGGATTTTCCTGAAATTTACGAAGCGGAATTCAACCCGGTGCTGGTTAATACTGAGCAGGCGATTGTAGCGGATGTGAGGATGACTCTGCATTAGTTACTGAAAAATTCATGATTTATGTGGCTTAACCAGCATTCAGCCAGCAGACACAGCTATTTTATTATATCTATTTCCTGAACAGTCAAACAGACAGGAGGACTTTGAAATGCTTGGACTCTATATTGGATCCACGGCTGGTTTTTCCGGCAAAAACCTGATCACTCTGGCACTTGGTAAAAAAGCGCAGGATCTGGGGCTCAACATCGGTTTTATGAAGCCTGTGGGAGCGGTTCCCAAGGAATTTGAAGGACAGATGGTTGATGAAGACGCGTACAAGACCGCCAAATTCCTTAATCTGGATTCCGATCCCGCGCAAATGACTCCGGTTCTGGTTTCCCAGGATTTCAAAATGAAAGCCTATACCGGAGAATGTTTAATGTACAGGGATGACATTAAAAAGGCTTATGAAAATTTAAGCCGGGGCAAAGATCTGATGCTTGTTGGAGGTTCAGGCAGTTTTCTGTATCAGGGAAAATACTGCCAGCTTGATGGTTACAATATCTCCCGCATGCTGGGGTCGAAAGTAATCATTGTTGACCGTTACTACCGTGAACTGAACTATGATTATCTTATAGCCGCCAAGGAAGTCCTGGGAGACGATCTCATCGGGGTTGTCCTCAATGATGTGCCTGATTACTTTATGCAGGAAACCAGGGACATGATAGTGCCCATGCTCAAAAACAGAGATGTGAATGTTCTGGGCATCATCCCTCATGATGATGTGCTTAAAGCTATATCCATAGGCGATCTTGCTTCCAAGCTTGGCGGCAGAATAATATCCATGCATGCAAAATCGGAACAGATCATTCAGAACTTTCTCATTGGGACCATGCAGATTGAAAACTTCATGACTCATTTCCACAAAAACAAGAATGTCGCAGTCATAGTAGGCGGAGACCGTTCTGATCTGCAGCTGGTCGCCCTTGAAGGCAACTGTCCCTGTCTTATCCTGACCGGTAATATTTATCCCAACGATATTATCCTGACCAGGTCAGAAGTCCTGGGAGTGCCCATTATTGTAGCCAGGGAAGATACTTTTACCGTGGCTCAGAAAATGGAAAACATCCTGAACAGAACCAAATTAAGAGAAGAAGTGAAAATTAATCAAGGTTGCCAGCTGGTTAGTGAAAATCTGGATTATGAGACCCTTTTTAACAAGCTTGGCATCACCCCTGAATGATTATAAAAAAAAGGCAAGCCAAACCCGGATTGACTCCCGGACCATAAGCTAGGATAGTTCATAATCATGGCCGGGACAGGTACTCCCGGCTTTTTATTTTTGACTCTGAATCCTTGAAGTTTTTTACAATCCGGCATCCAGCAGGTTTTCACGAATTAAGATATGAATTGTTTGATAATAATAACCGCCCAGCACAGCCATGGAAGCGGTAACAATCAACAGCGGACGCAAGATGGCCGATAAAGAAAAGTGGGATTGGGAAACCGGAACCAAAGTAGTAGTGGACTCTCTGAACTGCCCTCTCCTGCATGTATGGCGCGAAGAACATCAGGTAAGCCCTGACGGCGAAAAAATCGCTACCATTATTAATACAGGAGATTATCAGTTCACAGTTTGTGAAAACCTCAAAAACTGGGAAAACTCTTATGAAAAGGTCTGGGGTCTGAAATATAGCCCGGACGGCCGGCTCACAGCCCTGGTGATGCAGGACGACGGCCTGTGGACCCTTAGCGTTGACGGGCGGAACTGGAATGAATCCTTTGATTATATCTGGGATACACGGTTCAGCAGATGCGGAAAGATGATTGCCGCGGCAATTCAAAAAGATATGCGCTATGGCATGTGCGTAAATGACCAAATCTGGCCTGAGCTTTTCTTAAGTGCCAGCCAGTTTACTCTCAGTCAGGACGGAGAAACCAGCTGCGCAGTGGCCCAAACCAGACCCATGGACCAGGCTGACATCTTTACATATAAAAAAGGATGTTATTCAATTGCTGTTAATGGCAAGCGCTGGCCCCTGGAACTGGTAAGTGTCTGGACGCCTGTTTTTCATCCCAATACCGCAAGCATTGCCGCCCAGTGCCGGACTTCCATCTATGACTATTCCATTATTGTAGACGGAAAAGTATGGCCCAACAGTTTTTCCAGCGTATGGAGGCCTGCTTTCAATCCTTCAAACGCCTCGGTGGTGGCACCGGTTCGCACTGGAAAACACTGGGCACTGGCGCAGGACGGGGAAATTGTGCTTCGTCCCGACTTTTTTCAAATGTGGCACCTTTGTTTTTCCCCTTCAGGCGATCATCTGGCCGCTATAGTGGCTCCTGAGTTCGGCAAATGGACAGTGGCGGTAGACGGTAAACCGTGGAAAGTACGTTTCAAAAGCCTGGTCTACGATCTGGTCTATGGACCTAAAGGGGAAAAAGTGGCTGCCGTAGGGAAAAACCAGGATAAATGGTTTATTGTAGTCAGTGGAGATACCTGGAAAGAGTCTTTTGACATGGCCTGGCAGCCTGTTTTCAGCAATGATGAAACCATGGTAGCAGCCAAAGTGGAAAAAAACGGCAAATATTTCATAGTTATTAACGGCAAAATATATGATCAGGAATTTGATTTTGTATGCGATCCTGTATTCAGCCCGGACAGCAAAAAAATACTGATCCGGGGAGTCATTGGTTTTCAATATGTACGGATAGTGCACCGGCTTTAACTAGTTTCCCTCCGGAAAAAAACTTTCCGGATGGAAACCAACTATTCATCACAACCTATGAATTACAGGTATAAAAATGCATCAACTATATGAATTCGCGGCCGGTCCTCTGCTCTGGATTGCCTGGACAGTGTTTATTCTGGGCTCGCTGGCAAGAATTGTCTTCCTGGTAGCCGTGACTCTGGATAAAAATCCGGTAGTGATCAATTATTTCAACCCCGGCTATGCCCTGCGCTCTATCCTGGCCTGGAGCATCCCCTTTTTGCCCAGAAATTCCCGCATGCATCCGTTTATGACTATTGTTTCATTTTCTTTCCATATCTGTGTAATTATTGTCCCTGTTTTTGCCCTGGGCCATGTTGTTTTATGGGAGGAATCCTTTGGCCTGAATATATGGTCGCTTCCGGACAGGGTGACCGACATATTAACTCTGGCAGTGATCTTCTCCCTGCTTTTCTTTCTTTTACGAAGAATCTTTCTTAAGGAAGTCCGGTACGTCACCTTTGCCTCTGATTATGCCATCCTGGGGCTGGTAGCAGCTCCGTTTATTACCGGATACGCCGCTTATCACGGGTGGTTTGACCCCCAGCTGGTTATAACTCTGCATATCCTGAGCGCAGAACTGCTGCTCATGGCAATCCCTTTTACCCGGCTTATTCATATGGTGTTTGCTCCATTCACCCGGGCCTATACAGCCTCTGAATTTGGCGCGGTTCGCCATGTCAAGGACTGGTAAAAAAACATATTGATAACAATCAATAAATTAAACCATATAACAAGCGGTAAAACAGTTTTATGAATATGCGAACAACCAAAGATCCGGGCATTCTGGAAGGAGCGCGCCAACTTACCCCGGATAAGATCCAGGCAGCCATAACCAAAGTATTTCATGGGGAGGCAGACGCCAGGCTGAGGGCCTACCAGCAGACATGCGTCAGATGCGGGCTGTGTTCTCAGGCCTGTCATTATTACCTTTCCATGGATAACGATCCATCTTTCAGTCCGGTTGGCAAAATCAAACAGACTGTATGGGAACTGTTAAACCCCAAAAACAGGATTACTCCTGAATTTATTATTAATGCCGCTCAAATAGCATACACTGAATGCAATCTGTGCCGGCGCTGCTCCATGTACTGTCCTTTCGGCATTGATACCGCCTATCAGATCACCCTGGTCAGACGCTTCTGTCATCTGCTCGGAGTAACTCCTCAATATATCCAGGATACCGCCCACAGTCACGCGGCCACTATGAATCAGATGTGGATCAAGGAAGACGAATGGATAGACAGCCTGCAATGGCAGGAGGAAGAAGCCAGGGATGAACTGCCCATGCTCCGTATTCCCATTGAAAAAGACGGGGCAGAGGTTTTTTATTCGGTTATCGGGCCTGAGCCCAAATTCAGATCCCAGCTTATTTATCAGGCTGCGGTGATTATGAATGTGGCTCAAGTAGACTGGACCGTACCCGCCACTCCGGGCTGGGACAACAGTGATATGGCCATGTACATCGGCGATTACGAACTTATGGGCAGACTGAAAAAAATTCACTTTGAAACCGCCCTGCGCCTGAAATGCAAAAAAATTGTCATGGGCGAGTGCGGACATGCCTTCAGATCTGTTTATGATACAGGATCAAGATGGCTGGGCTGGAAGGAACCCCCCATCCCGATCATACATGCAGTGCAGTTTTACTGGGAACTGTTTAAAGCAGGCAAAATCAAGGTAGGCAAAAAATTTAAGCAGCCGGTTACCTTTCACGATCCCTGCAATATTGTCCGGGGCATGGGCCTGCATGAAAAAGCCAGGGATCTGGTCCGGGCTTTTTGTGAAAACTTTGTTGAAATGACCCCCAACAGGGAACATAACTACTGCTGCTCGGCAGGAGGCGGAGTAATCAATTGCGGCCCTCCCCACAAAAAAACCAGGGTACTGGGCAACAGGATAAAGGCGGAACAGCTCAAAGCCACCAACGTACCGGTTATCATCGCTCCCTGTCACAATTGTCATGGCGGACTGGAAGATATCCTGCATCATTACAAAATTGATATGCAGCTCAAATTTCTGGGAGACATAATTTATGAATGCATGGACAAAACAAGTGCTCAATAAAAAATACGCAGCAGCATTTATTATGGTGTCCATCCTCTTTCTTTCACCTGGAGCAATCTTTTCAGACAGCGGAAAGCAATTGTTCCAGGACAATACCTTTGATTCTTTTGAAAGAGGAGCAGTGATATTTGATCATGATCAGCATTCTATGATGTATGATTGCGCCAGGTGTCACCACGAGTATGATGAAAAAGGAAACCTGCTTGAAGGAGTGGCTTCCACAGATCTGAGATGCTCGGATTGCCATCCTCAGGAGGATGAAGAGAGCGGGATTTCATTAAGAAGAGCTTACCATATCCAGTGCAGGAACTGTCATCTGGAAGAGGCGGCAGGGCCGTTCACCTGTTCTGAATGCCATGTCCGCTAGGCTGGGCTGTTCCGGCTGATTATCTGAAAAACTCCAGGCTTGTATTTTTAATGCCGCCCTTGCACAGCCCAAGCATCCTTCTGAGTTCTTTCTGGGTGCCATGCTCAATAAACATATCCGGAATGCCCATTCTCTTTATCTTCAGTCCGGAAATCAGGTCATGATCCGACAGAAATTCAAGCACGGCTGAAGAAAACCCCCCGGCCAGAATATTCTCCTCAATAGTCAGAATCCTGTTGAACCTTTTGATAAGTTTCTTAATCATTTCAACAGGCAGGGGTTTGATAAATCTGGGATTGAACACAGCCAGAGACATGCCTTCAGACTCCAGCTCCATTGCAGCTTCCAGAGCTGGGTAAAGCCGGCTGCCCACAGCCATGATCACCCCCTGATCTCCGTCCTTGACCAGTTCACCCTGACCAGTCTTAACAGGTTTGATATCGTCTTTTAGTTCCGCTCCGATACCAACTCCTCTGGGATACCTGACAGCGGCAGGTCCTGGATGGTTTACCGCGGTGAGAAGCATTCTCTGCATTTCTTCCTCATCCTTGGGAGCCATGCAGATCATATTGGGTATATGCCTGAAAAAGGAAAAATCAAAAACTCCGTGATGGGTTGCCCCGTCCTCACCCACGATACCCGCTCTGTCCAGACAGAAAGTAACCGGTAGATTCTGCAGGCAGACGTCATGGATTATCTGATCATAAGAACGCTGCGCAAAGGTGGAGTATATGGCCACCACCGGCTTAAAGCCCTGAACCGCCAATCCCGCGGCATAGGTCACGGCATGCTGTTCACATATTCCCACATCAAAAAACCGGTCCGGAAACCTCTCAGCGAACTTGCCCAGGCCGGTACCTTCAGGCATGGCCGCGGTAATAGCTACAATTTTATCATTTTTTTCAGCCAGTCTGCACAGGGTTTTTCCGAAAATTTCAGTATAAGTGGGCAGGCATTTCCCCTGAGTCTTCTTTGCCAGTCCGGTTTCAGGCTCAAAACACCCCACTCCGTGAAAAGTGGTGGGGTTATCCTCAGCAGGCTGGTATCCTTTGCCTTTTTTGGTCAAAACATGAACCAGAACAGGTCCTTCCAGATCTTTTAACTGGTTAAAGACCTGGACCATGGACTTGATGTTATGCCCGTCAACAGGACCTATGTAATTGAACTTGAAGGCCTCAAAAAGAATGCCCGGAGTAAAAAAACCCTTGAAGGACTCCTCGCTTTTACGCGCGTAATTCAGGAGATCATCCCCTATTTTGGGGATGTGCCGCATCCAGCCTTCCATTTCTTTTTTAAAATTAACCACCCACTTGGATGATAATTTTCTGCTCAGAAAGGAAGAAAGGGCTCCTACGTTTTTGGATATGGACATTTCATTATCGTTTAAAATAACAACCATATCCTTCCCCAGATCCCCGGCCTGATTAAGCCCTTCATAAGCCAGTCCGGCGGTCATGGAACCATCTCCTATTACTGCCAGGACTTTGTTGTCTTTCTGAAGAATATCCCTGGCCACAGCCATGCCCAGAACCGCTGAAATTGAAGTGCTGGAATGGCCGACTCCAAAGTGGTCAAACCTGCTTTCCTCAATCCTGGGAAAACCGCTTATGCCTTCAAACTTGCGCAGGGTATGAAAAATTTTTCTGCGTCCGGTAAGTATCTTATAGGCGTAGGACTGATGACCCACATCCCAGACTATCTGATCATGTTCAAAATCAAAAACCTTCATCAGGGCAATGGTCAGATCCACCACTCCCAGCGAAGGGGCCAGATGACCTCCGTTTTTGGATACCACCCGGATAATCATCTCCCTCACCTGGGAAGCTAAAATTTCAAGCTGCTCCTGATTAAGTTCCCGTATGCGGGAAGGACTATCCAGAAACTGCAGAATATCTTTATCTTGTTCAGCCATTTTTTTATACGCTTTAAATGAAACAGGCGGTCATCCCTATGTCTGACCGCCTGATGATATTACTGTTACTTATTAATTACCATTTTTGGCTTGCCTGTCTGGCATAAGCTTTTTGTTGTTCTTCAAAGGATTCAAAACCAGAGTGACGCAGGGCGTCTTCCACAGTTGTCTGCCAGTCCCAGTTAGAATAAATTACCGGCTTATGGTAGGTTTCTCTGAACCGGTTAAGTTCCTGCCGGTAAAAATCCTCCTTGTCCGATCCCAGACTTGAAAAAAGCTTTTCATGATGTCTGGCCAATTCCCCTTCATACCAGTCCATAAGATCGGTTTCAGTAGAATACTTTTTGAGAATATGCTCATAATTATTTTTTTTAAGGATTTTGCATAATCTGTTGAAATGCTGTTTCTTGATCCAGTTTCCCAGTTCGCTGATACTTATATTTTCACCTTCAGTCTCAGCAATGTCATGTTTGGTTTGGGCATAAGTATCAGGAACTACAGACGCGGACACGATCCCCGCGATACACACAAGCCCCCTGATCACCTTGCTGTTGGAAACCCCCTGTCCACAAAAACCGACTTTCTTGCCAAACTTCTGGCCAGTAAAGATCGTGGAAAGTATGGCCCAGATTACTGCGGGATCTTCTTCATCATAAATATGTCTGAGCCGGGAATTGTCCCGGTCAGTACCCAGGACAAGCTGAGTCATATCGTTGGAACCAATGGAGAAACCGTCAAATTCTTTTATGAATTCCTTGGCGATTATTGCGTTGCTGGGTATTTCAGACATGAGAATAATTTTCAGCCCGTCCTCGCCTGAACGCAGTTTATGTACATTGGCCAGATACCTCTTCATGCTTCTGGCTTCTTCCAGAGTCCTTACAAACGGAAGCATAAGCTTGAGATTGGTGCAGCCGAATGCTCCCCTGGCCAGCTTAAAGGCTTCAAGCTCCCAGTCGTGAACATCCCTGGAAACTCCTCTATAGCCAAGCATGGGATTATCTTCATAGCCTTCAAAAAGCATCCCGCCCAGCAGGTTCCTGTATTCATTGGATTTATAATCGGTTGTCCGGTAGATTATCTCCTTGCCGTAAAAGGCCATGGAAAAAAGAGCGAGACCCTGAGACAGAGTCTGAATGTAAATTTCCTTTCCTGAACGATAACCTTTAGCTATAATAGCCTGGGCAATGGTATCCGGCAAATTGCGAATATTATCCATTTGCTGCTTAAAGCCGAATTTCAGGGCCACTTCCGTACGCAAATTGTCGATTTTTTCCAGAACTTCCTCAACATATCCATTTTTATTAATTTGCTTATAAATGGACTCTATCCGGTCTTCAATCTCCTGTCTTGACTGGACCGTTTCAGGATCATCTCCCATAAGAAGCAGAAGTTCATCAGCAAATCCCATTATTATGGAAATGTGTTCGCGCAGATCGGTTGATGTTTTTAAAATATCCAGTCTTTTGGTTGCCAGATCAATATGTTCATCAAGTTTATTGTCCAGCTCTCTTAACTGTCTGTGCAGAGCCAGAACTTCGTCCGTACCCCGGGCGCTCTTTTTTTCGGTAAGCAGATTAACCTTTTCCTCAAGACCTGAAATTATGCCCACATATTTACGAAGATTAAAATCAAGAGAGATTGCACCGGCAGCCAGCTGATCCCTGACCACTTTGGTTAATTCATTCTCCAGCTCATCCAGTTTTTTATGAGCAACATCATGCAGATGACCTTTGTCAAAAGCTTCCAGGGCCTGGGGATGGATTCCAATATTGCCCAGCATGAATTCAGCCCGGAGCAAACCTACTTCAAAATCCGGAATCTGCCTGAGCCTGGACAGAAACAGGGCCTGGCCGACATCGGCCAGAATCAGGCCTACCTTTGTTCTGGTGGGAGGCAACTTGCTTACGTCCATTTCCCCCCCAACTTCAACCAGAGGTATGAGCCCCCGGTAAACCTGACCCCGGGAACCATCCACTGTAACTTCCTGACCATCCAGAGCGCGCAGGGCTTCCAGACGCTTAATTCCGATAACAGCCGGAATGCCCAGTTCTCTGGAAGTAATGGCGGCGTGGCTTGTGTCTCCACCCGCGTCAGCCAGAATAGCCGAGGCAATGCGCATGCCCGGCACCATATCCGGATCAGTGCGGTCAGCAGCCAGCACGCTGCCTTTATTTATTTTATTGAGCTCTAAAGCTGAACGCAGAAATTTAATGGTCCCCTGGCCTGCTCCTCTGGAAGCACCGTTGCCCTCAAGCAAAACTTCAGCCTTGGGCAGGGCTTTTTCATCAACTTCCATCCGGCGCATGAAAATGGTATGAGGAAATTTTTCAAATTCTTCATTCCACCTGGTCTCGGGTCTGGCCTGAACAAACCAGAGTCTGTCCCATTGATCAATGCAGAATTCAGTATCCATTATCAAATCATCATAAGCTTTGCTTATCGCCCTGACTCCTTTAGCCACCATTTCCGCCTGGGCCAGAGACAAAGACCAGCGAAAAACCATGTCCTTGGAAACTGGTTCTTCCTTGGTCCCGGCTCCTGTTTCATCATAAACGATTTTTTTGTCTTTGAATCCCATGTTCCTGATAACAATTTCTTCTCCATCATCACGCTGAAATACAAAAAACTTATCCGGAGTAACCATACCGCTTACCACTGCTTCGCCCAGACCGTAGCTGGCATCAATGGAAACAAGGTCTTTACGGTCGGTTCCCCGACACCCGGTAGAAGTGTCCGCGCTGAAGGCGGTTCCGGATATCACTGGATTAATCATGCGCATAATACACACGGAAAGAGAAGTATTTTCAATGGACCATTCTTCCTTGGCCTTGGCAGCGATGGAGTCATCACCGGTCCTTTCAGCCTTGGAAACCGCGTCCAGTATGGCTTCTCTGCGGTAAGTCATACTTCGCAGATTATAAGCTGAAGAGCAGTCCCAGTGATAAGCTTCCACTACATTGTTTTCGCTGACAATATTCAGATAAGTATCCTGCAGGCCGGCAAAAGCCTTTTTACGACTGTCTTCACCTGCTGCAGATGACCTGACCGCAACCGGAACATTTTCCTGTCCGGCTTCTTTGCAAATGGAGCGGTAAGCCTGGCGCAGGGATTCTTCCACATCCCTGGGTAAATCCACACTTAGTATGGCCACTTGAACCAGAACCGATCTTTTCCTGAGCTGGTCAATCCCTTCAGGAGAAACAGCAAACCCTTCCACAACATTATTGATGAAGGTACGCAATTTTATTTGAGAGCCTTCGCGTTTGAGATTTCTTTTTAACTTCAAAGCAAGTTTGCGGACAAAATTTCTTATAAACTCAGAATCTTTATTTATGTTCTCATCATTCCAGTCTATGGAATCGAATTCTCTGTCCACAGCCTCCCTGATCATGGCCGCGTTTACTTTTGTTTCATCAAGAAGTTTATGGAAAGCAATGGCGGATATAGCCCGAAACTGGGGAGCCCGGACATTTTCGATGGTATTCATTATAGCGGTATTATAGTTTTTGCCTCCAACCAGAAGTTCCGCTTCCACTCCGATATCTGTTATGTCCCGGGCATTGAGTACCAGCTGGGATTTAATTTTTTCAATTTTTTTATTTTTCCCGCTGCCTGTTTTTTTGGGAGCCTTTGCACTGGGCTTACTTTCATCCTGCTGCTTGGTGGGCTTTGCCATTCCTTGCTCTCCTTTAGAATTATGTATGCTTCAGAAAGATACAGGTATCAAAAACGTTGAAAAAGACGCTATTTTAGTAGCTGTTAGGCCTATGAATAGTCAACAATGAAATTGCCCTTTTTTAAAATTAAATGGTCTCAGATTAAATTTCGATTTCAGGATCAACTCAGCTCACCCTGAGGCCGCATTCCGGACAAAATTTGCAGGCATCCAGGAGTATATGATCACCACACCCGGGGCAGGTATTAGGCGCAGGGCCAAGTTCAACCAGCAGCTCGCCTTCCTTTACCGGAACCATAATCTTGTCCTCCTGATAATCAGCAAATTTAAGCACTCTTTTGACTACTCCATCCACAGGGGAAGTGACTGCCTTTTCCTGCTTCATCAGCGATATATTGAAAAGCTCTTCTCCCTGCCTGACCTTGTCTCCCGGTTTGACATGCACAACCCAGAGATCACAGTTGTTAGGCGCGCTTACATGATAAATATTCTTGGGATCAGCCATTTCCAGAGAGTCGCTGACAAGGCCGTGCCCCTCAGCAACTTTAACCTGATAGGTCAGAAATTCTGAATCAAGGGAATATCGGACCACGCTCATTCCGTTAACATCCGGAGCGGATATGTCCAGAATAGCCAGATTATGGGGCTTCCCCTTGCTGTCTTCAAAAATGATCTCTTCACCGGACGGTAAACCTTCAAACCAGACATCCAGAGGAAGCTGGTTAGGATCGCCGTACTGAGCCTTGAACTGAATATTAGTCAGAGCGTCACCTGGATGGTTAAGGTAAAGGACAAGTTCCTCTCTAGTTGGTTCACGCTGGATATTATCTACAAGCTTTTCCCTTTCCTGGTCCACGTCAATATCTTCAAGACTGTTCAGGGGTGATTCATCGTTTCGACCGTTGATAGCCTCCTGAAAATGTTCACCAAAAGCACTTTCATAAACCCAATCCGCGGGAAAGCCCAGAGGCAGACGTCCGAATTTACCCATAAGCAGGTTTCTGAAAGCATCGTTGCTGTGTTTATAGATTTCCAGCCTGGCCTTTTTGGTCTCGCTGTCCAGTTTATCCTCAGGAAGGGTAGTAACTTTATCCAGAACCCGCAAAAGCTGGCGTACCCCTTTCTCTCCCTTTTCCTTATATACATTGGTAACAGTCAGAAAGGCGGTATTCCAGGTGATCTGGGAACCGGGGGTAACATCATGATATCGTACAATCTTTCTTATTCCTGCCAGAAAGTGAAGCATATAGGGCAGAAGGTGGATATAACCCTGCTTCATGGCTCCTTCCTGGGACGAGGAGGTAGCCCCTCCGGGCATTCCGTGCTCCACTACGTCATAATCTATGCCTTGAAAATACGGGGCTGTATACCGGTCGTAATAAGGCATGATCTGCTTGAGTATAAAACCGCATTGTCTGATCATTTCTTTGTTGAGCCGGGTCTTCATGCCCAGTTCTTCAATATAGGCTGCCGTGGACAATACCTCTCCCTGACCGTACCATCTGACTGCCGCGCCAATGGCGGTATCTACAATATGGGCTCCTGCCCTGGCTGCTTCAGCAACCGCGGGAACAAACAGACCGTCGGTATAATGGCGGTGATAATGAACAATGAGTTCCGGATATGTGTCCCTGATTTCAGTGACCAGTTCCCGGATAAAAGCCGGCGGGCAAACCCCTGCCATGTCTTTGAGCCCCAGGATAAACTTCTTGCAGGCTGCCGCCTCTGACAGGCCGGTGACTTTTTTAATCATGTCCAGGATTTCACTGACAACCCCCATGTAATGAGGAACATCAAATCCTCCGGCATAGGAAAGGGAAATAGCCGGCTCAAATATGTTTCTGGTGGAATTCATGGCCACTTCGGCGAAAGGAACCATGTTTTCTATGTGGTTCAGAAAATCAAAACACCTTATGACATCGTAATCTTCACAAATCATTTCACCGGTAAGGCGCATGAGATTTCTTGGCTGTGGCTTGTATCCAAGGACATTTGTTGAGCGGATAAGTATCTGTTTCTGTGTTTTGGGGGCAAACTGATTCCATTCCCTGGCCTCGGTAAAGGGGTAGGTCATATTAGCCATCATGGCTACATGGAAATGAGCGCCTCCTCCATTCTCCAGAGAGAAAAAACCGCAATTATCAAGATATGGACCGATAATCCTGTCCTCGGCAAGACGAAACCTGTTCCCGCTGTTAGACTGGGTAATATCTCTGGTGGTGGTATCGCAAAAATGAATATAATCCGAATCTCTTATGAAATCCAGAACAGCATCCCGGTCTCCTCTGGGGTAGGGATTTTCATAATCATCAGTAAGCCTGGGCAGTATAGGCCTGCATCTGCCCAGACGCTTATCATGAACGGAGCGATATTCCCCAAGTTGCACATAAGGATTATAGCCCTTGGCTGAAATTTCAGCTACCAGGCACGACAGCCTGAGGGCTTCCGGCTCCTGGTCCCTGTAAACCATAAGTTCAGGGGTATTGCTGACAAAATTGGTATCATACTCTCCTTTCCTGAACTGGGTATTGGCAATAATCTTACGATGAAAGGGAATGGTGGTTTTAATACCTCCAATAATATACTCACGCAGAGCCCTTTCCATAATTCCCATAATCTTGTTCCAGGATTTGCCATAAGCAATAAGCAAAGACGCCGCGGAATCATACTGGGAGGGAAAAGTATAACCAGCGGATATGCATGAATCCACCCTGACGCCCTGCCCTCCCGGGGACTGATACCTGGTAACGAGCCCGGCATTGGGAGAAAAATTATTTTGCGGGTCCTCACAATTGACTCTTACCTGCATGGCATGATTGGTGGGAATCATATTGTCCTGGTTGAACCTGAGTTCTGAGCCAAAGGAAACAGCGATCTGTTCTTCAACCAGATCAATACCATATCTGCATTCAGTAATGCCGTGTTCTACCTGCAGCCTTGTGTTGACCTCAATAAGATAAGGATTGCCCTGGGCATCCACCAGAAATTCCACTGTGGCCAGAGAATGATAATTTACTGCTTTGATCAGTTTTCTGGCGTATTCCTTGAGACGTTCCCTGAGTTCTTCAGTCATGCCCGGCCACGGGGAAGGGGTGATCTCCACCAGCTTCTGATGATTGCGCTGCAGGGTGCAGTCACGTTCATCAAAAGCAAAGACATTACCGTGTTTATCCGCGATAACCTGAATTTCAATATGCCTGATGGAGGTCAGCAGCTTTTCAACATACAACCCGGCATTCCCAAAAGATGCCTGAGCCAGGGCTGAAGCTTTTACATACGCCCTTTCCAGCTGTTCTTCTCTGAAAACTTCATATATGCCCCGGCCTCCTCCACCGCCTTCTGCTTTGAGCATAACCGGAAAGCCCATTTCATAAGCCAGATCCAGGGCTTCTTCCACGGTAACGGCGCCTTCAGAACCAGGCACTACAGGCACCCCGATCTTCTTGGCCAGATTACGAACAGCCACCTTGTTGCCCAGAGTTTCCATAGCTTCGGGGTCAGGACCAATAAAAACCATGCCTGCTTCATGACATTTGGTGGGAAAGGAAAAATCTTCAGAAGCAAATCCCCAGCCGGGATGAATTGCCAGGACATCCAGTGCCCTGGCCCTGGAAATAATTCTGTCTATATCCAGATAAGCCCTGGGATTTTTGCCCAGAAGAAGAAGTTCCTGTGCGCCTGAGGTAAACGGGGCTGTTTTATCTACTTCGGTGGCAGTCATCATTGGAGTGGCATGAAAAACTTCACTTATGGACCGGACAATTCTTCTGGCTGGTATGCCCCGGTTAGCCACAAGGATTCTTTTACCCTTAAGTTCGGCCACTGTCTGTTCAAAAGTCTTAACACTCATTGCTGAACACCTCTCCTTTAAGTATATTTAAAAAATGACTGTTTACTATAATCATCTGTCTGCCTGTATTTATATTTCTGTTCACATGAACGCCCGCGGACGCATAAATCAAGATAAATCGAGGGGAAATCTTATCTTGATTCTTGAGAATTAAACAGATGAAAATGACCTGACGGGTGTTAGTGCGGGTTATAAATGTGTTGAATCAGCAAAAAGCGATATTTTTACAATCAGGTTGAACCTCTGCTGACGGTTCCATCAGACACATGAACAGTCTCTGACGGGCCTTCAATAACAAGATGTCCTTCATGGTCTATACCCATAAGGATTCCATGAACAATTTCCCCGCTTGAATGAACCCTGACATTTTCTCCCAGGAGCCATATATTAGAATTAATTTCCCGCATAAAGTCAATTACAGAAAAATCGTTCAGTATATCCTGATACCAGAAATGTGCCCGACTGACAAGCTTTGCCCAGAGTCTGACCGGGTCGGTATCAGGAAGATACGGCCCAATATGCCCTGGCTGTGCAGGGCTTTGTTCACGCATTTGTGATTTCCGGGGACTGCCTGCAAGGTTGATCCCAATTCCCGCCACCAGCTTATCATGCTTTTCCTCAATAAGTATTCCCCCAACTTTTTTATTGTCAAAGATCAAATCATTGGGCCATTTTATCAGGAGACTCAGTCCCAGATTGAGAAAGGCCTGTCTGAAGCAATACCCCATTATCAAGGGCAGGAGATTGCTGCATATCCTGGATCCGGGACCGGGTATTCTCCAGGCGGCCATAAGATTGCCCCTGCAGGTAGACCATTGCCTGCCCATTCTGCCCCTGCCCCTGGTCTGGCTGAGACACAAGGCTGAGTCTCCTGTGTTTAGCTGTTTTTCCGAAATAAGTTTCCAGGCCATGTCCAGACTGGATGTACAGTCGTCATAGACAAACACCCGGGACGTGTCTGGTGATTTTTCAAAAAATCCGGATAATCCGGGTTTGCCAGGTGCCCCGGAAAATTTTAAGGGCAGGAGTTCTTCAAGATAATAGATTTTATTATAATCACACATAATTCTTATAAAAAATTGCATCCATCCATCATATTTTACACTTATTAATGGTAAATCACTGGACTAAGGACTCATCTGGAAGCAGCAGGCATTGATCCGGAGAATTATTTACTGATAAAGACTTAAATGTCATAATGTTAAAATTTGATCCAGTAATTTTTGAGCACAATTACAATTGACTGAAACAGGCAAGTTGATTAAATATGTAATAAAAGTAGTGATCAGCTGGTTTGAATTCCCAGGTCAATCTCTGTTTTTATTTATAAACAGCGGCTTAAGCCTGTTTTCAACAAAAATATTAGACCTTAACCCCATAATCCTCAGGGATTTGTTCTTGTATCAGGCAAATCTTCACCGAGCTTTTTATTAATGACACTCCCGAAAGAAACCAGATTTTCAGGGCCGACCTGTCTGCCCGCGTTATAGCGGATTTCGCAGGAGCAGCACAAAGGTGAATATTTACAATACCTGTTTACTGCGGACATAAAAAATCCGGGACTCCCTGTCCTTAGATTCGTGATGAAATTGACTTTTAATTATTCGATATAATGTAAACTAAGGAGAAAACAATGAGAGTGCTGGTTGTTGAAGACGATGTCACAAGCAGGATGATTCTGATCAAGATACTTTCAGAATACTTTGAATGTGAGAGTGCTGAAAATGGTCTGCAGGCGGTGGATATGTTCCGCGAGGCTCTGGAAAACAACAACCCATACGATCTTATCTTTATGGACATTATGATGCCGGTCATGGATGGGCAAAGCGCTCTCAAGGCTATGCGGGAAATAGAAAAAGACATGAATGTAGCTATCGGTGATGAAGCCAAGGCAATCATGACAACCGCTCTTTCAGACACCAAAAACGTAACAGACGCTTTTTTCCAGGGCCAGGCGGACGCGTATATTTCCAAGCCCATATCCAAGAAAAATGTCCTGGAAACCCTTCAGCAAGTAAATCTGCTGGATTAATCAGCCTCATTTATTGTTAAAAGGTGTCAATACTTGAAGCGATAATTTTTGGCGTTATTCAGGGAATAACTGAATTTTTGCCTGTTTCCAGCAGTGCTCACATCGTCATCACCGAACTTTTACTTGGTTACCAGTTTCCTGGTTTGGCGTTTGAAATATTTCTGCACTTGGCTTCGGTTCTGGCAGTATGTATCTACTTTCGCAAAGATCTTGCCGAAATTATCCTGGGATTTTTTACCTACCTCATAAATAGAAATAAACAAGCCAGGATTCAGTACTATTTTGGCCTGTACATAATAACGGCCACCTTAATCACCGGGGTCCTGGGAGTCTGGCTCAAGGACCATGTTGGTGATTCCATGAAAACCCCGGCAAGCATTTCATTCTTTCTGGCTGTAACCGGACTGTTCCTGATCATTATTGAAAGATTAAAAGTATATGGAAGCCGAACCCAAGTTGAAATGAGCTTCAAGGATGCCGTTATTGTCGGCCTGGGTCAGACCATTGCGATTTTGCCGGGAATTTCCCGTTCAGGTGCCACCCTGGTGGCATCTCTGTGGGTTGGTCTTTCCAGGGATACCGCAGTCAGATACTCATTTCTTCTGGCCATACCCATTATTCTGGGTTCTTCAGTATTGATGCTTGACCGCGTCAGCAGGGAAATATGGTTTGAAATCGGACCTGTCTCACTTGTACTGTCATTTGTATGCACATTTATTTTTTCATGGATCGGAATAGTATGGCTTATTGATTTTCTCAAGAAAAGCAGGCTGATCTATTTTGCTGCTTACTGCTTCATTCTTGCCGTTATGGTTTATCTGTTTGTTGATCCGGATGTAAACTTTTGAAGAGGATTTCAAAGCCCGGGTGAACTCCGAAACCGTGTGTCAGGTAAGCTGGTAAAAAATAGAACGCAGGTATCTTTTGGGCACAAATGATCTGGTAACTCCTGACAGGGACTCAGTGGAGCCGATAACAAGACATCCATCCGGTTGAAGCACCCCGGCCAGACGTTCAAAAAGGCTTTTTTTGTCATCGGGCTTGAAATAAATAGCCACATTTCTGCAAAAAATTATATCAAATTTACCCAGCACTGAAAACGGCTGCATCAGATTTATCTTTCTAAAATTGGCCAGAGCCCGGATCTCGTCCTTGATCCTCCAGTTTCCGTCAGAAGTTTTGTTGAAATACTTAACCAGCTTATCCTGGCTTAGCCCCCTTTCAATTTCAAACTTATTGTATTTTCCATAACTTGCCTTGGCTATGGCTTCATCAGAAATATCCGTACCCAGGATGGTAACCTGATACTTATTCATATCAGGGATGATTTCCTTTGCTGCCATGGCTATACTGTAAACCTCCTGACCAGTGGATGACGCAGCACTCCATATGCGGATTTTAACAGGCATTGACGCGTGAGCTTTTTTACTTCGAGCATCAATGATATCAGGCAGAATCTTATGCTTTAGAAGTTCAAAAGGAGCATTGTCACGAAAAAAAAGGGTTTCTTTGGTAGTGATGGCATCAATAACCGCCTTTTCCAGTCTTTTGGAGACATCTGCTTTGGCTTTATAGTAAAGCTCGCTGTAGCTGGCGATTTTTTCCTGCTGCAGAATGGGCTTCAGCCGGTTTTCCAGAAGATAGGCCTTGCTCTGATCCAGAAATATGCCTGAAAGGTTATAGATATACCTGGCAATAACCTTTAATTCGTCAGGAGTAATCTTCATCTTTTAATGGTGCTGAGAATTTCTGTTGCTATTTTGTCCAGAGGAACCATTACATCCACCACTCCCGCATCATAAGCCATTTTAGGCATTCCAAACACCACAGACGTACTCTCATCCTGAGCAATAATCGTTCCTCCAAAAGCTTTGAGCACTTTTAGTCCCAGAGTACCGTCATTTCCCATGCCGGTCATTATTACGCCGGTTACTTTTTTGCCGTATTCCCGGGCCACCGAGCGAAAAAGATAATCCGCCGAAGGCTTGCAATTATTTTCAGGAGGATCATCATTTATCCTGATAATTTTTTTCTGGGCGGCACCGGTAACCACCTTGGTCTGCTTCCCTCCTGGAGCTATATATACGTGATTGGCTTTCAGGGCTTCGCCGTCTTCGGCTTCCTTTACAGTCAGGGCCGATTTGGAGTTAAGGCTTTCAGCAAGCGATCTGGTAAACATAGGCGGCATATGCTGGACTATGACCACGGGCACGTTAATATTTCCCGGAAGCATGGGCAGGAGCCTGGCAAGAGCGTTGGGGCCTCCTGTAGAAATCCCGATGGCGATTATGTCGGATTTTTCATACGAAGCCCTGGCCGCGGTAACCGGCACAGCGGGGGCGGGTTCTGGTGATTTTCTGACATATTCGGGCGCTTTTTTACGAACTCCTTTCTGGATATCCAGTCGTTTCAAAAAATGTTTTACTCTGGGAGCAAGAGCTGCTTCAAGTGCCTTGATATTGTCTTCTCGCGTCTGTTTGTCAGGCTTGGTTATAAAATCAAAAGCACCCAGTTCCAGGGCTTTCATGGTAATATCACTGCCTCTTTTAGTCAGTGTACTGACCATTATCACCCCAACCTTGATCTTTCTTTTCTGTATCTCCGTCAAAGTCTGGACACCGTCCATGACCGGCATTTCCACGTCCAGAGTGACAAGGTCGGGCTTTAACGATTCTATGCGGCTCATGGCGATCTTGCCGTTGCTGGCTGTAGCCACCACTTCAACATTGGCAAAACCGCTCAAAACTTCACTGATGATTTTCCGGTAAACTACGGTATCATCCACCACCATAACCCTAAGCTTCATTTTTGCTCCTCATATATACAAACATTTATTTGAAAATAACAGACAAGAGGTTGGCTTCAGTTCTTTCCTGGAAGATTCACCCAGAATTTCAGTTTATTGCCAGACTCATTGTATTCAAAACCGTCAGAATACCGGGAAATAATAAACATGCCCCATCCGCCTTGTTCAGTGCTGCCCGCGGGGTTATTTTTCAGACGCTTTTTCCAGTTAAATCCCGGACCAGGACTCAGCACCTCAAAACTGATTCTTTCCTGTGACAGGGTTGCCCTGCAACTGACAAAAAAAGAGCTGTCCTGTTCAGCTCCGTGAAAGACAGCATTATTCAGGGCTTCCCGGAGAACAAGGGACAAATTAAAAAAAGTCTGCTCCGAGCATTTGCCGGCCAGAAAAGCAGCTACCCTGCTTAACATCTCCTCCACGCAAGAGACCCGGGCAGGAAAACGGCATTTAAAACTGGACTGAGTTTGTTGACAATCAAGGGTCATCATACTTGTGCCCCCAGCAGGATAACATCATCCTGGAGGAGGTCCTTACGCGGGCACACACAATCAAAAACATGCTTCAGGGATTCTTCCAGGGTATAATCCGCAAAACCAGGGATACAATCCATAATAGACTTGATTCCTTGTTTCCTTGTCCTGAAATTGTCACCAAAAACTTCAACCAGTCCGTCAGTAAACAGAAAAAACCTGTCTCCAGGTTCTATTGTTCTTTTGGCTGGAACAAACTCAACCTGTTCAAAAGGCCCAAGAATATCGCCCTGGGCTTCCATGATAGATGTTTTATTTATATTTCTGTTTAAATGTACAACAGGCAGATGCCCCGCGTTATAAAGAACCGCCTGATTCAGGGATCTGTCTATTTTCAGAAAGGCCGCCGTGAGGTGCTGAGTGGGTTGAAGTATCTTGTTCAGAACAGCATTAATCATCCTGATCCCTTCCTCCACCGGCGTATAAGGATTGATGTTCTGGTCAAACAGAACCTTCAGAGCGGAAGTTATATAGGCAGTTCCAAGATTGTGACCACTGATGTCCGCTACTATATAGACGTATGCATTTTCACTTACCTGTATTACATCCAGAAAATCCCCCCCTGCCTCCAGTACAGGGCGAAAAATATAGTCAAATCTGGCCTCGGGGTGATTCCGGGAATCAACCAGAAAAGATTCCTGGGCCTCCTTAATCTCTGCAAATCGCTGAACCTGTGCTTCTATCAATCTTTCCTTGGCAAACTTCAGTTCCAGATGCACGCGGATCCTGGCCAGTACCTCGGTCCGGGCAAAGGGCTTGCCCATGTAATCCACTCCCCCGAGTTCAAGTCCTTTGACAATGCTTTCTGTATCGCTGAGTGCTGAAATAAAAATTACCGGGATATCTTTGGTGGCGGCATTTTTTTTAAGAGCTGTGCAGGTATCAAAACCATCCTCAACAGGCATCATAACATCAAGAAGAATCAGATCAGGATTGTTTTTCGCCGCCAGATCTCTGGCCTGTCTGCCGTTCTCAGCCTGTATGGTTTTGTAGCCCGAATCTTTTAGAAGGACATTCAGAAGTTTCCGGTTTAAAGAAGAATCATCCACTATGAGAATCAGGGGGGCACGAAATTGTTTATCAAGATTCATGTTATACCAGTAAGTGACAGCAACAATTTTATACAGCTATTCATTGACCAGCACTTCTTCTACATTCAGGATCGCCACCAGTTTATTTTTGGACCTGTAAACTCCGTTGAAAAATTTCCCTCTGGCCCCTTTTATGTTTGAAGGAGGCGGAGAAACATGTTCCCACTCTGCCACGACTACGTCAGTAACTTTATTTACAAGCAGGCCGATATACTCATCCCGTGAACCAACAATGATAATCCTGGTATCCTCGGTTATTTCGGCTGCTGACTCAATGCCCAGTTTTTTTCCAAGGTCGATAATGGTTACAATCTTGCCCCGCAGGTTCATTATACCCATGACATATTCAGGTGAATGGGGAACAGTTGTGGACAATACCTGCTTATTGATCTCCTGGACCAGTCCGATATCAATTCCGCACAATGCCTGGCCAACATAAAAACATGATATCTGAAATGACCCTTTTTTCTTGCTTAAAATATCAGTCATAAATTTGCTCCATGTCAGAATAAATTAAAAAACCACAGCCTGAAACCAGTAAATTTCCGTGTCAGGGTCCTGCCAGCAATTGCTGGTGAGTCCGGCTTTCTGACAGGTGTGGGCCAGAAAGGTTTTCCGGTCCCAGTTCCATTCCAGAGCCACCTGAGGCAACAGCAGCCCGCTAGCCCCGCCTTTTCTGATCAAAAGACCATGTTTACCAGGAACAATAAGGTTCGGATCGTCAACCAGCTGTAAAGGACTTAAAATGGAAATTTCCAGTTCAATCCTATCCAGTTCTTTTTCACTGAGGGGCGGAAACCTGGGATCCTTAAAGGCAGCCTGATCAGCCATTTGAATTATGGTTTTCCAGAGAGGAAGATCTCCCACGATATGTCCGATGCAGCCTCTCAGCCTGTCATCAATCTTAAGGGTTACAAAAGCACCCAGTTTATCAGTCATTTTTGGGGTAGGCGGTTCTGGAAATTCAAGACCCTTTTCAAACCTTGACCTGATACTCAACAGGGCAATGTTCTTGAGATATTTTTTCTCATTTTCATTTAATTCAAAAACAAAATCAGACATCATACACCTCAATTATATAACTTTTTCGTTCAACCTGCTGCGGGAGCAAAATAATGTTCAACCGTTAATCCTTGGAAGCCATCTCTTTTAAATAGGAAATCGCGGAATAACCTGCTATAGCCCCTTCGCCTACTGCTACACTTATCTGTAAAAATCTCCCAACGCAATCACCAGCAGCAAAGACTCCTGGAATATTTGTACGCTGTTTATGATCAGCCTCGATAAAACTGCCTTTGGTGGTTATCCCCAGAGAATATGCGAAATCAACTGATGATGCCTCTCCCATGGCCACAAAAAGGCCGTCCACGTCCATGGTCTGTTCGTTTTCAAGAACAACCTTTTCCAGAAACTTATCCCCTTGAAGTTCTTTAACTTTACCTTCCAGAACCGGAATATTATTGTTCTGAAGCAGGTCAAGATAGTCCTGAGAAATTTTAATTTTTTTACCCTGGGTACAGACTGTCACCTGCGGGGTGTATGTTTTCAATTCCAGGGCCTGGTTAGCGGCAAAAATGCCTTCACCCACTACCATGACTTTCTTGTCTTTATAAAAAAAACCATCGCAACTGACGCAATAAGAAACACCTTTGCCCTCATAGGCTGCAAGATTTCTGATGCCGGGCCTGATCCTGCTCACCCCGGTGGCAAGAATCAGTGCCCTGCAGAACATTTCCGACTCATCAGTCTTAATCACAAACCCGCCATCAGCATCATGATGAACACCTAAAACTTTTTGACAAAGCAGTTCAGCGCCAAATTTCTTGGCATGCCTGCAGCCTAATTGTATCAGTTCCATGCCGGTAATGGATTCTGGAAAACCAAAATAGTTGTCAATATCGTAATCTCCGGCCACCTTGGGATCACATCCCAGAACCATGGTTTTCAGGCCGGCACGGGCCGTGTAGATGGCAGCAGAAAGTCCTGCCGGTCCTTGACCGATAATAGCTATCTCAACTTTTTTCATGTACTTTTTCTCCTGTTACACTAAGCGTTGATTTACAAAAAAAAATCCAGATTTGGAAGCGACCGGTGAGGCCGATTCTTTCATCTGTTACTATAAGTGCTTGAAGGTAAATTTGTAAACTTTTGATTTAAGGAAAATAAGTTTTCATCCGGAAAGTCTTTCTTTCAGGATGCTGAAGAAGAGGATTTTCTTTCCGGAAACAAGGGAAAAGAACCGTTTCCGGATGAAAACAAATTAAAAGGAAGCCCCGTATCCAGAAAGAATACTGAAAAAACAGGACAGATGGGAAATGTTCGGAATCAAGATGCCGGCAAAATGAAAAACCTTTTTTGAATGAAAACAAATTAATACGATCAGTTCAGGATTGCTTCCCCCACACAAAGGTCAGCAGAAGTGCACACTATATTGCGGCCGCTGTTTTTGGCCATATACAATGCCTGATCAGCATGACTAACCAGAGCATCTCCAGGCGATAACGGCCCAGGCTTTAAAGAGGCGACCCCAATACTCGCGGTTACATTAAATTTGTTTTCATTATATGAAAAAACTGAATTACTGATTTTCTTACGAAGTCTTTCAGCGAAGAGCCAGGCCTGTTGTTCGTTTGTTTCAGGCAAAATTACCACAAACTCTTCCCCCCCGTACCTGGCTGGAAAATCAGTTTCTCTGACGGTTTCTTCCAGGATGCTCCCCACTTTCCTTAAAACTTCATCTCCCGCAAGATGACCATAAGTATCATTAAGACGTTTAAAATAATCCAGATCCAGCATAATAAGACTTAAATGCTTGGCATGCCTCTGATGCCTTTTCAATTCAACCCTGATCCTTTTGTCAAATTGTTGACGATTATATATGCTGGTCAACCCGTCAAAATCAGCCTCCTGTTTGACCTCTTTATACTTAAGGGCATTTCTTAAGGCCAGGGACAAGTGGTTGCCGGCGCTGTTTATTATCTGCAGTTGATCACGTCCCAGCTTGAAAGGTTCATCAGCAACCGCAAGCAGGGCTCCAAAAATCTTTTTGCCGGTATAAAGGGGGATAAGCACCTGTTTTACCGGATTGGGCAGCCAGGAAACAGTGTTGGACCGGCTGGTCAGATGCCTTTCCTTATAGCTCATAACCTCTTTAGCGGTAAACCTTTTACACACAGCCAGAAGGTTGTCCTTCCAACTGGCCTGGTGGGTTTTGTTTTTTATTTTGGGCAGAAAAATTTCCGCATCCATTTCCCCGCTGATATTTTCTTTCCAGAAAATTGCGCAAAGTCCCTGGGATCCTATCAGGCTGGATAATTCCTGCCTGGAGACAGCAAGTATTTCTTCCAGATTTAATGACGAGGAAGACCGGGTGATGATTCTGTTTAAAAATTCCAGCTGCATGTTTTTACGGGCCAGCAGCTCTCTTTCCAGGGCAATCTCCTTGGCCATTAAATGCAGGTCTGTATAAAGTTCCAGGATATCAACAGCCTTGGCCTTAAAATTTTCTAAAGCTTTTCCTGTAACAGGTAAACGCAGGATACCCAGAAACGAGCCCATTTCATTGATATCCTCTTCCTGAATCTGATCATGGTCATCAAGGACTAAAACCTGCTGAATATTATTTTGTTCAATAAATTCTCTGCTGTTCTCATTTCCCATACTCTTCCAGGTTTTCAGAGTAAAAAACAATATTGACGCACCTCTGGGATAATCCTTGTCCAGCTTAATTGAACTGACTGAATTCACAGCCTTTACCCTGCATCCGTCCGGGAGGTTTTTTTCAGTATCTGAAATAACCTTATCAGATAAACCAAGTAACCAGAAAGTAGTATCTTTTTGCCGCATACAGTGCTCCTTTTTGCTTTTTGGATAGAATTTGCAAAATCAGGACCACAATCTACTTTCTTTCGGTGGAACAGATATTGAATCAGTATCAGCATGTTGAAAAAGTCCTTACCAGGCAGGTTGTTCAAAAATTCCAAGCGACAGTC
>JAWOGL010000036.1:0-3968 GCA_046496945.1 Desulfonatronovibrio sp.
ATTTCCTCCCAGGGATAGGTCGGAGGCATAGCTCATGGCATCAGACCAATCCATAGGTCCGGCTGTTGCCTTCTGCCACATCAGGGCAGCATGGGCGTCAATAATGGTCCAGTCCCCCATGTCCAGGCATTGCCCGCCACCAGAGCTAAAGGCCGTACCTGACATGACCAGCCCTCCCAAACAGAGTAAGATTGCAGGGACCACAATTACAAACCACTTTTGTTGTACTGTCTTCATGTTTTCCCTCTTTAAGTTATAAAAATATTGTTCAGTATTTATGGTTATAAGCACTATACATGCCAGAATAAAAAAGTAAGTAATAACAATATATAACTGAAAGCAAATGCTTGGTCAGGCCTAAAAGTGTGCGCCAACCTGGTTGGCAGTTGGCTCTTGGCTTATGGGCAGTAAAGGGTATTCCTCTACGAAACACTAAAAAGGGATTTTTATCTTTGCCCGGAGATTAGACAGAATAGAAAAATAATAGCAAGGTGTTTCTTATGGCTGTGGATGTGATGACGGCAGCAGATTTTGCCTGGGGCGGGGTGTCTCAACACTGTTACCGGATACATAGGGGCAGGATTATGTGCATCTTTTGAGAAAAGTTTAATTGGGTTCACGGCTTGACCCGCAGCAGAACGGCCAGGGCCAGAGCCGCCGCGGCCACGCCAGCCGGATTGGAGAGCCCCGGAGAAAGATTAAAACCGATGGATGCCTGGAGAATAAAGGAGACGGTCACCGCGGTCATGAACAGGGCCGGGAGCGTCGCGATCCAGTGAAATTTGGCGTTTTGGCGCAGATAAATCGCAGCGGACCACAGGACCAGCATGGCCAGGGTCTGGTTGCTCCAGCCGAAATATCGCCAGATGATGTTAAAATCCTGTGTGCTGACGAGAAAGGCCAGGATGAACAGCGGGACTGCCAGAAGCAGTCTTTTATCCGCCCTGGCCTGGGGCAGGCTGAAAGTTTCCGCCAGGATCAGGCGGCAGGATCGAAAAGCTGTGTCCCCGGACGTAATGGGCAGGATGATCACGCCCAGGATGGCCAGAAACCCGCCCACCGGACCAAGCAGGGTGCGGCAGACCTGGTCCACCACCAGAGATGGCGTACCGCTTTGAATGACCTGAAACAAAGCGTCAGGCCCATGAAACAGAGTCATCCCGGCCGCGGCCCAGACCAGGGCTATGGTACCTTCTGCAATCATGGCACCGTAAAACACCAGGCGTCCGCTGGATTCATTGCGGATGCAGCGGGCCATGAGCGGAGACTGGGTGGAATGAAAACCGCTGATGGCTCCGCAGGACAGGGTGATGAACAGCAGCGGCCAGAGGGGCAGATCTTGCGGATGCGTGTTCACTGTCACATCCAGGTTCGGCAGGACCGGGGCGTCTCCCAAGGCTAGGCCAGTGAGTACGCCCAGGGTCATAAACAGCAAGAGCGCGCCGAAAAACGGATACAAACGGCCGATAATCTTGTCGATGGGCAGGATAGTAGCCAGGAAGTAATAGCCGAAGATGCAGGCTACCAGAAACTGGACATTCAGGCCGGTCAGATTGCCCAGGAGCTGGGCCGGACTGAGTACAAACACCACGCCCACGAGCATGAGCAGCAACAGAGAAAAGAAACGCATCACCCGGCGGGCCTGCAGACCCAGGAAGGCGCCCACCACGTCCGGGATGGAAGCGCCTTTGTTGCGTACTGAAAGCATTCCACTGAAATAGTCGTGCACAGCACCCCCGAAAATCGCGCCCGCTACGATCCAGACCAGGGCTGCCGGACCATACAGCGCCCCCAGTATCGGCCCGAATATCGGCCCGATCCCGGCGATATCCAAAAGCTGGATGAAAAAGACCTTCCAGGTGGGCATGGCGGCGTAGTCCACCCCGTCGGCCATGCTGGAGCAAGGCGTCGGGCGGTTCGGATCCGGGGCGAATATCCGTTCAACCACCTTGCCGTAGGTGAAGTAACCCAGGACGAGCAGGCCGATGCACAAAAGCAGGGCTGTCATAAGTTAAACCTCAATACTGTAGCCGCTTAATTTTGAAACTTTCTCCGCTGGAATTTAATTCCAGGTATATGATGTTCTGTACGCAGTCATTAATTTTGACAAATCGAAATATGAGTTGCGGGCCTGACATTACAGTTCACATCGTATCATAATATCCCAGTAACACGGCTTCCATGCTAGATCAAATATTTCCTGCAGCCGAATGCCGGCTGTCACTGGCTCAGTTCATGGAGTACGGAAGATATAGTTCAAGCATCCCTGGACAGGTACAAGGTTGAAAAATGTTTCCGGACAAGCAAGGATCCTTTCCAGGTGAGGGTCAATCCCATGTTCCACTGGACTGATACCAAGATACGCTGTCATATCTTAACCTGCATAATGGCCCTGACAGTTCTTCGGCTCATTGAATTGAAGTTGAAGGATAAATATACATCCAGGGTAATCATGGAAGAAATGCATGATTTAGACTGCGTGCTTACTTGGCCGAAAGGAGCCAGAAAACCAGAGGTGGGACTTGAAACTCCGACTGAACTCCAGACGGAAATATTGAAGGCTATGGGCTATGTAGTCAAAGACGCATGGGTTCTACAGCATTAATCTGATTTTTTTACAACATTACAACAGGTTGAGAGGTGCGTTCACCTTGATTCCTGAAACTTCTGATGAAGACACTCGAGGAACACTAGAAAAAAACGTGTCTATTCACCATATATTATGATCAGCCAATGAATTTAAGGCCCGCCCCCGGTTCATGTTTCGCCATTGATGCGATGTTTGACCGTCGCAGGTTCCGTTCAGACAAACCATACATATTAAAAACTGCCGATTTTTTCCCAAAACATTCAACACTTCCAATCCGGGATAACTGTCCAGCTAATGGTTTGTCTTACGAAACCGCGACAGGGAGTTCGTATCAACAGAAAAATGAACCGGGGGCGGGCCGGTGGCTATGGTGAATAGTTACGAAAAAACAAAAAAAGGAGGCACAGATTTAATCTATACCCCCCTTGAAATTTATGGTGCGCCCGGAGGGATTCGAACCCCCGGCCTGCGGATTCGAAGTCCGACGCTCTATCCAGCTGAGCTACGGGCGCATCAGAAATTATGAATGTTAATGATTGCCGTTATCCTGGGGACCATGTTCACTATGGATAGCCTTAAGAATAATTCCCAGTACAACAAGGGCCATAAGCAGTACCATACCTTCCAACATAAAAGCCTCCATAAATAATATATTTTTAAGATTGTTAACTTAACAACATTTTGCTAAGTTATTTTTTTTTAATTTCAATTGCAACTATTTTATTTGTTTATTTTCTGTCTGGATATTTCAGGAACAAATCAACAAATTGCATGTTTTTCCATTTATCAATATAAAACCGAACTGACCCGATTAAGAGCGTGTTGAAAAAGTCCTTATCAGGGGGCTGTTCAAAAATTCCAAGCGACAGTCCGGCACCCACTTAGCACGCCACTAAAGACTTATGCCGGGATAATACACTCTTAAGTGGGTGCCGGATAAACAACAAAAAAAGTTCCCGGGATCATTTTTTTTCTTACTTTTCAACGTTGGACTTTGAACTTTGAACTTTGAACTTTGAACATTGAACTTTGAACATTGAACTTTGAACGTTGGACTTTGAACATTGAACTTTGAACATTGAACTTTGAACATTGAACTTTGAACGTTGAACTTTGAACGTTGAACATTGAACTAAACTTAAAGCGACGCAGCAATTGGGAGTTTTATTCGACCGGTTAAGATTACCATCGCCCCGGCCACTTAGATACCCAAAATCAACCAGGAGGATTCCAGTGAATTATACTGATAAATACCATCTGATAGAAGAACGCCACATCCAGGAAACCAATTCCAGGGCCAGGCTTTTCGAACATAAAAAAACAGGGGCCAGGATACTTTCCCTGGTCAATGAAGATGAAAACAAGGTCTTCAGCATAA
>JAWOGL010000140.1:0-3282 GCA_046496945.1 Desulfonatronovibrio sp.
GTTTGTCTGAACGGAACCTGCGACGGTCAAACATCGCATCAATGGCGAAACATGAAACCGGGTCCGGCCTTAAATTCATTGGCTGACCATAATATATAGTGAATATATACAAGCATTGATTATTAATTCAGGCCGGATTGAAAGCTGTGGGAAATAGTACCTGCTCGTCATATTTTCTGCAGTTTTAAAAAAAACTGCAATCTGGTGAACCGTCACAAACATATAACTGCTTAAAAAATTTATCAGCTCCTGACCTAAGCCTGATCATCATTTTGGAGCTCATTTTTAAACCGCTCAAACTCACTGTATATGCAGCCGCAATAATTTTGCCGGTACAGCTCCATATCCACGGACATTTCCCGGCCCTGGTCCCAGCCTGTGCGGAAATCTTCATACAGGAAACCACATTTACTCCCATCCAGGGATTCCCCTACAGACTTTATGACCCCGTGCTTTTGTCTTTTGCTGAACAGAAGAGTGGAGGTAAAAAAATCAAATCCCCCTTTCAGGGCCATGTTTCTGGTTCTTTCCAGACGCAGTTGATAGCATAAAGCACACCGCTGTTCTTCACGAAAAACCATCCGGCGCAGAAATTTTTGCGGGTTATACTCCCGGTGCAGCGCAACAACCCTGATCCCCAGATTTTTACCCGCCTTTACGGCTGAATCCGCTCTGCGCTGGTACTCCTTAAGGGGGTGGATATTGGGATTAAAAAACACACCCATAACATCAAACCCTTTTTCTCTGAGAGTGCTGATGGGATAAACCGCGCACGGACCGCAGCACATATGGAGGAGAACTCTTCCAGACATTTTACTTCCGCGGGACAATCAGTACTTTTCGGTCATAGCGTTCTTCCATGTTGGAAATTTTATCTCTTTTCTGATTCAGAAGATATATGGCCAGTTCAAGTTCCGCCTCATATTCCAGAGGGGATGGACAATTCTTTCTTCGCAGGAGGCTGTAGATTTCTTTCAAGGCCTGCAGGGACTGCCATTCCATATTTCTGACAGTGCCGGTGCCGTCACACGCCGGACAACTGCGCATGGTTACGGATAGAGCTGAAGTACCCAGCCTCTGCCTGACCATTTCCACCAGGCCGAACCTGGATATCTTGTTGACGTCAGTCCTGGCTTTGTCCATTTTCAGGGCGTTTCTAAGGGTCTTTTCCACTTCATTAATATGTTTCTTGTCCTTCATTTCAATGAAATCAATAACCACCTGGCCGCCCACATCCCTTAACATAAGCTGGTGCGGAATTTTTTCAGCGGCTTCCACGTTGGTCTTAAAGGCCAGTTCTTTAAAATCCCTTTCCCCGCTGATCTTCCCGGAATTAATATCCACGGCCATGAGGGCCTCGGCCTGGTCAAAGACCAGTTGCCCGCCGCTTGGCAGATCAACTTCACGCGAAAACACCTGACTGATCTGCTTTTCCAGATTAAACCTCTCCAGAAGGGTTCTTTCCGGATCTGAATGAACCCTGACCATCTTTTTCCTGCGCGGATATACCAGGCTGGCGAATTCCTGGACCTGACTGGCTGTTTCTTCGTGGTCCACCCATACTTCGGAAACATCCTCGGTCAGATAATCCCGGATAGCCCGGAATGCCAGATCCTTTTCTTCATAAACCAGGGAAGGAGCCTTTTCCGCTACGCCCTTTTTGCGCACTTCTTTCCAGAGTCTTTTCAAAAACTGAAGATCTCTGGAAAGACAGGTCTTATTGCGGTTTTCGCTGACTGTGCGCATGATCACTCCCAATCCCTCGTCCAGCTTTAATTCCTGAACAATGGACTTGAGCCTCTGGCGCTCTTTCTCGTCTTCAATTTTCCTGGATATGCCCAGCTGTTCCCTGCCCGGAGTAAGGACAAAATATCTGCCGGGAAATGACAAATAGGTGGTCAGAAAAGCGCCCTTGTTTCCCGTGGGTTCCTTAACTACCTGGACCAGGAGCTCCTGGCCGGGTTTGAGCACTTTCTGCAGCGGAGGATATTTATTGCCCCTCACAGGCTTGACATCAGCCCTGTAGTACTCAGGATGGATTTCATCCACCTGCAGAAAACCATTCTTGGCTGCTCCGTAATTAATAAAAGCGGCCTGCAGGGCCTGATCAATATTGTGTATCCTGGCCTTGTAAATATTTCCCTTGGTTTTGGACTGGTGGAGCATTTCCACATAATACTCCTGAATCAGACCGTCCAGAGCAAGAACAAGCTCGATCTGTTCCCCGGGGAGCACACTGATAAACATCTTTCTTTTTCTTTTTTTAGCCGGCATTGTTTCCTCTTATTCTGTAAAATTTCTGTTTGGTTGTATCCCGGATTGTTGATTCAACTTCTCGGGTAGTTTGCATTTGTTTGAGGGTGGACAAGACATTGTCTATGTCCGCTCCCAGAGCGGTGGCCAGCTGCCCTGGAGTCTGAGGCCGCCTTTTGATTGAAGCCGCTATTTTTTCCCTGAGCCCGGCCTCGGGATTTTTTATTTTTGGTTTTGTCCACTCCACCGGCGGCGAACTGAATTCCCGGCGCCAGTCATCCAGATCCAGGGAATTATCCTTTTGCGTATCCAGATAAGCTCCAGGCCTGGACATGGTAGTTATATCCACTCTGTCCGGGCGCAAGCGGTTTCTAAAATCGCTTAACAGAGTAAAATTCGCCTTGGAGTCGTTTATGCCGGGCACAAGCAGGACCTCCAGAAAAATTTTTCCTGTATATTCCTTTTGAAAGTCAAGCAGCCCCTGAACAATTTCTGCCAGCCTTATGCCGGGATGTGGCCTGTTTAGTCTGATAAATTCCTCTTCCACCATGGTATCCAGAGATGGAAGAATCACATCTGCCTGCAGCAGCTCGTTTCTGACCTGACTTCGGCTGAGCATGGACGCGTTGGTGAGCACAGCCAGGGGTATATCCGGATAAGTTTTTTTAATTGAGAAAATAATGTCACCCAGCCCGGAATTAAGGCAAGGTTCCCCAGGGCCTCCCAGAGTAATATGGTCCGGTTTCCGGCTGGTCTGTTCAAACCAGGCTCCAAGCTCCTGCATGATTATGTCCAGGCTCACATAAGCAGATCTGTCAACAGTCTTTATCTCGGTTTTGCCGGATTCACAGTAAAGACAGTCAAAGGTGCAGATATTTGCGCCCACAAGGTCCACGCCCAGTGAGATGCCGAGCCTGGAAGAAAAAACAGGACCGAATATATATTTAAACATGAATTAACTCCGGACAAATGACTCTTTACTGGTCTGGGAAAAAACTTTAATAAACCGTATTGATGTCTGAACAAGCT
>JAWOGL010000149.1:0-4456 GCA_046496945.1 Desulfonatronovibrio sp.
CAACCAACGGGGGCAGTCTCATATTACCTCTGGTATAAACACTGCCGATAACCTTCACCCAACAGAGTCTCCCAGCCTGATGGGCTGGGCGCGAATAGTCGTGAATATAAGACGATTACGGCAACTAAGTTTCCAAGGCCCCCGGGCGTGCCCGGGAGGAATGCTCAGAAATAATTAATCCCGGTGTCGGAAACCTTAAAGGCGGCAGTGGTTTTTTCTTTTATCTCATCAAGGCTGGATTCCTGTGCGATTTCCATGAGCACTAGCTCATTGTTTCTGATTTCAAAAACAGCAAGTTCAGTTATGATCATGTCCACGCATCCGGGGGCGGTAAGGGGCAGGGTACACTGAGGAATGATTTTGGGTTGACCTTTTTTGGTACAATGGGAAGTGACCACGATGAGTTTTCTGGCCTTTTGAGCCAGTTCCATGGCTCCGCCTATGCCGGGCGCGAATTTTCCCGGGATGATCCAGTTGGCCAGATCTCCTTTTTCCGAGACTTCCAATGCTCCCAGGAAGGCTATATCCAGTCTGCCTCCCCGGACAATGGCAAAGGACGTGGCGCTGTCAAAAAAACTGGCCCCTTTTTTTACGGTAATGTATCCTCCCCCGGCATCGATCTGCATGGGATGGGCGGTTTCATGAGTAGCTGCTTTTCCCGCTCCCAGCACTCCGTTTTCTGAATGGATCATTACCTCGGTCTCGGAATCAAGATAACAGGGAATCAGGGTGGGCAGTCCAATACCCAGATTGATAGTCATGCCGGTGGTTATGGTTTTTGCGGCTCTGGCCGCGATTTTCTGTTTATAGGACATGATGATCAAGCACCCCGTAAAATTCAGGTTTTTTTTCCACCTGGACAATATGATCCACAAACACGCAGGGAGTATGAACGTGGTCAGGATCAATCCCGCCGGGTTCCACCACATCAAAGACTTCGGCAATAACCAGTTCAGCTGCCTGGGCCATGAGAGGGTTGAAGTTGAAAGCGGTTCCGGTATAGCACAGGTTGCCCGGTGTATCCGCGTATGCGGCGTGAATCAGGGCCGCGTCAGCCCTTAGACAAGGCTCGATTATGGCCTTTTTGCCCTGATAGGTTATGACTTCCCGGTTGTCGGCAATAATGGTGTCCACGCCGATGTCAGTGATAAACCCCATGAGTCCGGCGCCTCCGCAGCGTATTTTTTCGGCCAGTATTCCCTGGGGGTGGAATTCGATCTCTACTTCCCCTTTATTCATCATTTCAATGACTCTGCTGTTAAGACCCAGGTGGGAAATGATAAGTTTTCGTACCAGCCCGGCTTCAACCAGCCTGGAAATACCGATCCCGGGCTCATTGACCTCGTTTTTGATCAGGGTAAGATCCCTGACACCTGATTCCATAAGACCTTGCACAAGGGTCATGGGGGTGCCGGGATTTCCGAAGCCTCCCACCATAATGGTCTGTCCGCTTTTGACCTGGTTGAGCGCAGTAGTAATTGGAGTTAGTTTTTTCATTTTTTTCAGGAAAATCCTGTTATGCTTTATAAGATATTCTGGCGTACGCGCTGTTCAGGGTTTCATCCATCAGTTCCAGGAGCTCCTGTATCTGTTCCTTGTTGATTATCAGGGGAGGGGCAATGAGAATATGATCTCCCTGCCTGCCGTTTACACAGCGCCGGGGATAAATGATCAGTCCCAGTTCGTAAGCCAGATCTGTAAGCAGCTGGCCCACTTCCAGTCTGGGTTCAAAGGTTTCCTTGCTTTTGCGGTCCGCCACCAGCTCAATGGCCCAGAGCAGGCCAATGCCCCTGACGTCGCCGATAAAAGGGTATTTTCCAGCCAGTTCCTTAAGGCCTTTGCCCAGGATTTTACCCATTTTCATGGCGTTTTCAGGCAACTTGTCTTCAATCATTATTTCCAGAACTTTGAGACCCACCGCGCAGGACATGGGAGACCCGGCATGGGTGTGTCCGTGGGGAAAGCCTCCTGCCTGCATCACGGTTTCCACAATTTCTTCGCGTGCTATAGTGGCTCCCAGGGGAAAATAACCCGAGGACATGCCTTTGGACATGGCGATGATGTCGGCCTGCAGGTCCCAGTGTTCATAGGCGAACATTTTTCCGGTACGGCCATAGGCGGTCATTACTTCGTCCAGGATCAGGAGAATCTCATATCTGGTGCAGATGTCTCTGATGATTGCGTAGTAGTCTTTGGGCGGGACCAGTGCGCCGGCGCTGGCTCCGGTGATGGGTTCACACATGAAAGCGATGATGTTTTGCGGACCATGATCCAGGATACACTTTTCCAGGGCCCAGGCGCAGGCCAGATCACACCCCGGATAGGTCAGATTGTAGGCGCACCGGTAACAATACGGGGCAGGTATCTTGGGCTGCGGTCTCATCATGGGACGATAGGGGTTTTCCAGAGGAGCGTACGAAGTCACGGACAAAGCTCCCATTGTAGCCCCGTGGTATCCTGGCGAACGGGAAATAAACATGTGTCTGCCTTCCTGACGGGCGTAATAATACTGCCGGGCCAGCTTCATGGCGGATTCAACCGCCTCTGAACCCCCGGATACATAAAACACCTTGTTCAGGTAGGGATTGGCTGACGAGGTGACCAGCAGTTCTGCCAGCTTATGGGCGGGTTCGCTTTCAAACTGGGTCCGGTAGGTAAAAAAAGTGCTTTCCGCCTGTTTGTTTATTGCTTCCAGGATACGTTTGTCTCCATGTCCCAGATTGCAGATTACAGCTCCGGAACTGGCGTCAAGGTATTTCTTGCCTGACTTGTCCCAGATATAAATCCCCTGGGCGCTGTCCACAAAAGAACGGGTCATGGCTGTCTGATAGTAGAGATATGAAGTCTTGGGCTGTTCGAACATGGTTGGTTTCCTTATGGTTAATGTTCAAAGGTCAAGGACCAGGGAGCGGGTTTCAAGGCGATGTTATCGCTTCCATCCTTTGATTCTGTAATAATCATCCAGCATTTCATCCATTTCCTGCTCTGTTATGCCGTGGCCTGAAGGCAAGGGCTGATTAAAGATCCTTGAAGGCAGCCTGTCGGTTTCAGGTCCCAGACCCTCCCTGATGTTGAAATCTCTGGCCGCGTCAGTAATATTTCCGGCTGCACTGCTTAACTCATCCCTGCTGAAGTCTTTTCCTGTAAGACAATATATTAATTCTCTGAGCACGTCCCAGGTATAAAGATCCCGGAAAAAACGGCACAGGATCAGACAGTCAAATATGGTCAGTCTGTTTTCAAAATCAATAACCATTTCAGCCTTGCCCCGGGTGGCGGCCGGATCAATCATTCCGGCCAGTTCAGGCTTGTAAAAGGTGGTCCTTAAATGACAGGCTCCCCGGTCGGAAACCGCGTAAGAGAGCCCCATTCCCTTGAGGACCCGCGGATCATACCCGGCAGGCTCCATGCCTTTGACTTCCACCATCAGGTCTTCAAGGCCGAGTTCGGCGGCAGCGTGGCGGATTCCCCGGGCCAGGACCAAGCCCAGTCCATTTCCCGCAACCATGTCTTCAATCAACCGGGCCGTTCCTGTGAAATCTCCATACTCCAGGACCTTTTCCATTCTGCCCAGCCTTCCTGCCTCCATGACCAGGGCGCACAGATTTCCTGCTGTAATGGTATCCAGACCCAGGCGGTCGCACAGGTCATTGAGATAAATTATTTCAGTGATATCCTTGATCATGCACAGGCCGCCGAAGGCATATATGGTTTCGTATTCCGGCCCGCCAAGTTTCAGACCCTTATGCCTGCCGCTTTTGACCTCGGTTTTGCGGCCGCAGGCAATAAAGCATTTGGCGCAGGCCTCAGATTTAACGTCATGCTCCCGGTGAAGAAAATCACCGCTGATATCCTGCCAGTGATCGCATGTGCCCATATTCCAGTACTGGGCCGGGAAGGCTTGGGCAGTGTTCAGGAGGGCCACCATCTGGGTGGTTCCAAATTTATTGTAGGCCTTTACACCGGGGGTGTCCCTGGCCTCTTTCATGAAATTCTTGGAAAAGGCGGTCAGCTTTTCCGGATACGCGACAGATCTTTTGCTGCTGCCCTGGAAGACTATGGCTTTTATCTTTTTGGAGCCCATGACCGCGCCTGCTCCGCCGCGTCCGGCGCAGCGCCAGTAATCATTGGCGATAAGGGCAAAGGGGATCTGGTTTTCTCCGGCAGGTCCTATGACCACTGCACCGCTCTTTTTATGTTTTTTGCCGTCCGAAAGACACATTTCTATGGCTTTATCCTCAGTGGAAAAAGTATCTGTCCCCCAGAGCCCGGCAGCGTCCAGGAAGTCACACCCTTCCGGGTGCACCCTCAGGACTACGGGTTCGCGGGAATGTCCGCGAATGGCAATGGCATCATACCCGGCCGCATCCATGGCTTCAGGAACTTTACCTCCTGAATATGATTCCAGATAACCCCCTGTCAGGGGTGATTTGGTAAAGACCCCATAGCGGCTTCC
>JAWOGL010000188.1:0-4555 GCA_046496945.1 Desulfonatronovibrio sp.
GCAAGCACTGTAAGGATTCTGCGGGAAAGTTTATTCATAAAATTGATAAATATATTGGGAGTTCAAAGTTTAAGGTTAAAAGTTGGGTTAAAGGTTTCTGTTAAATACAGCCGGGGACTGGCCGCTGGCTATGGTGAATAGTTACGGCTTAGAAAGCCTGGCCCAGGCTGATATATATCTGAAAGCTGTCATCCACCCCTTTTCTGCGGTTCAAAGGAAAAGCAATGTCCACTCTTACAGGTCCGAAGTCAGTAAAATATCTGTAACCAAGCCCACAGCCCCAATAGAGTCTGTCCTCAAAATTTGGATATGAAGTGTCAAAGGCCCGGCCTCCGTCCAGAAAAGCCACCAGGCCGGAACTTTTGGTCAACTTGAGCCTGAGTTCACTGTTAATTTCCGCCAGGGAAGTTCCCCCAACAGGGGTTTTATCTTCCAGTTCTCCCGCGGTTTGATAGGAATATCCGCGGACAGAACCGCCTCCGCCGGCATAGAATCTTTCATCAGGAGGAACTTTTGATTTGCTTTCGGCGTTGATTGTTCCCACGGCCATCCGGTTGGCCAGAACCAGTCGCTTTTCCGGGAGAAGTTCCAGATAAGTGCTTACATTGGCATAGGTTTTGATAAATCTGTTTTTGGTATCCAGAGTATCAAAAAATGGAATAATCTTGAAATTGAAGCGGATGCCGGTTCCGGGATTAAGTATGTCATCCCGGCTGTCCCAGGTCAGGTCAGTGGGCACATACAACAGTCCCAGATCATTGGTTTCACCGAACTGCTCGACCCTGGCCGCCCGGTATCCCAGCCCCACTCCCGCGGAAAGATCAGGCGTAAGTTGTCGTTCCAGCATGGTCTGGGCATACACACTGCTGGAGTCATAGGCCTCCCGTTTTTCATCAACTATACCTGACTCAAAGGACAGATTCTGATCAGTACGCAACCAGGCAGGAATGGTATAATTACCGGTAAGGGAATTCAGCTCTTCTGAAACCACCAGCCGGAAATCCAGAACTTCCCCCATGCCTCTGAGATTCCTGTGGGTCCAGCCAAGTCTTGCTTCAGGTCCGGTATCGGATTGATAACGCAGTCCGGCCCTGGCTGTGCGGGGCTTTCTTTCGGTTACAGATACGATTATCGGTAAATTTCCATCTTCTTGAAGTTCGGTTTCATGTTTTACCTCCACCATGGTAAAAAGACCGCTGCCTGTGAGCGTGCGTCTCAGATCGTTCATGAGTGAGGCATTGAAAGGTTCACCTTTTTGCCAGGGCAGGGCCTGGAGTATGTACTTCTCTTTGACCCTGGACAGTCCGGATACCCTGGTCCGGCCGAAATCAGCCTGGGGACCCGGATCCAGCAGGTAATATATTTCCGCCTGGTGAGCCTGGTGATCGATTATTACTTCCCCCACCTGCACAAAAGGGAATGGATAGCCCTGCTTCCGAACATGTTTGAGAATGATCTGCCTGGCATCAAGGACTCTTGCAGAGGTGATCCTGCTGTCCTGTTCCAGGTCCAGCTGTCCCTGAGTCGGAAGATCCGGCCGGGGTTCTGTTTCCAGGCAGGTCAAGGTAATGTCTACCTTTTTGATAAGATAGGCAGGGCCTGGTTCGATTCTGAATTCCACCGTGACTGGAGAGCTGGTCTGGTCTATGGAATAGCTGATCTGAGAAGAATAAAATCCGAAGGATCGAAGTGCCTGGTAAAATTTATCAACATCAGCCCGGGCTCTTCTTCTGAGCTGGGCAACAGTCATGGGAGGACGGTCCTCCAGGTCCCTGGTGTCTGAGACCTGGGTTAAGGTCTGATGGATCCGGTCCTCCAGGTCACCGGAGATTATACTCTGATAATCAATGCCCCGGGTAGTTTGCTCTTCCGGTTCTTGGTTGTTCTGAGCAGGCAGGGAACATGGGGAGCAGAGCAGAATCAGCAATAAAAGAAAAAAGTATTTATATTTGTTTACACTCGCCATTGGGTATTATTGTCTGGTCTTCAATTACATGGTTTGGGCGTTACAATGATTTTATCTGTCAACCATATTATAGATCAGCCAATGAATCCATGGCTGGCATATAACTGTAATGAATGTCAGCTAATATAACAAGAGGATTTGGTTTGGCAAATCCTGGATTCAGACTCTGGGCCGCCGCCTGGAGAACACCCTTTACCTGTGCCCGGAAAAGAATTAAGAAATCTTTTTTTTGAACACATAACCAGTAAGGAGGGGTCATGCCCTGTGCTGTCGACAAAGAAATTATCAAGAGAACCATTTCGTTTCATGGACATAATTGTCCGGGCCTGAGTATTGGAATCCGTGCTTCCGAACTCGCTCTGGATACGCTTAAGCGTCAGAAGGGTGACAATATCCTGGCCGTGGTGGAAACGGATATGTGCGCGGTGGACGCTATTCAGTTTCTTACAGGATGCACCCTGGGTAAAGGCAACCTTGTTCACCGGGATTACGGCAAGACAGCATTTTCCTTTTTTGATCCGGATCGGAACACGGCAATCCGCCTGACCCTGAAACCAGGATGCTTTGGTCCTGAAAGAGATGAAATGCGCTCTCTCATGCAAAAAAAGGAACCTCTGTCTGCCGGTGAAAAAGAAAGACTTGAAAAGCTCAGGCAGAAGCAGATTCAGGACATAATGGAAATGGACCAGGGCTTTTTGTTTGAGGTGGCTGATATTGATCCGGTTCCGCCCCGGTCAGCCCGGATAATGGACAGCCATGAATGCGCTTACTGCAGGGAAATGACCATGGAGTCAAGAGTCAGGTTGTATGCAGGCAAAAGTTATTGCATTCCCTGTTTTGAAAAAGTGGACCAGAAAAAGTAGGCGCAGATTTAAATGAGAAAGGATTCAGAAAACAAAAAAACCGGAATACTTCTGGCTGCTTTCGGCACCTCTGTGCCGGGAGCGGACAGGGTTTACTCCAATATTCAAAGCAAAGCAGAGCTTCTTTTCCCTCAGGTGGACATCTACTGGGCCTATACTTCCAGGGTTATCCGGGAAAAACTGGCCGGGCAGGGCCGGGTTTTCAACTCTCCGGTTCAAGCCCTGGCCCTGATGGCTGAACACGGATTCTCCAAAGTGGCCATGCAGTCCCTCTTGATTATCCCTGGTCTGGAGCATCACGACCTGATCATGGCCAGGTCGTCTCTGGAAGGCCTGCCCAAAGGCATTGAAAAAATCAAACTGGCCCCGCCCCTTTTAAGCGGCACCAGGGACCTGGAGAGGTTCACCCGGTCCATGCTTGAAAACATCCCGGCCGGCCGGGGGTCTGATGAAGCGGTAATTTTTATGGGACACGGCAGTATTCATCCGGCCAATGTATTTTATGCCGGCCTGCAGTATCATTTCTGGATCCACGATGAGAATATATTTGTGGGAGCGGTGGAAGGCATTCCCGGTCTGGAGGATATCCTGCCCCTTCTCAAAAAAAAGAAGATCCGAAAAGTTCATCTTATGCCGCTTATGGTGGTGGCCGGGGATCACGCAGTCAAAGACATGGCCGGCAGACAGGCGGATTCCTGGGTTTCTGTTCTAAAAGAACATGGAATAGACGCCCGGGTGATAATGAAAGGCCTGGGTTCTTTTGATAATATTGTGGATATATGGATGGATCATCTGAAAGAAGTCATTGACATCTTATGATTCAGGTGATTTGAGTCCCGGAGTTCAACCGGACAGCCTTTTGTTTTTCTGTCGCGTCTTGTGCCTGATTTTTACAGATTATGTCTGGATGAACACTGACCGCCGGCTGGTTGCCCCGTGACCGGATGCTGCCGGTTATCCGATATAACTGGGTAGATTTAAAAAGATATCCCTGGTATAATTGATCATTTTATTCATTATCCAGGGAAAAGCTAACAACAGGACCAGGAAGATGGAAATGATTTTAGGCACAATGGTCAGGGTCATTTCCTGGATCTGGGTGGCTGCCTGGATAATACTGATGGTCACACCCACTATCATGCCCACGCCCAGCATGGGCAAGGCGATCATCAATGTGGTTTCGATGGCGTCTCTGGCAAATCCTACTACGAATTCCGGGGTCATTTTGTTTTCCTTTTTTAAAAATTTTTAATGCTTCAAGCGAAGCTGTTGACCATTGATCCCATAAGCAGATTCCAACCGTCAACCATGACGAACAAAAGCACTTTAAAGGGCATGGAGATCATTACCGGCGGCAGCATCATCATACCCATGGAAAGAAGGATACTGGCCACCACCATATCCAGGATCAAAAAAGGTACATAGATCATGAATCCAATCTGAAAAGCGGTTTTGAGCTCGCTGATGACAAAAGCTGGAAGCAGCAGCATGGTGGGGACATCTTCCTTGGTTTCCGGACGTTCACTGTCGGTAATGGAGTAGAAGATGGACAAGTCTTTTTCCCTGGTATGCTTGAACAGAAACTCGCGTAAAGGGTCTTCTGCGTTGCTCAGGGCTTCCCGGTAGTCGATATCTTCATTAAGGTAAGGCTGAAGAGCGTTGTCATTGATTTGTTTGCCCACCGGAGACATGATGGCCACTGTCAGGAAAATGGCCAGGGCGGCCA